>NZ_JBBCBN010000021.1:0-740 GCF_037203775.1 Phyllobacterium sp. CCNWLW183 | reverse complement strand
ATCAGATCATCGCCATGCCACCGTTTACATGGATCGTCTGGCCAGTGACGTAGGCAGCCTCACTGCTGGCAAGATAAACCACTGACGACGCGATTTCCTCGCCTGTGCCCATACGGCGCATAGGAATGGCGGACATGATGCCTTCCTTCTGCTTGTCATTGAGCTTGTCGGTCATGGCTGATTCGATGAAACCGGGCGCTACACAATTCACGGTAACGTTGCGGCTGGCGATCTCCTGCGCAAGCGACTTGGAGAAGCCGATAAGGCCGGCCTTCGAAGCCACGTAATTTGTCTGGCCGGGATTTCCGGTAACGCCAACGATTGACGTTATGTTGATGATGCGGCCGTAGCGCCGGCGCATCATGGGATGGGTTAATTCGCGGGTGAGACGGAACACGGCGGTCAAATTGACCTCCAGAACATTGTCCCAGTCGGCGTCGCTCATGCGCACAAACAAACCGTCTTTGGTGATACCGGCATTGTTGACCAATATCTCCACCCCTTCAAGATCCGCTTCAGCCTTCTCACCCAGCGCCTTGACTTCATCGCGATTGGAAAGATTTGCCGGGAAAATCTTGACGCGATCGCCAAGTTCGCCTGCCAAGGCTTCCAGCTTCTCGATGCGCGTACCGTGCAAACCGACAATTGCACCCTGGGCATGCAGCGCGCGGGCAATCGCTTCACCGATACCACCTGTTGCGCCCGTAATGAGAGCCTTGCGGCCAGTAAGGTCAAACATT
>NZ_JBBCBN010000020.1:0-1650 GCF_037203775.1 Phyllobacterium sp. CCNWLW183 | reverse complement strand
GGCAGGATAACGAAGAGATCGCCAACGAGGCCGTAATCGGCAACCTGGAAAATCGGTGCTTCTTCGTCCTTGTTTATGGCAACAATGACCTTGGAGTCCTTCATGCCGGCCAGATGCTGGATCGCGCCGGAAATGCCCACGGCGATGTAAAGGTCAGGCGCGACAACCTTGCCTGTTTGTCCAACCTGCCAGTCATTCGGTGCATAGCCCGCATCGACAGCCGCACGCGAAGCACCAACCGCAGCGCCGAGCTTGTCAGCAACCGGGAGGATCACTTCCTTGAACTTTTCGTTGGAGCCAAGAGCACGTCCGCCGGAAATAATGATCTTCGCCGAGGTCAACTCAGGACGATCGCCACCGGAAAGCTTTGCTTCAACAAAGGTCGAAAGGCCAGGATTGGCAGCCGCCGAAATGGTCTCGACGGAGGCTGATCCGCCTTCGCCAGCAGCGGCAAAGGTTGCCGTGCGAACCGTGATAACCTTCTTGGCATCGGTGGCCTGCACCGTCTGCAAGGCATTGCCCGCATAGATCGGACGCTTGAATGTGTCAGCCGAGATAACTTCGATAATGTCTGACACCTGCATGACATCGAGCAGCGCTGCAACGCGCGGCAAGATGTTTTTGCCGTTGGTGGTGGCAGCGGCGATGATCGTGTCATAGCCGTCGGCAATCGAGACGATCAATGCAGCGGTAGCTTCGGCGAGGCGGTTGGCCAGATCATCGCTATCGGCCAGCAAAACCTTCTTGACGCCCGCAAGCTTGGCAGCCTGATCTGCAACGCCCTTGGCGCCTTTTCCGGCTACCAGCACATGCACATCCGAACCGATGGCGAGCGCTGCGGTCAAAGCCTTGGCTGTCTGGTCGGAAAGGGTTTCGTTATCGTGTTCGGCAAAAAGAAGAATAGCCATGGTGAATTCCTTATCCTTTTCCTTAAAGAACGCCAGCTTCGTTCTTCAGCTTGGAGACAAGCTCCGCAACGTCCTTGACCTTCACACCAGCCTTGCGTCCGCCCGGCTCTTCAGTCTTCAGAACCTTGAGGCGCGGCGCAGTGTCAACGCCGTAATCAGCAGCTGACTTCTCATCGAGAGGCTTCTTCTTAGCCTTCATGATATTGGGCAGCGAAGCATAACGCGGCTGGTTCAAACGCAGATCGGTGGTGACGATTGCCGGCAAAGTGACCTCAATGGTCTGCAGGCCGCCATCGACTTCGCGTGTTACCTTGGCCGACTTGTCACCAAGTTCAACCTTGGAGGCGAAGGTGGCCTGGCTCCAACCGAGCAACGCTGACAGCATCTGGCCGGTCTGGTTGGCATCGTCATCGATTGCCTGCTTGCCAAGAATAACGAGCTGCGGCTGTTCGGCTTCAACGACGCCCTTCAAAATCTTGGCGACGGCCAGCGGCTCGACAATATCGTCGACCTTGACCAGAATGGCACGGTCCGCACCCATGGCGAGTGCTGTGCGCAAAGTTTCCTGCGCCTGCGCCGGGCCAATCGACACGACGACAACTTCCTCGACCTTGCCGGCTTCCTTCAAACGAAGCGCTTCCTCGACCGCGATTTCGTCGAACGGATTCATCGACATTTTCACATTTGCAAGCTCAACGCCTGAACCGTCACCTTTGACGCGGATCTTGACGTTGTAATCGAC
>NZ_JBBCBN010000002.1:0-485548 GCF_037203775.1 Phyllobacterium sp. CCNWLW183 | reverse complement strand
GTCAGCTATACCGGCCAGTTCTCCAGCCAGTCACATGACAATGCCATCAAGGCCGATCTGAGCGTGCGGTTTTAGGAGCGATAAACAAGGGCGGTAGATGATGCCGCCCTTGTTGCTTCTATTCTAGGGCAATCGCAATATACCAAAGAAAAAGGGCGGCGCCGAAGCGCCGCCCCCTCCCCTCAATGCCTCAAGCTTACTTGTTCCAGCTCTTGACCAGTTCGTCATAATTGATGGTCTGGGGCTTTTCTTTTTCGTTTTCGATCTTCAACTGTGGTGCGAGGTGGCCATTCTTGACCGCATCGGCATTCCAGTAGGCAAGATCATGTTCTTCAGCCATTTTCGGTCCAATATCGCCCTGAATGCCAGCGCGTTCCAGACGTTCCATGACCTTTTCCTGCTCGGCGCAAAGTGAGTCCATCGCTTCCTGTGCAGTCTTGGCACCGGAGGATGCATCGCCGATTGCCTGCCACCATAGCTGAGCCAGCTTTGGATAGTCAGGAACGTTGGTGCCGGTTGGCGACCACTGAACACGGGCAGGCGAACGATAGAACTCGATCAGACCACCAAGCTCCGGAGCGCGCTTGGTGAAGCTTTCATGCTGGATGGAGCTTTCGCGGATCAAGGTCAGACCTACATGGCTCTTCTTGACGTCCACAGTCTTTGATGTGACGAACTGGGCGTAGAGCCAAGCTGCCTTGGCGCGATCATCCGGTGTCGACTTCAGCAAGGTCCAGGAACCCACATCCTGATAACCAAGCTTCATGCCGTCTTTCCAGTAAACGCCATGTGGCGAAGGAGCCATGCGCCATTTCGGCGTGCCATCATCATTCATGACCGGCAGGCCCTTTTTGACCATGTCGGCAGTGAAGGCCGTGTACCAGAATATCTGCTGGGCAACATTGCCCTGTGCAGGAACGGGACCGGATTCCGAGAAGGTCATGCCCTGCGCTTCCGGCGGTGCATAGGCCTTCATCCAGTCAAGATATTTCTGGATGGAATAGACGGAAGCCGGGCCGTTGGTATCACCGCCGCGCGCAACGCAGGAGCCGACCGGCTGTGACTTTTCGTTGACCTTGATGCCCCATTCATCGACGGGCAAACCGTTTGGAAGACCCTTGTCACCATTGCCTGCCATGGAGAGCCAGGCATCGGTGAAGCGCCAACCGAGCGATGGGTCCTTCTTGCCATAGTCCATGTGACCATAGACTTTCTTGCCGTCGATCTCGCGACCGGTGAAGAATTCGGCAATGTCTTCATAGGCTGACCAATTGACCGGCACACCGAGGTCATAACCATACTTCGCCTTGAAGTCGGCCTTGTTCTTTTCGTCGTTGAACCAGTCATAGCGGAACCAATAAAGGTTCGCGAACTGCTGGTCCGGCAACTGATACAGCTTGCCATCAGGAGCAGTCGTGAACTTGGTGCCGATAAAGTCAGCCAGATCAAGACCAGGATTGGTAACGTCCTTGCCTTCATTGGCCATCCAGTCGGTCAGGCTGCGTGCCTGCTGGTAGCGCCAATGCGTGCCGATCAGATCGCTATCATTGACGTAAGCATCATAGACGTTTTCGCCGGACTGCATTTGTGTCTGCAGCTTCTCAACGACATCGCCTTCACCGATGAGATCATGGGTGATCTTGATGCCGGTAATATCAGTGAATGCTTTAGCCAGAGTTTTGGACTCATATTCATGGGTGGTAATCGTTTCCGAAACCACCTTGATATCCATGCCTGCGAAAGGCTTTGCAGCATCGATAAACCACTGCATTTCCTTTTCCTGCGCAGCCCGATCAAGGGTCGACATATCGCCGATTTCCTTGTCGAGAAAAGCTTTGGCTTCGTCCATGCCCGCATAGGCACTTCCCGCCCCCAATAGCAGCGCAAGTGCTGTTGTTGTCGTTAGAATTCGCGTTCGCATTTCAGTCCTCCCAGAGTTGCGATTTGCAGGTGTTGAATGACTGGCGGATGCCAGACCTTCAATTTAGGGCATCGGATTTCAGTCCGATGCTTTAGACAAAGCGGAATACGCCAATGGCGTAGACCACAGAGATTGCTAGAGCCCACCAGATATTCGGGCCAACGAGACCGAGCCAGGCGAGGTGGATAAAAGCACTGCCGAGCAGCGACACGAAAAGCCTGTCGCCGCGCGTGGTTTCAAAGCGTAATATGCCGATGCGCGGATTGCCGCCCGGCGAGGCATATTCCCAGACCGCCATCAGCGATATGAGCGCAAAGATGGTCAGGAAAAACAGCGCTGTCGGAAATGTCCAGGCCATCCAGCCGCCACCTGCAAGTGCTCCGAACCAATCCCGCGCACCGCTTTTCAACGGCACAGCTGTGACAAGCAGGCCCGCCAAGATTGCATAGGCCGCAAGAACAGCGAGAAGCGCCAGAGGCCAACGCCGTGTGTTTTCCATTACACCCTCCCCAGGGCAAAGCCCTTGGCGATATAGTTGCGGACGAAGTAGATCACGATGGCGCCGGGAATGATGGTCAAGACGCCGGCCGCAGCCAGCACGCCCCAATCCATGCCCGACGCAGAAACCGTGCGCGTCATGATAGCAGCGATTGGTTTTGCCGCAGTCGTCGTCAACGTGCGGGCAATAAGCAATTCCACCCATGAGAACATGAAGCAGAAGAAGGCAGCAACGCCGATGCCGCTTGCGATCAGCGGAATGAATATCTTCACGAAGAAGCGCGGAAAGGAATAGCCGTCAATATAGGCGGTCTCGTCGATTTCCTTTGGCACGCCCGACATGAAGCCTTCCAGAATCCACACAGCCAGCGGCACGTTGAACAGACAATGCGCCAGAGCAACGGCGATATGCGTATCGATCAAGCCGAAGGCCGAATAAAGCTGGAAGAATGGCAGCGCAAAAACAGCTGGCGGTGCCATGCGATTGGTCAAAAGCCAGAAGAACAAATGCTTGTCGCCGAGGAACCGGTAGCGCGAAAAGGCATAGGCCGCAGGCAAGGCGACCAGCACCGAAATCACTGTGTTCATGCCCACATAAATGATCGAGTTGATATAACCCTTATACCATGAGGGATCCGTGAAGATGACCGCATAGTTCCGCAAGGTCGGACTTTGCGGCCAAAGGGAAAAGTTTCCCAAAATCTCCTGATTGGTTTTGAAGCTCATATTGATGAGCCAATAGATCGGCAGCATCAGGAAAAAGATGTAAAGCGTCGGGATCAACCACCAGAATTTCGATTCATCCCCGCGCTTGCGCATGCGGCGGGCAAGAGCCTTATCCATTCTGGCCTGTTCAGGGCTGACACTAACTGCGGTACGGGCGACAGATTCTGACATCTCAGCGCTCCGCATCATAATTGGTCATGACGGTGTAGAACACCCATGACATCAGGAGGATAATAAGGAAGTAGATGAGCGACATGGCTGCCGCCGGTCCAAGATCGAACTGGCCAACCGCCATCTTGACCAGATCAATGGACAGGAAAGTGGTCGAGTTGCCGGGACCACCACCTGTGACGACGAAGGGTTCGGTATAGATCATGAAACTGTCCATGAAGCGCAGCAGAACGGCGATCAAAAGCACACGGTTCATCTTTGGCAACTGAATGTAGCGAAACACTGCCCAGCGCGATGCACCATCAATCTTTGCCGCCTGATAAAAGGCATCGGGGATCGAAACCAGCCCGGCATAGCACAGCAGCACGACCAGGCTGGTCCAGTGCCAGACATCCATAATGATGACCGTGAACCAGGCATGCAGCGGATTCTGCACATAATTATAGTTGATCCCGAGGCGTTCCAGCGTATGGCCGAGCAAGCCGATATCAACACGCCCGAACACCTGCCAGATCGTACCAACCACATTCCACGGAATAAGCAACGGCAAAGCCATCAGCACGAGACAAACCGGAACACCCCAACCCTTGCGCGGCATATTCAGCGCAATGACGATCCCCAGCGGAATCTCGATGAGAAGGATAATGAACGAGAAGAAGAGGTTGCGACCAAGAGCCGAATGGAAGCGCTCGGAAGTGAGCATTTCCGTGAACCATTCTGTGCCGGCCCAGAAGAACTGGTTATTGCCGAACGTATCCTGCACTGAATAATTGACCACGGTCATCAGCGGGATGACTGCCGAGAAAGCCACGAGCAGCAAAACCGGCAGGACCATAAACCAGGCTTTATTGTTCCAGGTTTTTTCCATGATTATAACCCTCCCACGCGCCAGCTATCGGCATAGATATTTATGCCCTTCGGGTCGAAGGTGATGTGCGGATCGGCAGGGATATCCTCGCCTTCGCCAACGATGACGGCAATGTCCTGATTTTCAAGTCGGGTACGCACGATCTTGTGTCGTCCAATATCTTCCACTTTGGCAATTTTTACCGGCATGCCGGAACGACCGATGCGGATATATTCCGGGCGGATACCAAGCTCGATTTTCTTCGCATCGGCGGGGGTAACAGGTGTAGGAAGTTGTATTGCGTGCGCACCAATTTGCGCCATTCCGCCTGCAAGCTTGACCGGCATGACATTCATGCCTGGCGAGCCGATGAAATAACCAACGAAGGTATGCTTTGGCCGCTCGAACAATTCTTCTGGCGTACCGATCTGCACGATCTCGCCATCATACATGACGACGACTTTCTGGGCGAAAGTCAGCGCTTCCGTCTGATCATGCGTGACATAAACCATTGTATAGCCAAAACGCTGATGCAGCTGCTTCAGCTGTGAGCGAAGAACCCATTTCATATGGGGGTCAATCACGGTCAGCGGCTCATCGAAAAGGATAGCGTTCACATCAGACCGGACAAGGCCGCGACCGAGCGATATCTTCTGCTTCTGATCCGCCGTCAGACCACGGGCTTTCTTGCCGGACCAGCTAGCAAGATCGATCATCTCCAGCGTCTCGCGCACCTTGACGTCGATCTCGGATTCCGCAACGCCGCGATTACGCAGGGGGAAGGCAAGATTATCGTAAACCGTCATGGTGTCGTAGATGACCGGGAACTGGAACACCTGTGCGATGTTGCGTTCCTGCGTCGAAAGGTTGGTGACATCCTGACCGTTGAACAGCAATTGTCCATGGGACGGATGGATCAGGCCTGAAATGATGTTGAGCAGCGTGGTCTTGCCGCAACCGGAAGGTCCCAGCAGCGCATAGGCACCGCCATCTTCCCAGCTATGGTGGACCTCGCGCAGCGCATAGTCCTTATCCGACTTCGGATTAGGACCGTAGGCGTGGCGGATATGGTTGAGATCAATACGTGCCATTATCTATGCCGCCAATTTCTGCTGGCGGCGAATGGAATTGCCGCTGCCGTCGAAGATCATCAGGTTGCGCGGGTCGATGAAAATGTCGATTTCTTCATCGGGCGTGTAAATGTGGATGCCGTGAGCGAGCATTGTCCAGCGCGCATCGGCGAAGGACAGATGGACGAAGCTTTCCGAACCGGTAATTTCAGTGGCTGTCACGCGGGCCTTCAATCCGATTTCATCGGCACTGCCGCGAACCGTATTGATGTGGTGCGGCTGGAAGCCGATCGTATAGGTGCCGTCAGCGATATCGGTCAGATGCGACGGGATCGGCAGGGTAACGCCGCCTTCCAGCTGGAATGCCTTGCCGAACTTTGCCAAGGCAATTGTGTTCAGCGGCGGGTCGGCGAAGGTCTGCGCCGTGATAAGATCATCCGGTTTGCGGAACACATCAATTGTGGAACCAAACTGTGTTACCCGCCCCTCGGAGAGGGTTGCCGTGCTGCCGCCGAGCAGCAAGGCTTCATGCGGCTCAGTGGTCGCATAAACAAAGATCGTGCCGGATTCGGCAAAGATGCGGGGCAATTCCTGACGCAGCTCTTCGCGCAGCTTATAGTCAAGATTGGCCAAAGGCTCATCGAGCAGCACCAGCTTGGCGTTTTTGACGATGGCCCGCGCAAGCGCAGTGCGCTGCTGCTGGCCGCCGGACAGGCTAAGCGGCGTGCGGTCGAGATAGGGCGTAAGCTTGAGGATTTCAGCGGCCTTGCGCACTTCGCGATCAATAGTTGCCTTGTCAGCACCGGCAACACGCATTGGCGAAGCAATGTTCTCATAGACCGTGAAGGCCGGATAATTGATAAACTGCTGATAAACCATGGCAACCGAGCGCTTTTGAACCGGAACGCCCGTCACATCCTGACCATCGAACCAGACAGAGCCGGAAGTTGGCACATCGAGACCTGCCATGATGCGCATGAGGCTGGTTTTGCCGGACAGAGTGGGTCCAAGCAACACATTCAGCGTCGCATGTTCCAAAGTCAGCGATATATCGCTGAGGTGGAGCTTGCCGCTCACCATTTTGGATACATTTCGCAATTCCAGCATTACTTCTCCTCCCGAAGCACTTCCACCCAAACAGAAACGGGAAGCGCTCTAACTCTTTGCCTTTACGCAATTCCGGACGGAAAACCCCACCTTCCTGGAATTGCTCTTGAGCCGATGCGCGTTTACCGCGCCTCAGCAGTATATTTATTCTGCAGCCATGGCGCGCCGCCTGTCGACTGCACCTTCCATGAATTGATCGAGAGCAGCCGCTTCATCGGCGCTCAAATGCAAGCCTCTTTTGGTCCTGCGCCACAGCACGTCCTGCGCGGTAAGCGCCCATTCATGCTCAATTTGATAGCGTATTTCCGCCTCGTAAAGATCCGATCCAAAATGCTTACCCAAATCGCCAAGCGATTTTGCATTTCCAAGCAGCACACGTGCCTTGGTGCCATAAAGCCGGAAAAGCCGATGTGCATGGGCAGCTGTCAGAAACGGATAGTCAGACTTCAATATCTGCAATTCACTGTCGAATGCGTTTACTGCGAAATTCCCGCCGGGCAGCGTACCGGTTGCCGTCCATGGCTTACCACGCTTGCCAAGCTGGTCTTCAATTTTCTCAAGCATATGCTCGGACAGACGCCGATATGTGGTGATCTTGCCACCAAAAATGTTCAAGATCGGCGCCCGGCCGTCCGACGCATCGGTTTTCAATACGTAATCGCGCGTTGCTTCCTGCGCCTTGGACGCACCATCATCATAAAGCGGACGCACACCCGAATAGGTCCAGACCACATCTTCGCGCTTCACCGGCTCGACAAAATATTCGCTGGCCGCTGCACAAAGATAATCAATTTCGGTATCGCTGATTTTCACGTCCGCCGGATTGCCGTGATAATCCTGATCGGTTGTACCAATCAGCGTGAAATCCTGCTCATAGGGAATGGCGAAGATAATACGCCCATCTGTATTCTGGAAAAAATAGGCCCGTGGATCGTCGAACTTTTTCTTTACGACGATATGGCTGCCCTGCACCAGGCGTACATTATGCGCATCATTGCTGCCCACTACGCCGGTCAGAACTTCATCAACCCAAGGTCCGGCAGCATTGACGACGAGCTTTGCCTGCACATCTTCCTTGGCGCCGGTCAAAGTATCCTGCAATGTCAGCGTCCAATGATCGGCACCGCGCATCGCACTTACAACTTTTGTCCGCGTGCGGATGACCGCACCTCGATCGGCGGCATCGCGGGCGTTGAGCGCCACGAAGCGCGCATCATTAACCCAGCAATCGGAATATTCGAAAGCCTTGGTATAAAGCGACTTCAGCGGCTTTGCGGCCGGATCGCGCGTCATATCCAGAGTACGGGTTACCGGAAGCTTCTTGCGTCCGCCAATGTGATCATAAAGGAAAAGACCAAGCCGCAGCAGCCATGCCGGACGCAGGCCTTTATGATGCGGAAGCACGAAACGCATGGGCCAGATAATATGCGGCGCGCAGGCCCAGAGAACTTCACGCTCCATCAACGATTCGCGCACAAGGCGGAATTCATAATGTTCGAGATAACGCAAACCACCGTGGATAAGCTTTGTCGAACCGGAGGAGGTGCCGCTGGCAAGGTCGTTCATCTCGGCAAGGAAAACCGAATAGCCGCGGCCCACAGCGTCACGCGCAATGCCGCAGCCATTAATGCCGCCGCCTATAACGAAGATATCGTAAACCTGACCCTTCAATTTCCCCACCCTCATTTCGCAACGCACCATCTCTTCGCATATGCGAAATGAAAAAGCTATAATTGCGAAAGCAATACGAAACTAAAATGAACTATAGCGCGCAATGGAAGAGCGCACAAGAGCCGGTTTCAGACAGATGTTTCGATCAATCTGACGTCTGCATCGCTGCATATCCGGCGTATTGCCTCACTTTCGCAGCGGTCGGTAATGAAGGTGTTGACCTGCGACAAGTGGCCGATGCGAACGGGTGCAGTGCGCTCGAACTTGGTCGAGTCCGAGACAAGGATCACGTGGCGCGCATTGGCCATGATCGCCTGCGCGACTTTGACCTCGCGAAAATCAAAATCAAGCAATGCGCCATCACTGTCGATTGCCGAGGTTCCTATAACAGCGAAATCCACCTTGAACTGGCGGATGAAATCGACCGCTGCCTCGCCGACTATACCGCCATCGGAGCCACGCACGACACCGCCGGCAATGACCACCTCAATATCGGGGTAAATTCGTAACCTGTTGGCAACATTTATATTATTGGTGATTATCATTAGACCTTTACGGTCCAGCAAGGCCTGTCCAACAGCCTCTGTCGTCGTGCCGATATTCACAAACAGCGATGCATTGTCGGGGATCAACTCAGCGGCAGCTTTACCTATGGCTTCCTTCTCGCCCGCTGCTATCAAGCGCCGCGCCTCATATTCCAGATTTTGCACGCCTGAAGGAAATAAAGCGCCGCCATGAATACGGTTAAGCAGGCGCTGGTCGCAAAGATCGTTCAGGTCTTTGCGGATGGTCTGCGGCGTTACATTGAAATGCATTGCCAGATCATCAACAAGGACGCGACCATGCTCCTTGGCCATCTCCAGAATTTCGGCATGTCTGGGAGCGAGGAACATGGAACCAGCTTTCATTTTCGTTTTTGTAGTGTCTATACGAAAACGAAAATTGCTTTATGTCAATCGTGAGTAAAGCGAAAGGCATTTTAAAGGTGGGTGGGAATTACTGCCTGCATGATTGGTGTGCGTGGTTCGACAAGCTCACCATGAGGGAAGTTGAGGATTGCAGGAGTCAAGATTTGCACCGCTGGCCGTTAATCATGCAGCCCATTACCTTCCCTCATGGTGAGCTTGTCGAACCACGCACGAAGCTGCTGCACCTAAGCAGTAGCGCCCTCGATAATGTCAAAACCAGTATTGATAATGGTTTTTTCCGGGGGACGCTCGCGGCTTTCAAGCAGCTTTTCCGCCGCAGTTTTGCCAATCAGAAATCGCTTGGAAAGAATAGTTGAGAGCGGCAGAGGCATTGCCTGCCCGATATCCAGCCCATTGAAGCCGAATATGCCGAGCCTCTCTTTGATGACAATTCCCGCATGGATGCAGTAGAAAATACCGCCCATAGCCATGTCGTCATTAGGGAAAATCACGACATCCAAATCGGGATGGGCTGCAAGCAGTTTTTCCAGAAGCTCCCGCCCGGCTATTGTCGAGCCGCCGCCGGGGACACGCATTTCGCCGACGAGCGAAAGACCAGCCTCCCTTAAGGCTTCACACAGCCCCTGATAGCGCGCCTTTGCACGGTCATCGGAAATCAACATATGACCGGCATAGCCAAATCTTCGGTATCCGCGCTCAATAAGGTGCCGCCCGGTTTCATAGCCAGCCTGCCGATGTGACATGCCGACAGCTATATCCACAGGATCGCCATCAATGTCCATAAGCTCCGCAACGCGGAACCGGCCCTGCTCGAGGTGTTTTCGCGCTGTGGGCGTGTGATGCAAGCCGGCCAGAATCACAGCGGCTGGTTGCCAGGCAAGAAATGACAGAAGAATACGCTCTTCAATCAGCGGATCATAATCGGTAACACCAATGACCGACTGAAACCCTGTTTCGGTGATAGCAGTGTGGATTCCGCGCAGGACATCGGGAAAGACAATGTTCGACAATGATGGCAAGAGCACAGTCATCAATGTCGAAGCGGCGGAAGCGAGGCTCCCCGCAGCGCGATTGGGAATATAGCCAAGCTGGGAAATGGCGGCCAAGACGCGTGTTCGCGTCGCATCCGCAATGGGACCTTGATTGCGAACGACGCGTGAAACCGTGATCTCACTCATGCCAGCCAGCCGCGCCACATCCGCCAAAGTCGGTGCACCGGCGTTTCGATTGGCATTTCTCTTGCGGGTCATAGGCTCGAATCCAGAGCATTTTCCAAGAATAATGACAGCGCTACCATAAAACGCTTGATGAACGCTAGTCAGTGTGCATAACTTTATGACAGCGCTAACATACAAATGTTCAGTCGCTGGCTTGTTTTCACAATTCCGGACGAAAACCGGGTCCATTCTGCTGGAATTGTTTTAAGCCCGGGAGGGGCTTGAGGGAGGAATACCGCATATGCATGTTTTGGTGATCGGCGCAGCCGGAATGGTTGGCCGCAAGCTTCTGGACAAGATCGCTGCCGAACCGGGCGCGCTTGGATCCGACATAGACAAGCTGACACTGGTTGATGTTTTCGAACCCGTAGCACCGGCAACCTTTGCCGGTATTGCGCAGACAATTGCCGCTGATTTGTCCGATCCCGGTGTGGCAGACAGGCTCGTTGCCGCCCGTCCGGACATGATCTTCCATCTGGCAGCAATCGTTTCAGGCGAAGCGGAAGCCGATTTCGAGAAGGGCTACAAGATCAATCTCGATGGCACGCGCTGGCTTTTCGAAGCCATCCGCAGTGAGGGCCAAAAAGCGCCTTACAAGCCGCGTGTTATATTTGCCTCCTCCATCGCGGTTTTCGGCGCGCCTTTCCCCGACAAGATCGGCGACGAGTTTTTTACGACACCACTCACGAGCTATGGCACGCAAAAAGCAATTTCGGAGCTTTTGCTTTCAGACTACAGCCGCAGAGGTTTTTTTGACGGGATCGGCATTCGCCTGCCCACAATCTGCATTCGCCCTGGCAAGCCGAATAAAGCGGCATCGGGATTTTTCTCCAATATTCTGCGCGAGCCGCTATCGGGACAGGAAGCAATTCTTCCCGTCGATGAGAATGTGCGGCACTGGTTTGCCAGCCCGCGTTCGGCGGTCGGCTTCTTTATCCACGCCGCAACGCTAGACCTTGAACAGGTCGGTCCAAGGCGCAATCTTTCCATGCCCGGCCTTTCGGCGCTTGTTGGCGAAGAAATTGCCGCTCTTCAGCGCGTTGCAGGTGACAAGGCAGTCAAACTCATCCGCCGTGAGCCCGATGCCACGATCCAGAAAATCGTGTCCGGCTGGGCAACGGATTTTGATACGTCGCGAGCCAGCAAGCTTGGTTTCAAGGCAGAGACCGCCTTTGACGACATTATCAAAGCGCATATTGACGACGAACTCGGCGGAAAGATTCCAGTATGAGCGTGATCGATTCGGGCAAGGGAAAAATTGCGCTGGTGACAGGTGGCGGCACAGGCGTCGGCAAGGCTATTACGACCGCATTGCTCGGCGTTGGCTATACGGTGGTCATTTCCGGCAGGCGCCAAGACGTGCTTGACGATGCGGCCAATGCTTTGGCCAAAGATACTGGCGGCACGGTCAAGCCGATCACCGCGGATGTCAGCGATCCCCACTCTGTCGCAGCGCTTTTTGAGGCGATCAAGAGCGAGTATGGGCGGCTGGATCTTCTGGTCAATAATGCGGGTATCAATGTCCCGAACATTGCCATGGAAGAGTTGACTTTCGAGCACTGGACCTCAATCGTCGGCGCCAATCTGACAGGTGTATTTCTTTGCACCCAGCAGGCGATGAAGCTGATGAAAGCACAATCGCCCCGAGGCGGCCGCATTATCAATAATGGCTCGATTTCAGCCCAGACTCCGCGCCCCAATACAGCGCCCTATACGGCGACGAAACATGCCGTGACCGGCATGACCAAATCGACGGCACTGGATGGCAGACCGTTCGATATTGCTTGTGGGCAGATCGATATTGGCAATGCCACGACTGAGATGACATCGAAAATGGCGGGCGGCGTGATGCAGGCAAATGGCGAGATCGCCAGTGAGCCAACCATACCGGCGCATCACATTGGCGATGCTGTTGTCTATATGGCAAGCCTGCCACTGGACGCGAACGTACTGACAATGACGATCATGGCAACTAAAATGCCGCTGGTCGGACGCGGGTAAAGCAGAGGGGCAGCGCTTTGGGAGAAGTGATGTCCAAACATAATTTCTGGAGGAGAGCGCATGGCATCGGTTGAATTCGCCGACGTACGAAAATCATTCGGTACCCACCCGGTCATCAAGGGTGTGGATATCAAGATTGAAGATGGCGAATTCGTCATCCTTGTTGGACCATCGGGCTGCGGTAAGTCCACCTTGCTGCGAATGCTGGCCGGGCTGGAGAATATCTCGGCAGGAGAAATCAAGATCGGCGGCCAGGTTGTCAATGGTCTCGCTCCAAAGGAGCGCGACATTGCCATGGTCTTCCAGAACTATGCGCTTTATCCGCATATGACTGTTGCCGATAACATGGCTTTTTCGCTGACGCTGAAACGCGCATCAAAGGCGGAAATTGAAAAACGCGTAAAACCTGCGGCGGAAATTCTCGGCCTCACCCCGCTGCTGGACCGTTTTCCGCGCCAGCTTTCCGGAGGCCAGCGCCAACGCGTTGCCATGGGCCGCGCAATTGTGCGCGATCCGCAGGTTTTCCTGTTTGACGAGCCCTTGTCCAATCTGGATGCCAAGCTGCGCGTCGCCATGCGCGCTGAAATCAAGGAACTGCACCAACGGCTGAAAACCACCACGGTCTATGTCACGCATGACCAGATCGAAGCCATGACCATGGCCGACAAGATCGTCGTCATGCATGACGGTCTGGTCGAGCAGATCGGCGCACCGCTCGAACTTTATGATCAGCCGGCAAATCTTTTTGTTGCCAGCTTCATCGGCTCGCCTGCCATGAACATGATCAAAGGCAAGCTCGATCCAAACAGCACGCTGAAATTCAAGACCGATAATGGTGTCGAATTGCCCGTTGCCAAAGCGCCGGAGAGCGCCAAGGGACGCGCATTGATTTATGGTTTGCGGCCCGAACACATGACAATCGTCGATGGCGGCATACCTGCCGAAGTGGTGGTGATTGAGCCAACGGGTTCGGAAACGCAAATGATCATGCGGGTTGGCGGCGATCTCGTCACCGGCGTTTTCCATCAACGCATAAATGCAAAGCCGGGCGAGACAGTCGGCCTCTCCATACATGCGGAAGCGACCTATCTGTTCGATGCAGAGACCGGCAAGCGCCTGGTCTAGAGCTCTAGCATAAGCGGTGCCTGCCGGTCGGTAGCAGGTCTTCGTCATAAAGCACCGACATAGCCCGTGGCCCAGAATGTGGGAGCATTTTGAAGGCCTTTTACAACCAAGGAGGAGCAAGAATGACCATTAACAGAAGACATCTTCTCGGCGCATCAGCCGGACTAGTCGCTGCCGCAGGGCTCAACCGTTTCGGGCTTACGCCTGCCTTTGCTCAAGCCGCAGCACCAACCTACAAACCGGAAGAAGGCGCCACATTGCGCCTGCTGCGCTGGGTTCCATTTGTTCCAGCCGAAGAAGCCGCATGGCTTGCCAACACCAAGAAATTCACTGAGGCGACTGGCGTGCAGGTACGGGTCGACAAGGAAAGCTGGGAGGACGTTCGTCCGAAAGCTGCCGTTGCCGCCAATGTCGGCTCCGGCCCGGATATGGTGATGAGCTGGTTCGATGATCCGCAGCAATATCCGGACAAGCTGGTCGATGTGACTGAGCTTGGCGAATATCTGGGTGGCGCGCATGGCGGCTGGTATGCCGGCCTTGAAGGCTATGCCAAACGCGACGGCAAGTTCATTGCGCTTCCGCTTTGCGCCATCGGCAACGCGGTCGTTTACCGCGACAGTCATATGAAAGCCGCGGGCTTCCAGGAGTTTCCGAAGGACACTGCAGGCTTCCTTGAATTGTGCAAGGCCTTGCAGGCAAAAGGCACACCGGCTGGCTTTCCGCACGGCAAGGCAGTGGGCGACGGCAATAATTACGCTCATTGGTTGCTTTGGAGCCATGGCGGCATGATCGTCGATGAAAGCGGTAAAGTTGTCCTCAACAGCCCTGAAACGCTCGCATCGGTCAAATATGCGCAGGAACTCTACAAGACCTTCATTCCAGGCACGGAAAGCTGGCAGGATGTCAATAATAACCGCGCCTTCCTTGCACGGCAGGTATCGCTGACGGCAAATGGCGTGTCGGTGTATTATGCCGCCAAGAAAGATCCGTCCATGGCGGATATCCTTGAAGACATGCGTTCGACAAACCTGCCAATCGGTCCGGTCGGCAAGTCGATCGAGCTGCATCAGACTTCAACGATTTCGATCTTCAAGCACACAAAGTTCCCGGAAGCTGCAAAGGCCTACCTGCAATTCATGTATCAGGCCGAAAATATGAACGCCTGGATCGAGGGTGCCAGCGCTTATTGCTGCCAACCCTTGAAGGAATATGCAAGCAATCCGGTGTGGAAGTCCGTTCCGATCCACGAAGCCTATGCGCGGGCTTCCGAAACGCTTCGCCCGAACGGTTTTGCCGGACCGCTGGGAACAGCATCGGCGGGCGTCATGGCCGATTACGTGCTCGTCGATATGTATGCGACAGCCGTGACCGGTCAGATGACCGCAGAGGATGCCATTGCACAGGCGGAGAAGCGCGCAAATCGCTACTACGCCACTTAAGCAGCCATAAACGCCTTCCGCCGTCCAACGCGGCGGAAGGCTTTCTTGTTTCGCAATTCCTGACGGAAAACCGGCTATTGCTTTTCCTGGAATTGCTTTCGAAGCCGACGCAACCGGAGATATCCGATGACAATGACGCCGACTGCAAAACGAAACTCTGCCTTTGGCACAATGGCCCGCAGCAATACTGCGGTCGGCCTGTTCTTCATGCTGCCTGCGGCAGTGTTCCTCATCTGCTTTTTGACCTATCCACTCGGACTGGGCGTATGGCTCGGCTTTACCGACGCAAAGATCGGTCGCGACGGCGTCTTTATCGGCATCGAAAACTATCAGGCGCTTGCCAATGACTCGGTCTTCTGGATGGCCGTTTACAACACCGTTCTCTATACTTTTATCGCGTCCATATTGAAATTCGGTTTCGGCCTCTGGCTGGCGATGATCCTCAACGAACATCTGCCGTTCAAATCATTCTTCCGCGCCATTATTCTCTTGCCCTGGGTGGTTCCGACGGTATTGTCCGCCCTCGCCTTCTGGTGGATTTATGATGCGCAGTTTTCGATTATTTCCTGGTCGCTGATGCAGCTTGGCTGGATCGACGGTCCTATCAATTTCCTTGGTGATCCCAACAACGCGCGTGCCTCGGTGATTGCCGCCAATGTCTGGCGCGGCATTCCTTTTGTGGCGATCTCACTGCTTGCCGGCCTGCAAACAATTCCGCAATCGCTGCATGAAGCAGCATCACTGGACGGCGCGACAGGTTGGCAGCGTTTCCGCTTTATAACCTTGCCCATGCTCACGCCCATCATCGCTGTGGTGATGACGTTCTCGGTGCTTTTCACCTTCACCGATTTCCAGCTGATCTACGTGCTGACCAAGGGTGGCCCGGTCAATGCAACGCATCTGATGGCAACCTTGTCATTCCAGCGCGGCATACCTGGCGGACAGCTTGGCGAAGGCGCGGCGATTGCTGTCGCGATGATTCCATTCCTTCTGGCTTCGATCCTGTTCTCATTTTTCGGCCTTCAGCGTCGCAAATGGCAACAGGGCGGACAAGATTGAACGGGAGGGAGACAATCATGAGCATTTCCGAGCAAACAAACGCCCAGCCGCTGAACGACGAAGCGCAGGGCATGAGCTATCTCAACCGGTTGCCACGGCGCATTGTCGTGCTTTACCTTCCTCTGCTGGTCTTCATCATCGTATTGCTGTTTCCATTCTATTGGATGGCAATCACCGCGGTTAAGCCCAATGACCAGTTGACGGACTATAATAATTACAGCCCGTTCTGGGTGGTGAAGCCAACGCTCGACCATATTAAATATCTGCTGTTCGAAACCTCCTATCCAGGCTGGTTATGGAACACGATTGTCGTATCGGTCTGCGCGACCGTGCTGTCGCTTGCCGCATCTGTTTTCGCCGCCTATGCGATTGAGCGTGTGCGCTTTTCCGGCTCTCGCCCGGTAGGCCTTTTGATCTTCCTTGCCTATCTGGTGCCACCGTCGATCCTGTTCATCCCGTTGGCGGTGATCGTGTTCAAATTTGGCATTTACGACACCAAATTCGCATTGATCTTCACCTATCCGACCTTCCTCATCCCCTTCTGCACATGGCTGCTCATGGGCTATTTCCGGTCCATACCCTTCGAGCTTGAGGAAAGCGCTTTGGTGGATGGCGCGTCGCGCTGGCAGATTCTGGTCAGGGTCATATTGCCGCTGGCAGTGCCTGGACTGATATCTGCCGGTATTTTTGCCTTCACTTTGTCTTGGAATGAGTTCATTTATGCGCTGACCTTCATCCAATCCTCTGAGAACAAGACTGTCCCGGTCGGTGTGCTGACGGAGTTGGTGCGAGGCGATGTTTTCGAGTGGGGTTCACTGATGGCGGGCGCACTGTTCGGGTCGCTGCCCGTTGTCATCCTCTACTCATTTTTTGTCGATTATTACGTTTCTTCCATGACCGGTGCGGTCAAGGAATAAGTCCCCCAGGAGTTACTTAAATGACCAGCAACAAAGCCCCGAAAAAACTGCGTTCTCAGGAATGGTTCGACAATCCTGACAATCCGGGGATGACCGCGCTTTATCTTGAGCGCTATCTGAATTACGGCCTGACCCGCGGCGAATTGCAATCGGGCAAGCCGATCATCGGCATCGCACAGACCGGTTCGGATATTTCACCTTGTAACCGGCACCATATTGAACTGGCCAAGCGCGTGCGTGACGGTATCATTGCTGCTGGTGGCATTCCTTTCGAGTTTCCGGTTCATCCGATCCAGGAAACCGGCAAGCGCCCCGGCGCAGCACTCGACCGCAACCTTGCCTATCTCGGCCTCGTTGAAGTTCTCTTCGGCTATCCGCTTGATGGCGTTGTTCTCACCATCGGTTGCGACAAGACCACGCCAGCCATGTTGATGGGCGCCGCCACGGTGAACATTCCAGCTATAGCGCTGTCAGTCGGACCCATGCTGAATGGCTGGCATCGCGGCGAGCGCACCGGCTCCGGCACCATCGTCTGGAAGTCACGCGAGAAGCTCACCTCTGGCGAAATCAACTATGACCAGTTCATGGATATCGTCGCATCATCGGCGCCGTCGGTCGGGTACTGCAATACGATGGGCACTGCTACCACCATGAATTCGCTAGCCGAAGCACTTGGTATGGAATTGCCGGGCGGCGCAGCC
This sequence comes from Phyllobacterium sp. CCNWLW183, assembly GCF_037203775.1. Lineage (NCBI taxonomy): Bacteria > Pseudomonadati > Pseudomonadota > Alphaproteobacteria > Hyphomicrobiales > Phyllobacteriaceae > Phyllobacterium > Phyllobacterium sp. CCNWLW183. The sequence continues at coordinate 468,149 of NZ_JBBCBN010000002.1, read as the reverse complement.
ATCCCCGCGCCTTATCGCGAACGCGGCCAGATTGCCTATGACACCGGCAAACGCATCGTCGACATGGTACACGAAGATCTGAAGCCATCCGATATCATGACACGGGCCGCCTTCGAAAATGCCATTGTTATCAATTCCGCGATTGGCGGATCGACAAATGCACCGATCCATCTGAATGCCATTGCACGCCATCTCAATATTCCGCTGGACAATGATGATTGGCAGGAAATCGGCCATGACGTGCCGCTTCTGGTTAATTTGCAACCAGCCGGTGAATATCTGGGTGAGGACTATCATCGCGCGGGCGGCGTGCCTGCCGTGGTTGCCGAACTGATGAAGGCCGGGAAACTTCCGCATCCGGGCGCTGTAACGGTCAACGGCCAAAGCATCGGCACCAACTGCGAACATGCAGAAAACCTTAACACGGATGTGATCAAGACCTATGATGCGCCGCTGAAAAAGAAGGCCGGATTTATCAACCTCAAGGGCAATCTCTTTGACAGCGCCATTATGAAGACGAGCGTTATTTCCGAGGAATTCCGCCAGCGCTATCTATCCAATCCGGATGACCTGGAGGCCTTTGAAGGCATTGCCGAAGTTTTTGACGGACCGGAAGACTATCATCACCGCATCGACGATCCGGCGCTTGGCCTTAGCGAGAACAGCATTCTGATCATGCGCGGCACTGGGCCGATCGGCTATCCAGGTGCGGCAGAGGTGGTCAATATGCAGCCGCCAGCCTATCTGCTGAAGCAGGGTATCCATGCGCTGCCTTGTCTTGGCGATGGCCGTCAATCCGGCACATCCGGTTCCCCATCCATCCTCAACGCCTCGCCGGAAGCAGCGGTCAATGGCGGACTTGCGCTCGTTCGCTCCGGCGATCATCTGCGCATTGATCTCAACAAGGGCACTGCAAACATTCTGATCGACGATGAGGAATTGCAAAAGCGCAAGGACGATCTGATCGCTGCGGGCGGCTATAAATATCCGGCAAGCCAGACGCCGTGGCAGGAAATCCAGCGCGGCATGGTCGGTCAGCTTGATGAAGGCATGGTTTTGAAACCTGCCGTTGACTACCAGCGCATTGCTCAGACCAAGGGGCTTCCACGCGATAATCACTAAATCGCCGGACGCCCTGACAGATGCAAAAGCCATATATCGGGAGGAAGCATGGCGAATTCCATACGGCGCTATGAGGGGAGGCACGCGGTTATAACCGGCGGTGCCTCCGGCATAGGTTTCAGAACAGCAGAGCGGATCGTGTCGGAGGGCGGCACGGTCACTCTGTGGGACGTCGATGCAGCAAAGATCGAGGAGGCAGAGGCAGCGCTTGGAGCCTCCTCCCACGGTGTCAGTCTTGATGTGTCCGATCCTGACCAGGTCGAGAAGGCCACGCAGGAAACCGTATCTGCCTTTGGCAAGATCGACGTGCTTGTCTGCTCGGCGGGAATAGCCGGACCCAATGCCAAGGTTGCCGACTACCCCATTGATCAGTGGAAACAGGTCTTTGAAATCAATCTGCACGGATTGTTTTATTGCAATCGATTTGTCGTGCCGGTCATGCAGAAGAACGGCTATGGCCGGATCGTCAATGTTGCTTCCATTGCGGGCAAGGAGGGCAACCCCAATGCCTCGGCCTATAGCGCATCAAAGGCTGCGGTCATCGGCCTGACAAAATCGCTGGGCAAGGAACTTGCCGGTGATGGAATTACCGTCAACGTGATAACACCGGCTACCGTTGATACGCCCATCCTCCAGCAATTGAAGCCGGAGTTCATCGATTACATGCTTTCGAAGATTCCGATGCAGCGTTTTGGCAAAGTTGATGAGCTTGCCGCGCTGATTACGTGGATTGCCAGTGAAGAATGCTCATTCACGACCGGAGCAGTATTCGACATTTCCGGTGGCCGTGCTACATACTAGGCCACTACCCACCAGTGAAGAGAAGGTTGACCAATGAAACTCTTGCGTTATGGCCCGCTCGGCCAGGAAAAACCCGGTCTTGTCGACGAGGACGGCAATGTCCGCGATCTTTCCGGCCACGTGAAGGATATAGCCGGTGAAGCAATTTCACCCGAGGGCTTGAAGAAACTCGCTGCGATCGATCCCGCTTCACTGCCACTCGTTGAAGTAGACCGCTATGGCGCCTGCGTTTCTGGAACCGGCAAATTTATCTGCATCGGCCTGAACTATTCCGACCATGCCGCCGAAACCGGCGCGACCGTGCCGCCGGAGCCAATCATTTTCATGAAGGCCACATCGGCGATTGTCGGCCCGAACGATAATGTGGAAATTCCCCGCTCCTCGCTGAAGACAGACTGGGAAGTCGAGCTTGGCGTTGTAATCGGCAAACATGCCAAATATGTCAGCGAAGATGAGGCAATGGACTATGTTGCGGGCTATTGCCTGATCAATGATGTTTCCGAGCGCGCCTTCCAGGCTGAACGTCAAGGACAGTGGACCAAGGGTAAGAGCTGCGACACATTTGGCCCGACAGGCCCCTGGCTTGTGACCAAGGATGAAATCAAGGACCCGCAAGACCTGAAGATGTGGCTGGAAGTCAATGGCCATCGCTATCAGGACGGCACATCGGCGACGATGGTCTATGGCGTGAAATATCTGGTTTCCTACCTGTCGCAATTCATGAGCCTGCATCCGGGCGACATCATCTCGACCGGCACACCTCCCGGCGTTGGCCTTGGCCAAAAGCCGAATGTGTTTCTCAAGGAAGGCGATATCATAACGCTCGGTATTGAGGGTCTGGGCGAACAGCGCCAGCAGGTCGTACAAGCTTAATTTAACCTGCACATCAGTTCTGCGTGGTTCGACAAGCTCACCATGAGGGAAATTGAGGATTGCAAGATCAATCTTCGACGTTGCAAGTGTTTTTGCAGCCCAATCCCAGTCCTCATGGTGAGCCTCGTCGAACCACGCACAATTGTCTCCGCCTTTTGGCGGCAAAGGAGTACAAAATGTCCTCAGCTACAAAAGCTGCCCATCCCCCACGGAAGGCTCCAGCGGGTGCCAGCAAGGTTCGCTACATCATTCTCGCGATGTGCTTTCTTGGTCTGACAATGAATTATCTTGACCGCGCCAATATGAGCGTGGCTTTGCCCTATATCGATGCTGAACTTGGCCTCAACCTCAGCAATGCCGAGAAGGGATTGATCTTCGGCGCGTTCTTCTGGGCCTATGACGGCATGATGCTGATCGCTGGCTGGTTTACCGATAAGGTCGGCGCGCGCCGGTCCTTTTCTCTTGCTGCCGTCTGGTGGTCTGTATTCACGGCGCTGACACCGCTCGCCACGACTTTCTGGGGCTTCTTCGGCATGCGTTTTGCTTTGGGAGCGGGTGAGGCCCCGGCCTACCCAAGCGCAACCAAGGCCGCATCGCGCTGGTTTCCAAAAAGCGAGCGCGCTTTCGCTACCGCAGTCATCGACTCCGGCTCACGCGTTGGCACTGTTCTCGCATTGCCTATCGTGACCGGCATTATCGCGCTCGCGACTTGGCACTATTCATTCATCATCCTCGGCGCGCTCGGCCTTGTATGGGCGTTCTTCTGGTACATGATGTATCGCGACCCTGCCGACCATCCGGGCGCAAACGATCTGGAGCGTCAATACATCACCGATAATGGTGGGCGCACGGAAGAGAATGACGATGCGGAAGCGGTAAAAATCCGGTGGCGCGACCTTTTCCGTTATCGCACCGTTTGGGGCATGATGATCGGCTTCTTCTGCCTGAACTTCGTCATCTATTTCTTCCTGACCTGGTTCCCCGATTATCTGAAGAATGCGCGCGGCCTCAATCTGGCCGAGCTTGGCACATTCGGGATGATCCCAGGCCTTACCGCTGTTGCTGCGGCATGGGCGGCAGGCATCTGGGCCGATCGCGCTATTCGCAATGGTGCCGACGTGACGACAATCCGCAAGATCATCATGGTTGGCGGTCTGCTTGGTGGCGCGGCCATTCTACCCGCTGCAATGGTGACATCGCTCTATATGGCGCTGATCTTCCTTGCGATTTCCTACAGCAGTCTGGCTGTTGCGGCCACGGCAATCTGGTCGCTGCCAGCAGACGTTGCGCCAAGCTCGCATCATGTGGCATCAATTGGCGGCATCCAGAACTTTGCCTCAAACATTGCAGGCATTATCAGCCCGTTCCTATTTGGCTATCTGCTTGATGTGTTTAATGGAAACTATATTCCGTCATTCGCTCTGGCTGCCGGCGTCGCCGTCATCGGCGCGTTCAACTACGCATTTGTCGTAGGCCGTGCGGAGCCACTGCCAGTTCTGCCAGCACGCGGCTAAAAACATTAAGGGCGGTGCTTTGCACCGCCCTTTTTCATAGGTTTTTATGCATTGCCCAAATGCGAAGCCGCTTCGCACCTTTGCTGGAAATGCACTTAGTAGTCTTTTTCGAAGAACAGACCAGCGCCGGAATCGCCATCGCTGCCAACGGCACCCTTGGCTTTCAGATTGGGCGTAATGTCGAGGTTGATTGTACCCTTGGTGTTACCACCGGCACCTGCCTCGACCCCCAGATAAATATTATCCCTGATATAACGCCCCGCACGCACACCGGCATTGCCTTCGCTGTCAGTGACGACATCAAGGTCATCAAGGCCCGTGCTCTTGCGCAGGCTGTCGATGAGCGACGAGTTTGAACCACCTGCCAGTTCCGCAGCGGCAGTTGCCAGACGCGCAATTTGCAACGGCGTCAATTCGCTGATTGAGCGGTTGAAGATCAAGCGCGCCATGACTTCATCCTGCGGCAGTTCCGGCTGCGACGAGAAGACAATCTGCAAATCGGATACGCGGCCCTTTACAGTCACACTGACGGTTATGTCGCTGCTTTGGGTAGTGGCAACGAAGTTGATTTCAGGATCAAGATCGCCAACCAGCGTGACCTGACCTTCCGTGAAGGTGATGCGCTGGCCAAGAATGCCAAGACGGCCACGGATGAGATCAAAACCGCCTACAGGCTGAACATTTGTGGCAGGACCGGTCAATCGCACGGAACCGCCGATCTCCGCATCAAGGCCGCGACCACGCACGAAGATCTTGTTGGGTGCTGTAACATTGATATCGAGCCGCACCACACTTGGACGCGATGTCGGTGTTGCGACCTCGCGCTGATCAGCCTTGGCACGCTTAAGTGTTTGTTGAACCTTCTTCGAAGCATCTTTATGCTTTACGTCGATAACCGCCGACGGACCCCCAAAGGTTTCCGGAACAGTGATTTCAGCGCGATCAATATTGATGTTACCAGCAATGACGGGATCACGGGTCAGAGGACCATTGATGCCCAGCGCGCCCGTCACAGTGGCGACAACAAGATTGCCGTCGGCATAGCGCGCCTTATCCAGCTTGATATCAATATTAGCGGGGAAATTCGCAGCAGCATCCGTTGAGATCGTACCTGTCGCGCTGACAGTACCACCTGTTGAAATCCCGGCCGTCAGCGTGCGGATTGTGACAGTCGTGCCCTCCATGCTGCCAAGCAGGGTAATCCGCTGCAAGCGCAGATTCGATTCCGGATCCATGATTTCCGCACCATTGGCCGAGAACATGCCGCGAATTTGTGGTTGGGCAAAGCTGCCGGTTACATTGGCCGTGACATCAATATTGCCCTTGGCCTGTGTTCCGCGATCTGCGAGGAAGCGGTTAGCCAGAGACAGCGGAATATTACCGGTGACATTGATGCCAAGTCCGTTGTCGGAAATGGGAACTTCACCACTGGCTGATACTGTAAAGCCCTGCGGTCCATCGACCTTTGCGGAAGAAAGTGAAAGGCGCTCATTGGCGAAGCGTCCTGCTGCCGTCAGTTGCAGAGGGGCTAGCCCGGCTTCCTGCAAGGGCTTGGCGGAAATGCTCGAACCCTTCAGGTCAAACTCCGCATTTGGCTTTTGCAATGTGCCTGTAACACGACCGCGGCCGGAAACAGCGCCCGCGAGGTTCTGATCTTTGACAATGCCGTTGAGAGTCGTCAGCGGGAAACTCTTCAGATCGAGATCGACGCCAAGCTGGCCCTGTGCCAAAGGCACCGATCCGCGTGCCGAAGCGTCCAATCCATTTGCCCCGGTCAAATGGGCATCGACATTTAACTGGTCAGTCGTTGATGTGCCTTTGGCATCAAGATTAAGCGCTTCAAGACCCGCTTTCTTCAGTGCTGCTGCCGTTATGCCGCGCGCTTGCATGTCGAAATTGACGTCCGGCTTCTCGCGCGTACCACCGATCTTGGCGGTGCCATTGATTTCTCCGCCGAGCCCAAGATCAGGTTTGATCGTATTGGCGATATCTAGCGGCAGTTTCTCAATCGCAACCGCCAGATTGAGCGTTTGGGCAACTTCACCACTGACGGTCACCTTGCCATTGCCGATATCAAGGATGATGTCACCAAATGAGACATCACTACCAGCAACATTGATTGCTGCGGGCTGTACGAGGCGGGCCGCAAGCTTCTCACGTGTCAGTTCCGCCTTTGCCAGCGACAGCAGATAACCTTTATCCGTGGGTTCAAGAGCGCCGCCAAGGGATGTTTTCGCGCCGTTTTTCAGCGCTGCATCAAGAGTGAAATTCGTAGCCTTACCGCTCTGGTTCGCCTGGGCGTCAAGGCTTGTAATATCAATTCCGGAGGCCGAAATATTGGTTGCGCTTACCGTGCCGTTGGCGGCTGGAACATTGAAAATATCCTGTGCCACAAGCGCAATCTCTGCTTTGCCAATGGCAACATTATTAGCCTTGAGACTATCAATCTGTCCTTTGACATCGAGGTTCTGCTTATCGTCATCATGCGATAGCGCAATCGTCGCATCGGCCTTGCCTGTCGCTTCGACTAGGAAGAGCGCAGCGGCGGTGGACACATCGGCGGAACTCAGCGTCAGATTGCCTTGCAGCAATCCTTTTTTGTCTTGCGTAACATCACCGCGCAGACGCGTTCCACCCGCGATAAACAACAAATTGCTGAGGCGTTTCTCATCTTTGCGTAACGCGATCTCGGTGGAAAGATCCGCGCGGATGCCATCGAGAAAAGCCAAGCCTGAAAGCTTGCCGTCAATATTGTCTTCAAGCAGCGTTCCATTGAACGAAATATCGCCTTCGGTCAGCTTGCGTCCCGATAATGTGCCCTGCGGCACACCCGCATTAAAGGCAAGGGCGATGATCTTGTCCTGACCGCGCGCGCTGCCCTTTACCTTCAATGCCCCGCCCGCCTTCTCCGAAAGAAGTGCCAGATCGGTAAGGTCGAGGCCAAAGTCGAAATTGGCGGCACCGCTGGCAAATGTTCCATTGGCGGTGACAAGCGTCTGCGGATTTTCGATCTTGAAATTCTTGGCACTCAGCCCGTTTTCGCCACGGGCGAGGCCGCCGGTGATCCGTGTTTCGCCCGCCAGCACTTTATCGGCTGCATCGATGCCAAGCTTCATACCCGTAGCATTGCCGTCCAGCATCAGATCAAAACCGCCTGTCAACGCCTCAACAAGACCGTTGGCTTTCAGGTCAAGCGAACCGGCCAATTCCCGGCCGGCAAGCGCCGAGAAGGGCGAGATGCTTGAAGCTTTAACAAGAATATCGCCGCGATAGGCGAATTCGCTGATCGTGCCCGTCAGAGAAGCACTCAATCCATTGGCCGCGATCAAGGCCTGCTTAAGATTGACAGGGGTACCAGCCTTCCAGTCGCCATTGATCTTAAGCTGGACAAGATCACCGAGGGCTTCAGCTATATCTGCCCGTTTTGCGGTGATACCGGAAATGTCGCCGTTTAAATCATAGGTCAGCGAACGGGCCGCAGGGTCATCAATATTTTGAGCCAAGCCTTTGGCGACAAGGTTGGCCGACTTGGCGGCAAACATTTCCGTTGTCAGGTTGGTGACTTCCAAAGTGCTTGACCAGGCATCATTTGCATTTGCATTCGTGCCGAAATCGACGGCGAAGACCGCCTTATCGACAGTGGTCTGACCGCCGGCAACAGGCAGAATAACCTTCTTGCCCGTTGGGTCGGCTATCGTTGCGTCGACCTTCAATCGGCGCAGGAACCCGTCATTCGTGGTCTCACCTGTGGCATCAACCAGCAGCGCATTGCTTTTGATACTGAGACGGTCAAGCGCAAATCCACCGGCATCACGTACCACGCCATTGACCACCAAAGCAGTGTCATTACCGAAGAAATCACGAAATATCGGCGGGATAAGGGCTGCAACTTCGCCGTCCAGCGTCGTCTTGAAACCAAGCCCGTCAGCCTGGCGATCAATCTTGGTATTGCCGGTAAGAACGCGCTTGCCCGCTGCGTCGAGGGTCAACTGCAAAGCCAGATCGCTTAATGGGCCGGAGCCCTTCAACGCCATGACAACAGGCGGGCGTCCTTCAATATTAAGAAGGTTGGCCATAATGCCATTCGCCGGTTCGTTCAGCAAAAGGTCGAGATCAAGCTGCTGGCTCTCATTGACATAAGCGGCTTTGATCGTGAAATCGCCGCCTGGACCATCCAGACGCTTTATCTGCAAATTAGAATCGAGCGAGCCGCCGTCAAGCGTCAGATTTCCCGCAACGGAAATCTCTGATTTCAGGCCAAAAACTGTATCGCCAAACGCTACGCGACCGATCTTCAACTCCTGAAGAATAACCGCAAGCGGTAGTTCCGGCAGGCTGAAACCTTTCGCTTCCGGCGAAGGCAAACCTTCGTCCGGTAGCGGCTTGCGCATGACATCGATGGAGTCTGCCGCCAGCGTATTGATATCCAGACGTCCACGCAGCAGCGCAAGGCGGCTCCAGACGATGCGGGCATTGGTGATCTTCAGCCAGATACCTTGGCGATCCGCAACCGTGATGCTGCCAATATTTGCTTCGGAGGAAAGCACGCCCTGAATTTCAGAGATCACAATCTGACGATTTGGTGTCGATAGCTGGTTTTCAACAAAGCTGAGAAAATATGACTTCTCTGCCTCGGCGCTGGCAGGCGCAGGCGACTGCGCCACGGACGGGCCGACGATAAGGAGCAAGAGAAGGGTTGCAAGTATCCGGATCAAAACGCCTGTCCTATGCCAACGTAGAAAGCAAAACTTGGATCGTCATCGGTCCGGTCAAGCGGAACGGCAACATCAAGCCGGATCGGACCAAGGCCGGTATTATACCTTATGCCCGCGCCAACACCGAGCCGTAGCTGCTCTGCAAAATCCGGGAAAGATTCTTCGCCGACATAGCCCGCATCGACAAAGCCGACCGCGCCGATCGTATCGGTAAGGCGCACGCGTGCTTCCACCGAGCTTTCGACAAGCGAGCGTCCGCCGATCACATAATTATCGCCATCGCGGCTGACATTCACGCCAATATTGCGATAGGCATAGCCGCGAACTGAACCACCCCCACCAGCAAAGAACAGTTGATCCGGTGGCAGCTCGCCGATTTCAGCGCCAACAATCGACCCAAGCTTCAGACGCCCGGCGAGGACGAAACGATCATCGGCACCGAAACCGTAATAGGTGCGCCCTTCCGCCGTAAATTTGGTGGCGAAGTTGCCATATTCTACTTCGTAGAATGGCGACAAAAGCCCCTCAAGATAATAGCCATTCTTTGGATCAACCTTGCTGTCGCGGCTGTCATAGGTCAGCCCGCCAAGGACACCCACTGTCAGGAAATCACGGCTTCCGAAGAAATCATCTTCAAATTTCGACTTCGAGACACTCGCAGTGAGTTTGCCGGAAAGCTCGTCCGAAAATATATGGGTTAAGCCAGCTTCAGCAGTGACTGAAGTCTGCGTATAGGCATCCAGAACCTTGCGCTCGCCAATCAGCGAGGAAATGAAATCCGTATCCGGCGTCCAGACACCAGGCTTGGTGAAACTGACACCCAGCATGTAATTATAGTCCTGTGGGTCGTAGGATTGCCCGCCAATGCCACCGATTTTGGCATCGAACCGCAGACGCTCGGCCCGGCCAAAAAGATTGCGGTGCTGCCAATAGGTCTCAAAACCGGCGCCGTCCAGGGTCGAATAGCTGCCACCAACACCGAAGCGGCGCAGCTTCTGCTCCTGCACGGCAACTGTAATCGGCAGAAGCCCATCGCTTGTGATGGCGTCTGCTTCTTCGATACGGGCCGAGCGGAACACCTCAAGTCGAGACAGACGCTTTTTGGCGCGCTCGATCTCGTCAGGATCATATTCGCGTCCGGGCTCCAGACCCGTGATGAAGGCGACAAACTCAGGATCCATGCGCTCGGTACCGGTGACCTGCGTCTGGCCGAACGATGCGCGGCGACCGGGATCAACATCGATAATCGCATCAACTTTGCTGTTGTCGTGATCGGCGGTGACGTTGCGCGAAACGATCTTCGCCTTGGGATGGCCCTGCTCGCGCCATGCATCAACAGCAAGGCGCTCTGCCTTTACGATTGACGTGGAACGGGCAATATCGCCCACCACGAACCCCTGATTTTCAGGCAGATCGACAATATCCTTCTTGTCGACCGGCGGAGGAGCGACATTCTTGATGCGTGCGGTAGAGAAAAGAAACTGCGGTCCCGGATCGACCGAAATTGACACGGCTGCGGGATCTGGCAAAACCGTGTCGGGAGGAAGATCACTCGCCTCACGCCCATCAACTTTAATGCTGATATTGCCGCCATAACGACCATCGGCGTAAAGCGCGCCAAGAATACGGCGATAATCCCCTCTGGCTTTGGCTAGAAGCCCTGCGGCACCGGAGGCAGGCTTGTCCTTATCAGCGACAAGGCTGGAAGCACCTTCGACGAGCTTTTTGGTCTCTTCGTTTTCTTCGTTGGCGATTTCTACGGTATATTTTTGCGGATCAGCAATGACGGAATCCGCGTCATCGTCTTTTTTCTCACCCCACAAATGAATGCCGAAGATTTCGAACGCGTGCGCGGGCGATACAAGGGCTGAGCAAGCCAGCAATGCGGCGGCAAACAAACTGGCCTGTGGGCGCTTGAAGTCCATCAACCAGTATAATCCCTAACTCAAACAAAATGACACAAACCAACAGGAATGATTACCCCATATCCCGTGATCGTTAAAATTCGCCTCTCTAGCTTAAGAAAACGATAACATGGTGGTTAATACAGGCCAACCCGCAAAGGCATTACACAACCTATCCGAAACTGTCGTTGTGACCATATCGCCACAAAACAGGCGTTTACGAGGGAACCCGACGCGGTCACTTTTTATTGGCGGCTGTATTGTTTATTAAATCGGCTGGAAAGCTCCGCGTGAAAACCTGTGATTGCGCTATCCCTGCAACCCAAATAGATTAGCCGCAACCAATCAGTCCCTCCGGAGCATATGAATGAAACCCGTATTCCTGCAGTTGCAATGCTTCCCTGGCAAAACCTATGAAGTTGCGGCTGCCCTTTTTGAGCGCGAGATCGTCTCGGAACTCTATTCGACCAGCGGCAATTTCGATCTGCTGGCGAAGATATACATTCCCGAAGACCAGGATGTCGGCAAGTTCATTAATGACAATGTGCTCGACATCCAAGGTATTGCGCGCTCGCTGACGACCATGACTTTCACGGCATTTTGACCCTCAGGCAGCAATTTTAAGCGGATAACCGAGACATTAAGTCTCGTTTCATGCGATAATAATGTCCCCTATGTAATGTTTGCAATAAAAACACCGCATTCGGGTAACAAAATTCCATTCTTTGCCTAAGAAGCTGTTCTTCTATAGATTGTTTCTTTTGCAATTCACTATCAGGATAGTTTGAAAATGCCGCCCTATCGTTCACGTACAACCACACATGGCCGCAACATGGCCGGTGCCCGCGGCCTTTGGCGCGCCACCGGTATGAAGGACGAGGATTTCGGCAAGCCAATTATTGCCGTCGTAAACTCGTTCACTCAGTTCGTGCCTGGCCACGTGCATCTGAAAGATCTTGGCCAGTTGGTGGCGCGTGAAATCGAAAGCGCGGGCGGTGTTGCCAAGGAATTCAATACGATTGCAGTCGATGACGGCATCGCCATGGGACATGATGGCATGCTCTATTCGCTGCCATCGCGCGAGATCATCGCCGATAGCGTTGAGTATATGGTCAATGCCCATTGCGCCGACGCTATGGTCTGCATTTCCAATTGCGACAAGATCACGCCAGGCATGCTGATGGCGGCCTTGCGGCTGAACATTCCTGTTGTCTTCGTTTCCGGCGGCCCGATGGAAGCCGGCAAGGTTACCTGGGATGACAAGGAAAAGAAGCTCGATCTGGTTGATGCCATGGTTGCCGCTGCTGATGACCGCATTTCCGATGCGGAAGTAACGGCTATTGAGCGTTCTGCCTGCCCGACTTGCGGTTCCTGCTCGGGCATGTTCACCGCCAATTCTATGAACTGTCTGACCGAAGCACTGGGCTTGTCACTACCGGGCAATGGTTCAACGCTGGCTACCCATGCGGATCGGCGGCGTCTGTTCGTTGAAGCCGGGCACCTCATTGTTGATCTGGCCCGTCGCTACTACGAACAGGATGATGAAACAGCGCTGCCACGCGCCATCGCATCCTTTGCCGCCTTTGAGAACGCGATGACGCTCGATATCGCGATGGGCGGTTCGACCAATACTGTTCTCCACCTGCTTGCGGCGGCGCATGAAGGCGAAGTCGATTTCACCATGAGCGATATTGACCGGCTTTCCCGTCGCGTTCCCGTACTGTGCAAGGTGGCTCCTGCTGTTGCCAATGTGCATATGGAAGACGTACATCATGCGGGTGGCGTCATGGGCATTCTTGGCGAGCTTGATCGGGCAGGTTTGCTTGATACCTCAGTTTACTCCGTTCATGCAGCAAATCTGGGCGCAGCGCTTGATCGCTGGGATGTGATGCGCAGCAAGAACCAGTCTGTCCATGATTTCTTCAAGGCAGCGCCGGGCGGTGTTCCTACCCAGGTTGCATTCAGCCAGGATCGCCGCTTTGCCGATGTTGACCTGGATCGCGAAAAGGGCGTTATCCGCAATGCGGAACATGCCTATTCCAAGGATGGCGGTTTGGCTGTGCTTTACGGCAATCTTGCCGAAGATGGCTGTATCGTCAAAACGGCAGGCGTTGATGAGTCAATTCTGAAGTTCTCCGGTCCTGCGCGCATTTTTGAAAGTCAGGATACCGCCGTTCTTGGTATTTTGAACGGCGGCGTAAAGCCGGGCGATATTGTGCTGATCCGTTATGAAGGTCCTCGCGGCGGCCCCGGCATGCAGGAAATGCTCTACCCAACCAGCTATCTGAAATCCAAGGGCCTCGGCAAAGCTTGTGCCTTGATCACTGACGGGCGTTTCTCCGGCGGTTCGTCAGGACTTTCCATTGGCCACGTTTCTCCGGAAGCAGCCGAAGGCGGATTGATCGGTCTGGTGCAGGAAGGCGATGTAATCGACATCGACATCCCGAACCGCAAGATTCACCTTGCCGTCGATGATGCGGTCATTGCCGATCGCCGTGCGCATATGGAAGCCAAGGGCTCAGCCGCCTGGAAGCCTGAAGAAAAGCGCAAGCGCAAGGTCACAACTGCACTGCGTGCTTATGGCGCAATGGCAACAAGCGCTGCACGCGGTGCTGTAAGGCAGATTCCCGACCATTGGGAGTGAGACGATTGGCAGTAATATCGTGCGTGGTTCGAACCACGCACAACAAAAATGCAGCCCTTTTACCAAGGGCTGCATTTTTGACTTTTACTTCGCTGCATCAGTAACTTTTGTTGTCCAGGCACCTTCCGGCTTCTTGGTAATAACCGGGTCTGAACCACCACCAAGCAAGGTTTCCACAGTCCGGTCGGCAGCTGCCGTATCAAGCACGCCGTCTGAACCTTCCGTCAGCTTATTGATTTCAGCAACCATGCGCTTCTGGTGCTTCTCTGTCTGGGCCCCGCTGGCATCATTCTCAAGCACAATTTCAGCAGCTTCATCCGGATTGGCCCGTGCATATTCCCAGCCCTTCATTGAAGCCTTGACGAAGCGGGCCAGCTTTTCGACCATTGCCGGATCGTCGAGACTCTTCTGGAGCACATAAAGACCGTCTTCCAGCGTTGCTACTTTTTCATCCTCGTACTTGAAAGTGACGAGCTGATCTTCCGGAATGCCCGCATCAATTACCTGCCAATATTCATTATAGGTCATAGTGGAAATGCAATCGGCTTGCTTCTGGATCAGGGGATCAACATTGAAGCCTTGTTTGAGAACTGTGACGCCTTCCGGCCCGCCATCGGTCTTCAGGCCAAGATGGTTCATCCATGACAGGAACGGATATTCATTTCCGCCGAACCAGACACCCAGCGTCTTGCCCTTGAAGTCTTCAGGCTTGGTAATGCCCGTTTCCTTGCGGCAGGTCAGCATCATGCCGGAGCGCTTGAACGGCTGGGCAATATTGACAAGAGGAAGACCCTTTTCACGCGTGGCAAGCGCGGAAGGCATCCAGTCCACCACGACATCTGCGCCACCACCAGCAATGACCTGCGGCGGCGCAACATCTGGGCCGCCTGGCTTGATCTCGACATCCAGATTGGCCTCTTTATAGAAGCCCTTATCTTTAGCCACATAATAGCCAGCAAACTGCCCTTGCGTGACCCATTTGAGCTGAAGCGTCAGTTTATCGGCGGCCAGCGCCGAGCCGGCCATCAGGGTGCTGATGGCGAGTCCCAACGAGAGTGCAATGGTCTTCTTCATGTTTCAGTTCTCCTCTGTTCTTGTTTTTAAATGTTCAGGATCGGTAGGAAGGATGCCAGAAAGTGACGGCCCTTTCGATAAGGGTAATCAGTCCATAGGAAAGTGAACCAGCAAGGGCGGCAACAAAGATTTCCGCCCAGACCATATCGACATTCATGCGGCCAACTTCTGCGGAAATGCGAAAACCCATGCCGACAATGGGGGAGCCGAAAAACTCGGCAACAATTGCGCCGATGAGCGCCAAAGTCGAGTTGATTTTAAGTGCATTGAAGATGAACGGCATGGCAGCGGGTAGACGCAGCTTGAGCAATGTCTGACCATAGGTTGAACCATAGGTGCGCATGAGATCACGTTCCATGGCGCCCGAGGCAGCAAGCCCGGCAACTGTGTTCACCAGCATCGGGAAGAACGTCATAATAACAACAACAGCGGCTTTGGACTGCCAGTAGGAACCGAACCACATGACCATGATCGGAGCAATGCCAACGACGGGCAGCGCTGCCACCAGGTTGCCAATGGGTAAAAGCCCCTTGCGCAGAAAGGGCACGCGATCAACGACAATCGCGGCCAGGAAACCCGAGCCGCAACCCATGACATAACCGGCAATCGCGGCCTTCAGATAAGTTTGCTGGAAGTCCGCCCAGAGCGTGGGAACGGAAGCCGCGATACGCGCGGCAATCATTGATGGTGGCGGCAGAAGGATTGCGGGAACACCGAAGCCGCGCACCACTACTTCCCAAAGGATAAGCAGCCAAGCACCGAACAGCACCGGCAATGCCAGATTGATCAGACGCTGCATATCCAGTGAAGCAGCACGCCAGCTTGCAAGCCGCTGCACTGTCAGCCAAGCCAACAGCCATGCCGCCACAACCATGCACCAATAACCAAGCAGCGCCCCTGCCGGACCCATCAAGCTGAGCAACGATATCAGACAATAGGCCGAGACATGCACCAATAGCAGCAGCGCAATGGTAGACGAGGTGGATGCAGAAGCGAACAGCGCCACCGCGGCAGCGACAAAGAGCATGATCGGCGTTGCATAGGATAATGTGGTTTGAACACCCGCGCCCGTCGGGACCACAAGAGCCGCAGCGGACAAAACAAAGGCAGCAATGGCCAAAGGAGAGCGCGAAAACCTCATGGGCGCACTCCCATTCGCCGGTTAACAAGCGTCGAGATAATCCCTATGAGGCTGACAAGAACGGCCGCCATGAGTGCGGCAGCGATAAGGGCAGCCCAAATTTGCACGGTCTGACCGTAATAGGAGCCGGCAAGCAGGCGTGCCCCGATACCCGCCACAGCTCCAGTGGGCAATTCACCGACAATGGCACCAACCAGACTGATGGCAACGGCAATTTTCATTGAGGTAAAAAGATAAGGCATGGAGGCGGGCCAGCGCAGTTTCCAGAATATCTGTGCCTTCGACGCGTTATAGGTGCGCATCAAATCAAGGTGCATGATTTCGGGTGAGCGAAGACCTTTGACCATACCAACAGCCACCGGAAAGAACGACAGATAGGTCGAGATCATTGCCTTTGGCAAAAGCCCGGTAATATTGACCGCGTTGAGCACGACGATAATCATCGGGGCAATGGCGAGGATCGGCACGGTTTGCGAGGTGATGATCCAAGGCATCAGGCTTTTGTCGAGCGTGCGCGAATGCACAATAGCGATCGCCAGAAGAATACCAAGCAAAGTGCCGAATGCGAAACCGAGCAGCGTGGACGATAGAGTGACACCGCCATGATAGATCAGGCTACGCTTTGACGTTGGTGCAATATCGAAAACTGTCTTGCGAATTTCAGCAGCGACCTGATGCGGCGCAGGCAAAACCGGCCGCTCCTGCGCCATCGTATTGGCAATTAACTGGCTCGTGGAGATGGTCGTATTGGCACGCGCCGCCTGGTCGCGTTCGAATGGCGCGTTGAGAATGATGGCAAAAACATACCAGAGCGCGATGATGACCAAAAGGATGGTTCCGACCGGGATCACCCTGTCGTGGAGCACGGCTGCAAGGCCTTGACGCTCCTTCATCACAGATGAGCCTCATCATAGGAATGACCGTGCCGCAAGCCTTCACGTACGCGGTGAGCGATTTCCAGAAATTCCGGTGTTTCGCGAATATCCAACGTCCGCTCAGAGCCGAGATTGCAATCGATGATTTCGTGTATCCGGCCCGGACGCGGACTCATCACAACGATCTTTGTCGAGAGAAAAACTGCCTCGGGAATCGAGTGCGTTACAAAGATGACTGTCTTTTGCGTTTTGGCCCAAAGCTTCAGTAATTGTTCGTTGAGGTGATCGCGGACAATTTCATCCAGCGCACCGAAGGGCTCATCCATTAAAAGCATATCGGGATCAAAAGACAGGGCGCGGGCAATGGATGCGCGTTGCTGCATGCCGCCTGATAATTGCCATGGAAACTTCTTGTCAAAACCGGCCAGATTAACCAGCTCGAGATTCTTGGCGATCCGCGCCTTGCGCTCCTCCTTGGGTATGCCCATCACTTCCAGTGGCAGGGAAATATTGCCGCCAATGGTGCGCCAAGGATAGAGCGCGGCCGCTTGGAAAACATATCCATAGGCACGTTTTTCGCGCGCCTGCGATGGCGTCATTCCATTGACCGATATGCTACCCGAGGTGGGCTGCTCCAGATCGGCAATCACGCGCAACAAGGTGGTCTTTCCGCAACCGGAAGGGCCGATAAAGGAAACGAACTCGCCGCTGTTAACTGCAAGGTCGATGTTCGACAAAGCATTGACGGGGCCATCATTGGTCTGGAAGACCAGCGAAAGGTCTTTGACATCAATTACATTTTTTGGCGCCGCATCAGCCATTATTTTCGCCTTGGGTCGGAGCGCGACGACTGTCATCATACGCCTGCCGGAATGTTCTTCGGATCGCGATCCACTCTACGCGGTGCGGTTAGTTCCTTCCAAGTGGAAAGTGCGCGGCTGGCAGAGGGGTTGGCCTCACGCTCGACAAAGCGTCCGCTGCCCGTCGGCGCAAGCACTTCGCCATCCCTATAGGCAATCTCTCCACGCGAAATAGTGATGCGCGGCAGGCCCGTCACTTCAATGCCCTCAAAGACATTATAGTCGATGGCCGACTTCTGCGACTTTGCAGAAATGACCTTGGTTGCATTGGGGTCCCAGATAACAATATCCGCATCGGAACCCGGCAAGATCGCTCCCTTGCGCGGGTAGATATTGAGAATTTGGGCGATATTGGTCGACGTTACCGCGACAAACTCATTTGGCGTCAGGCGGCCGGTACGCACGCCTTTGGTCCAAAGCACGGGCATGCGATCTTCCAGACCGCCAGTGCCATTTGGGATTTTGGTAAAGTCGCCGACACCAAAACGCTTCTGCTCGGTGGTAAAGGCGCAATGGTCTGTCGCCACGACCTGAAGACTTCCCGATGCAAGGCCAGCCCACAATCCATTCTGGTTGATCTTGTCACGGAAAGGCGGCGACATGACCCGGCGCGCGGCATAGTCCCAGTCCTCATTTTTATATTCACTCTCATCCAGAACAAGGTGTTGAATCAGAGGTTCGCCATAGACGCGCATACCCTTGGCACGCGCGCGGCGAATGGCTTCATGGGACTGTTCGCAGGAAACATGCACGATATAGAGCGGCACGCCTGCCTGATCGGCGATCATGATGGCGCGGTTAGCCGCCTCACCTTCTATTTCGGGCGGGCGCGAATAGCCGTGAGCTTCAGGACCGGTATTGCCTTCGGCGAGGAGCTTCTGCTGGAGATGGGCAACCACATCGCCATTTTCCGCGTGGACAAGCGGCATGGCGCCGATCTCGGCACAGCGCAGAAAGGAGGCGAACATTTCATCGTCGTCCACCATCAATGCGCCCTTATAGGCCATGAAGTGCTTGAACGTATTGATGCCGCGTTCAACGACTTTGGGCATTTCGTCGAAGATCTGCTTGTTCCATCCGGTTATCGCCATGTGGAAGGAATAGTCGGTGCGCGCCTTGCCAGCCTTCTGGAACCAGTCCTGCAAGGCGGCAAGCAACCCGTCTTCGCCGGGGAGCACAAAATCGACAACCATCGTTGTTCCGCCTGCCAGCGCCGCGGCGGTGCCGGTGTCAAAATCATCGCTGGAATGGGTGCCCATGAAAGGCATTTCAAGATGCGTATGCGGGTCGATACCGCCGGGCATGAGAAAGCAACCGGTTGCATCAATAATTTCGCAATTGGCGTCCTGGCCGGAAAGATCTGAGCCGATGGCAGCGATCTTGTCGCCATCAATCAGCACATCCGCTTTATAAGTGCGGTCAGCGGCAATAATTGTTCCGCCTTTGATCAGTTTCGCAAGCATTGTGTTCGTTCCCCTTTTTGGTCTTTTGCCGAACATGTTGCATATGTGGTTGCTAGGTCAGGCTTGAATCTCCGCCGTCTCCAGAACCGCATGCAACAGGACATCCGTACCGGCAGCAGCCCATTCCTTCGAAATCTCTTCATCCTCATTGTGGCTGAGGCCATCCACGCAAGGGCACATTACCATTGCCGTCGGCGCAACGCGGTTGATCCAGCAGGCATCATGTCCGGCGCCGGAAACAATATTGCGGTGACTGTAGCCAAGCCGCTCCGCAGCATTGCGCACGGCAGTGACGCAGCCTTCGTCGAAGGTAACGGGATCAAAATGCCCGGCTTCTTCAATCTCGATGCCGAGGCCAAGCTCCTTGGCAATCTTTGGTGCCTTCGCCTCAATTTCCGCTTTCATTGCGGAAAGCGTCGAAAGGTCTGGCGAGCGGATATCAACCGTGAACACGACTTTGCCCGGAATGACATTGCGGGAATTGGGATAAACATCGACATGGCCGATTGCCCCTACGGCATTTGGCTGGTGGGCCATAGCGACGGCGTGAACCAGTTCGGTAATGCGCGCCATGCCGAGGCCCGCATTCTTGCGCATAGGCATTGGGGTTGAGCCTGTGTGGCTTTCCTTGCCCGTCAATGTGATCTGCAACCACCACAGGCCCTGACCATGGGTGACAACGCCGATATCCTTGCCCTCAGCTTCCAGAATGGGTCCCTGCTCAATATGCAGTTCGAACAGCGCATGGATCTTACGGGCGCCGACTTTCTCGTCACCCTTCCAGCCGATTCGCTCCAGTTCGTCGCCAAACTTCTTGCCCTTGGCATCTTCGCGAACATAGGCCCATTGCTCATCATGAATACCGGCGAATACACCGGAAGCCAGCATGGCCGGGGCAAAGCGCGTACCTTCCTCATTGGTCCAGTTGACAACAACAATAGGATGCTTGGTCTTGATATTAAGATCGTTGAGCGTGCGGATCAGTTCCAGTCCGCCGAGAACCCCCAACACACCATCATATTTTCCGCCCGTCGGCTGTGTATCGAGGTGGCTACCGACATAGACCGGCAGCGCATCCGGGTCTGTTCCTTCACGCGTGAAAAACATGTTGCCCATGGTGTCTACGCCCATGGTCATGCCGGCTTTCTCACACCAGGATTGAAACAGCCTGCGGCCCTCGCCATCCTCATCGGTCAGGGTCTGGCGATTATTGCCACCGCGCAGACCCGGCCCGATTTTGGCCATCTCCATCAGGCTATCCCAAAGGCGGTCGCCATTGATCCGAAGATTTCCTGTCAGCGACATTTGCCCGCTCCTATGCCAAGTTCTTCAACACATCGGCGAGCGTATCGAACAGATGATCGATCTGTCCTTTGCTGATTGTCAGAGGCGGAGACAAGGCGATGATGTCGCCAGTCGTGCGGATCAGCACGCCCTTTTCGTATGCATTAAGGAAAGCCTGGAATGCCCGTTTTGTCGGGGCGCCGTCGATGGGTTGAAGTTCGATGGCGCCGATCAACCCGAGATTGCGAATGTCTATGACATTCGGCAGTCCCTTCAGCGCATGCAGAGCATTCTCCCAATAATCGGACAGTTCCGAGGCGCGGGTTAACAAGCCTTCTTCCTCATAGGTGTCGAGCGTTGCGAGAGCCGCTGCGCAAGCGACCGGATGGCCGGAATAGGTGTAGCCATGGAAAAGCTCTATCAGATTTTCCGGACCATTCATGAAGGCCTGATAGATGTCCGACGAAGCGAAAACCGCGCCCATCGGAATAACGCCACTGGTGATACCCTTGGCGGTTGTCACCAAATCAGGCACCACGCCGAAATAATCTACCGCAAATGGTGCACCAAGACGGCCGAAGCCGGTGATTACTTCATCGAAAATCAGGAGAATATCGTGCTTAGTGCAAATCTCGCGCAGGCGCTTGAGATAGCCCTTTGGCGGAATGAGAACGCCAGTCGAACCCGCCACCGGCTCTACAATGACGGCCGCAATATTTGACGCGTCGTGCAGCGCAATGACCTTTTCCAGATCATCGGCAAATTCAACGCCATATTCTGGCTCGCCACGCGTATAGGCATTTCGTGCCAGATCATGCGTATGGCGAATATGGTCAATGCCGCTCAGCGCATTGCCGAAAGTCTTACGGTTTCCGGAGATACCACCAACGGAAATACCGCCAAAGCCAACGCCATGATAGCCGCGCTCGCGGCCAATCAGCTTGACCTTGGTGCCATTGCCTTTAGCGCGATGATAGGCTAGCGCGATCTTCAGCGCCGTATCAACCGATTCAGAACCGGAATTGGTGAAAAACACATGGTCAAGCGGCGATGGCAGCATAGCAGCCAAGCGCGCGGCTAGTTCAAAGGCCTTGGGATGCCCCATCTGGAATGCAGGCGCATAATCAAGCTCTGCAACTTGCTTTTGAACGGCTTCGACGATCTTGGGGCGGCCATGGCCCGCATTGCAGCACCAGAGACCGGCAGTTCCATCGAGGATCTCGCGCCCATCATGAGACTTATAGTGCATGTCTTTAGCACTGACGAGAAGGCGGGGATTTTGCTTGAACTGCTTGTTTGCCGTAAAAGGCATCCAGAACGCGTCGAGATTGTTTGTCCCCATTGCCGTTTTAGACATGTGACGAAGCCTCCTGATTGCGGATATTACCGCTTGTTTTGTGTTCCCGAATGATTGAACCTTTAAGGGGATTCAAAAACCAATTGCCAAAAACTTGACTAGTTGGTCAAAATGCAGGCTAGAAGAGCATAGTTAGGTGGTCAAGCGCTTTATAGGCATTTCAACCCGTTGCCGGGACAAGCGGAATTGCCATTTTGTCGCGGGTGGGTGGAGCAATTAGCAAATGGCGAAAGCTGCGAAGCAGAAAACGAATGGCGGCCCGGAACGAACAACCCGTATCCAGGAAATAAACCGCCGTTTGATCCTTGATGCGGCGCTTGATGTTTTTTCCACTTATGGGTTCCGCGGCACGACTATCGACCAGATTGCCGACAAGGCCGGCATGTCAAAACCCAATCTGCTTTATTATTTTCCACGCAAGCAAAATATCTATGTGACGCTGCTGGAAGAAACGCTGACGGAATGGCTTGCCCCGCTCGCTGATATTGATCCGGCGGGCGACCCGATCGAGCAATTGCGCAAATACATCACGCTCAAAATCAAAATGTCCGAAAGCCATCCGGAAGCATCGCGTTTGTTTGCCAATGAAGTGCTGCATGGCGCACCGGCAATCAGTGACTTTCTGGCCAAGCATTTGAAACCGCTGGTCGACGAAAAGGCCGTCGTCATTCGGCGCTGGGTTGGCGAAGGCAAACTTGCTCCGGTTGACCCCTATCATCTGATTTTCATGATTTGGGCAACCACCCAGCATTATGCGGATTTTGACGTACAGGTTCGCGCTATTATGGGTAGCCAAGTTGGCCGTCCAGGCTTTCGCGAACAAACCGCGCAGGCAGTTCTGAGCATAATTCTCAACGGCATCCGCCCGCGCGATTGAAATAAGATAGTGCCGCGTTCGATTGCATCGCTCTCCTGCGTGGTTCGACAAGCTCACCATGAGGAAAGTTGTAGGTGCTGCAAAGCCCGCCTTCATCGCAACAGAGCTGGGCTCCCTTGCCAATTACGACTTTTCTCATGGTGAGCTTGTCGAACCACGCACAAACTGGGTTAACATAAGTTTAAATAGAACTACGGCTAACCCATCACTCCGCCGCAACTTTTGCCATTGGATTGTTAGGGTGCGTCGTCCAGTTGGCATAGTCTGGCTGAACCGGTGTTTTGGTGCGCGGATCGACTCCCGAGAGCATAGGCACCATATCGATGCAGTTCTCTACAGGGCAGACATTCACACACAGATTACATCCAACACACTCTTCATCAATGACTTCGAAGTGCCTCACACCATCGACCATGGATGTAATCGCCTGATGCGATGTGTCTTCGCAGGCGATGTGACAACGACCACA
Organism: Phyllobacterium sp. CCNWLW183; assembly: GCF_037203775.1. Taxonomy (NCBI): domain Bacteria; kingdom Pseudomonadati; phylum Pseudomonadota; class Alphaproteobacteria; order Hyphomicrobiales; family Phyllobacteriaceae; genus Phyllobacterium; species Phyllobacterium sp. CCNWLW183. The sequence continues at coordinate 445,176 of NZ_JBBCBN010000002.1, read as the reverse complement.
TTTGATGCATAGGTCCTGATCGATCTGCGCCTTGGTGATGTAATTCAGATTCAGATATTGCCAATCGGTGACATTGGGTACAGCCATACCGCGGAAATCTTCGATGGAGCGAAAACCGCGTGAATCCATCCAGTCGGACAGGCCCGAAATCATCTCCTGCACAACCTTGAAGCCATAGGTCATGGCAGCGGTACAGACCTGCACATTGCCACAGCCGAGCGCGATGAATTCTGCCGCATCGCGCCATGTGGTGATGCCGCCAATCCCCGAGATAGGCAGGCCACGCGTCTCCGCATCACGGGCAATTTCCGCAACCATATTCAGGGCAATCGGTTTGACTGCCGGGCCACAATAGCCACCATGCGAACCGCGTCCATCAATGGATGGATTGGGCGCAAATGTATCAAGATCGACCGACACGATGGAGTTGATCGTATTGATCAGCGAGACGGCATCGGTTCCGCCAGATTTGGCAGCACGGGCTGGCTTACGCACGTCGGTGATATTTGGCGTAAGCTTGGTGATGACGGGCATGCGCGTATATTGCTTGCACCAGCGCACCACCATCTCGATATATTCCGGTACCTGCCCAACCGCAGCGCCCATGCCACGCTCGGACATGCCGTGCGGACAGCCGAAATTCAACTCAATCCCATCGCATCCGGTTTCTTCGACACGTGGAAGGATGGCCTTCCAAGCCTCTTCCTCACAAGGCACCATGATAGATGCAATCAACGCACGATCCGGCCACTTCTTCTTGACCTCGGTCATCTCGCGCAAATTGACCTCCAGTGGGCGGTCCGTGATCAGTTCGATATTATTGAGACCAAGCAAGCGCCGGTCGGGACCATGGATTGCGCCATAACGCGGGCCGTTGACATTGACGACAGGAGGCCCTTCTTCACCAAGGGTTTTCCAGACAACACCGCCCCATCCTGCTTTAAAGGCGCGCTCGACATTATATGCTTTGTCCGTCGGTGGCGCAGAGGCCAGCCAGAATGGATTTGGAGATTTGATACCAAGGAAATTCGATGAAAGATCAGCCATGATGGTTTCCTTTAGCCGCTAATGTGGCCTGGATTGGCAGTGTGTTGCGCAGAGGTGGTCGCGGGTTCGGAATTACCGGCAATGACTGCCTCGGCAAAGCCGCTGACCTTTTCCGGCTGCATCGATAAAGCGCGATGAATCGACTCAGCCGCGAGCTTGCCATCCTGCACACCTGCAACGGTCAAATCCTGACCACCGGCAATACAATCGCCGCCCGCCCAAATTCCTGGAATTGATGTACGGCGCTCCTCATCGACACTGATACGGCCACGCGAAAGCGCCATACCTGCTTCTGCAAGAATTTTTTCCGCGGGCATTTGGCCGATTGCCTTGAAAATCTGATCGCTGGCCAATGTGACGCTTTCGCCGGTTGTTTCCAGCCTGCCATCATTCATGGTCGTGTAGTCGAGGGTGATGCCACAAACCTCGCCACGTTCATTGCGTGTCAATGCGCGCGGCTGCAGCCAATGGCGGATAATCACGCCATTCTTCAATGCAAGTTCCTGTTCGAACTCGCTGGCATTCATGCTTTCCGGACCGCGTCTGTAGGCAATGATGACGTTCTCCGCGCCGAGCAGCTTCGTCTGGACTGCAACGTCGATAGCAGTCATGCCACCACCGATGACGACGACATCCCGTCCAACGGCGATTTCCGAAAGGTCGTTGCTCTGACGCAGAACGGAAATGTAGTCCACAGCGTCGATGCAGCCTGCCGCATCCTCGCCATCAAGGCCAAGCTCATTGACACCCGGCAAACCCACTCCAAGGAAAACAGCATCAAAACCGGCACGCAACGCATCAAGGCTGATATCCCTGCCAAGTGCCTTGTCGTTCTGAATGGTGATACCGCCAATCTCCAGAATAAAATCCAGTTCTTTCTGGGCGAAATCATCGACGCTCTTATAGGCGGCGATACCATATTCATTGAGGCCGCCAGCCTTTGGGCGGGCCTCGAAAATCGTCACATCATGGCCATGCATGGCCAGACGATGAGCGGCAGAAAGCCCTGCCGGACCTGCGCCGACCACTGCCACAGACTTGCCGGTAGGAGCCGCGCGGGTGAAAGGGTGCTGGCCGTTTTCCATCAGGTAATCTGTTGCGTAACGCTGCAGCAGGCCGATCTTTACAGGCTTTCCTTCGGCCGCTTCACGCACACAGGCCTGCTCGCACAACGTTTCCGTCGGGCATACGCGGGCGCACATACCACCAAGAATATTCTCGCTCAGGATGGTCTTGGCCGATCCGGTGGGATTTCCCGCGGCGATCTCGCGAATGAAAAGCGGAATGTCTATCCCCGTAGGGCAGGCATTCATGCAAGGCGCATCGTAGCAGAAGTAGCAACGGTCAGACTCAACGAAAGCCTCATGCCGCGAAAGCGGCGGATGCAGATCGGAAAAGACCTCGCTATACTCACTGCTCGCGAGCCGGCCAGCCCTGACGTCACGGATTCCTGAATCCATCGATCCCATGAAATGGCATCTCCCATATCTGTGGCAGCGTCCGGTTCCCGTGGATCACAGCCATTTGCAGATGAGCCGGTTCGTCCGGCTCCGTTATGGAAAGAATGGCATATTTTTACAAAAGGTCAAATTTTTTATCAAATGGTCAAGAATCATATTCTTATGAGGGTGTTGTCGGTCTCACTACACTCCTACTGTGCGTAGTTCGACAAGCTCACCATGGGTAAGATAATAGATGTTAATGAGCCAGGCTCGGCGAGCTAGCGACTATCTTGCGAGCAACCACATTCCTCATGGTGAGCCCCGTCGAACCATGCACAACGCCGTCCTGCAGTCAGAGTTAAAGTTTGTGGGCACTGGACGAAATATTTACTCGGCAGGCAGTTGTGCTTTTGTACTGACCTGCAGCAATTCACGCTGGAGCCTTGCTTCTTCCTCGGCCTTTGGCTTGGAGAATCCCGCCAAAAGAAGATAAGCGACTGGTGTGAGAAACAGCGTTGAGGCTGTAGCCAGACCAAGACCACCGACGATGACCCAACCGAGCGCAATACGGGCTTCCGCGCCGGCACCACTGGCGAGAACCAGCGGGACACCGCCAAGAATCGCGCAGAGCATTGTCATGACAACGGGGCGAAGGCGGATCGTTGCCGCTTCCTCAATGGCTTGCCGGACATTGCGGCCCTGATCACGCAGATGGTTGGCAAACTCGACGATAAGAATACCATTCTTTGCCATGATACCGACAAGCAGCACCAGGCCGATCTGACTATAGACGTTCATGCTGGTCCCGGTGATCACCATGGCAAACACCGCGCAGGCAAGCCCAAGCGGAACTGTGGCCATAACGATCACAGCGCTGATGAAGCTTTCGAACTGGGCGGCGAGCACCAGAAGGATGATCAGGATGGCGAAGCCAAATGTGATGATCATGCTTGAGGAATTTTCGCCAAGTGTGGCAGCTTCGGCCAGAGGAATGAGACGATATCCAGCTGGCAGCAATGGCTCGGCAATTGCCTGCGCCTGCGCATAGGCATCGCCAAGGGCGAAAGAAGGCGACAGGCTTGCCGTGATGGCTACGGATCGCATTTGCTGTTCACGGGTCAGTGCGGGCGGCACAGCGACTTCCGTCAGTCGCGCAATCGTCGACATCGGTACAAAGCGGCCATCCTGGGTTCGCAAGAACACATTTTCCAGATCGGTTGGATCATTGATCGGATCAGTGGTGGAGACGAGTTTGACGTCGAAGCTGCGATCCTCGATGTATACGGAACCGATCTTGTAGCCGTCCAGTACCGACTGCAATGCTTGTGCCAGACCTGTGATGTCTATGCCCAGATCCGAGGCCCGTTCGCGGTCTATCGTAACAGCCAATTGCGGCTGGGTTGGTTCATTAGTCAGACGCGGCCTGTCAAATCTTGGATCTTTTTCCAGTTCGGAAACGATCTTGGCGGCAGTCGTGCCCAATTCGGCGTAGCTGGTGCCCACGACAGCAAACTGGAGACCGTTGCCTGCGCCGCGAATACCGAGCGAATTGGGTTGCGAGGCAAAAACCTGAATGCCCGGCACTGCGCGCACACGCTTGGAAACATCGGCCACGATCTCTTGCTGCGTCCTTGTACGCTCATTCCATTTGGCAAGGCTGAGCACCATGAAGCCGCGATTGGTGTTGCCATTCTGCCCGGCAATGGAGAACGTATTCTCGATTTCTCCCGAATCACGCAAAGGCTGGATCAAGGTTTCGATCTGGCGCATCTCATCATTGAGATATTCGAGACTGACACCTTGGGGCGCCGTTATGCGCAGGAAGGTCGCCGCACGATCTTCTGTCGGCGTTAGCTCCTGTTTGAGCAGGGAGAATGCACCAAAGGCGGCACCGGCAAAAAGGATCGACACGATGACCACGATCCAGGGCGCAGCAAGACAGGCATGCAGCAACCATTTGTACCAGCCGCCAAAGCGATTGCCCATACGGCCAACCACACCCGGTGCATGGGCAACTTCATGATGACTTGCCTCGCTCGCGCTCAGCAGACGGGATGCGAGCATGGGACACAGCGTAAGCGCCACGACCGCCGAGAGAAGCACGCAGATGGCCAGAACAAAGCCGAATTCGCGAAACAGACCGCCTGTCTGGCCGGGAAGGAACGACAATGGCACAAACACCGCCGCCAATGTGACCGTTGTCGCGATGACCGCGAAGAACACTTCCTGCGTGCCAAGAACAGCAGCGGCGCGTGGGCCCATGCCCTGATTACGGCGGCGGACAATATTTTCCAGCACGACAATCGCATCATCCACCACAAGACCTGTCGCCAGAACCAGAGCCAAAAGCGTAAGAATATTGATGGAAAAACCTGCCAGATAGATCGCCGATATTGTGCCGATCAATGCAACCGGCATGCTGACCGCCGGAATCAAAGTCGCCCTGATGTCCCACAGGAACAGGTAGATGATGGCGATAATGATGATAACCGAAACGCCCAGCGCTATTTCCACCTCATGGACAGCGCCGTTGATGAAATCTGCATCATCGCTGGTAACGCGAATATCAACACCTTCCGGCAAGGTCTGCTGAAGCTGAGCGACTGCAGCGCGGACACCTGTCGAAATATCCAGCGTATTGGACTGTGCCTGGCGGATAATACCAAGGCCGATACCGGTCTTGCCATTGGCACGCAAACTTGACGTGCCAATGTCGGGGCCAAGTGTCACCGTGGCAACGTCACGTATTTTCGTGCGGCCTTTAATGATGATGTTTTCGAACTCTTCAGGCGTGGTAACGGGTGCGGTCGCCCGCACAACAATGCTTTGGTCATTGCTGTTCAGCTGGCCTGCCGGAGTATCAAAGGCCATGGTCGTCAGCGCATTGCGGATGTCGGCGACGTTCATGCCAAGGCTTGCAAGCTTGCCCTGATCGATATCGATCCGGAAAATCTTGTTGCGATCGCCGTTGATTTGCACATCGGCAACGCCGGGGACAGAGGCCAGCACATCTTCGATCTGATCTTCGACCAGCACTGTCATATCCTCAACCGCCATCGTATCGGAAGTCACGGCAAGCCGCATAACTGCATCGGAATTCGCATCCGCCTTGACGATCTGCGGAGGATCGGCCTGTTCGGGCAGCGTGTTGGTGATACGGCTGATTGCGTCGCGCATGTCGGCAGCGGCAACGTTCAGATCAACGCCATCATTGAATTCGACTGTGACGCGGCTGCTACCGAACGAAGAACTCGAGGAGATGGATTTAACACCGGAGACACGTGACACGGCGCCTTCGATTGCAGAGGTCAGTTCCCGGTCAACTGTTTCGGCGGCAGCCGATTCAAATATTGTGGAGACGGTGACCACCGGCCTGTCCACATCGGGAAGCTCGCGGACGTCAACGCCATAATAGGCGGCCAAACCAGCCACCACGATCAAGGCATTGAGCACCAGCGCCATGACCGGACGGCGAATGAAAAGGGCGGTAAAACTTGTATCGAGATTGTCGTTCTGTTTTGTCATGACGTCCTCAGCCAGCTTTGCCGGCGGAGGCGAGAGGACCTTCTTCGCTGTTTTGTTTGGGCGCAGGTTGCCCTTTAATGTGAACGGTGCCACCTTCGCGGACCGACTGGACACCTTCGGTAACAATCGCGTCGCCCAGCTTAATATTCGCATCAACCAGAACATTGGCGGCATTGCGCTGGACAATACGAACCGGAACGCGGCTCGCTTTGTCGTCTGCAATCTTCCAGACATAGGCACCGTCAGTGCCCCACTGGATCGAGAGTGGGTCCACCGCAGCATAAATGTCGCCCGGGAATACAATGGATATCTGGAAAGCCATGCCTTCGCGTAGCGTATCTTTCGGATTGGTGATGCGTGCCTGCACGTGCAGGGTACGGCTGGCGGGATCAACCCTGCTGTCGATCGCGCTTACCGAGCCTTGAAATGTTTCGCCGGGGCGCGCAATTGAGTTCGCAGATACGGGAGCGCCAACGGCAATCAACGGCGCAAAACGCTCTGGAACCCAGAAGTCGACAAGAACTTCTGAGCGGTCGTCAATCGTAGCGACCTGCGTAGAAACGGTAATATAATTGCCCGCATTGACAGGTAGAATACCGATTATGCCGCTGATGGGCGCCTTGATATCGCGCCGGTCCAAGGCCAGCTCTGCCTCGCGCAAATCCAATGCCGCGTTCTCCACCGCAAGTTCGGCATCAGAGACCTGAACGGCTGACACCGTATTGGTTGTACTGAGGTTTTCAGCGCGCTTCAGCTTGTTTTGCGCGTCTTTGAGCGCACTTCTAGCCTTTTCCGCAATAATCGTCTCGGCTTCTGAATCAAGCTTGGCGATGACGTCACCGGCCATGACTTTTGACCCGGACTGGACAAGCAATTCCGTCATTCTGCCAGCTGCAAATGGTGTAACTGAAACGGAGCTTTTGGCTTTTCCGGTACCGATTGCTGAAAGCCGGTCATTGATCTTGGCTTCAGTTGCCGTTTTCACAACGACAAGCGGCAAACTCTGTCCGCCACCCCGCCTGCCGGAGCCTGCCGCGGTTTCGGCGGTTGCATTGGAGGGCGGAACAACTCCGGCCTTCTTTAACAGCTCATTGGAACCTGGGGAAAAATACAACCAGCCAGCTCCAGCACCAACCAGAACCAATATGGCAATCAGAATTTGTTTCCAGGCCTTCATCCAACACTCCAAGGCCGGTTCCGGTAAGGAGCCAGCGAATACTTTCGTCAAGTGCATCTGCGATCCGCAGAGAGCAACTCTATCTGTTGCAGAGAATAAAGCGCTTTGATGTCGCCGTTAATGACAAATCGGTGAGATTACAAAGATTTAATTGAACGGTCCAAATCAACTTTGCCCGTGAAATGAAGTTTCTCCGTCGCTCTTCTTGATGAGTGGGGTCTGCCGTGCAACATGGCGGGCGACATATTCGTAAGGATGGCATTCGATGGCGACCAAAACCGATATAGCGCGGCGTGTTTTCAACCATACGTGGAAATTGGACCCCATCGTCCGCAGCCTGCTCGACACGGATTTTTACAAACTCCTGATGCTTCAGATGATTTGGGGCGTTTATCCCAAAGTGGATGCCACCTTCACGCTCATCAACCGCACCACTAAAGTGCGGCTGAGTGACGAGATTGACGAGCAGGAATTACGCGAACAGCTTGATCACGCGCGGGAAGTGCGTTTCACAAAGAAAGAGATGATCTGGCTCGGCGGTAACACGTTCTACGGCAAGCGCCAGATATTCGAGCCGGATTTCCTGAGTTGGCTGGCAAATTTCCAACTACCCGAATATGAGCTGATCAAGCGCGATGGCCAATATGAACTCAATTTTCACGGGCCGTGGATGTACACCACCATGTGGGAAATTCCCGCGCTTACAATCATCAACGAATTGCGCTCCCGCGCGGCGATGAAGCGTTTGGGGCGGTTTGAGCTTGATGTGCTTTATGCCCGTGCGAAGGCCAAAATGTGGACTAAGGTCGAGCGCTTGCAAGCTCTCCCCGACATCAGAATTTCCGATTTCGGCACCCGACGCCGCCACTCATTTCTGTGGCAGCGCTGGTGTGTTGAGGCATTGAAGGAAGGGATTGGCGCTTCATTTACCGGCACGAGTAATGTGTTGATGGCGATGGATAATGATCTGGAAGCGCTTGGAACAAACGCTCACGAACTACCGATGGTTCTGGCAGCACTGAGCAAAACCAAAGAAGAACTTCTGGCATCGCCCTATAAGGTGCTTCAGGACTGGAACCGCTATTATGGCGGTAATCTTTTGATAGTACTTCCCGACGCCTTCGGTACAGCGGCGTTTCTGCGCGATGCGCCGGATTGGGTTGCAGACTGGACGGGCTTTCGACCCGATAGCGCGCCGCCCATTGAAGGCGGCGAGAAAATCCTTGCTTGGTGGAAAGCCAAGGGTAAGGACCCGCGCGAAAAATTGCTGGTGTTTTCCGATGGGCTTGACGTCGATACGATTGAGGAAACCTATCGCCACTTCGATGGGAAAGTGCGTATGAGCTTCGGCTGGGGCACCAATCTCACCAATGATTTCGAAGATTGTGCGCCACGGTTCAACGACCAGTTAAATGCGATTTCGCTGGTGTGCAAAGTCAGCTACGCCAATGGCCGCCCGGCTGTAAAGCTTTCGGATAATCCCAAGAAAGCCACTGGCGAGCCTGCGGAGATAAAACGATATTTGGAGATTTTTGGCGCGGAAGATCGCGTGGAGCAGACTGTAAAAGTCTGACCCACGCGATCGGTTGGCTTTGCAAGCTCGAACGGAAAACCGGTGCCCACTTTTCCTGAGCTTGCTTTTACAACTACTGCAGCATCACCGTGCGCAATTCATGCTCCTGCGCGCCGACAAGAACGTTTTCGCGTTCATCGGAAAGCACAATAGGATCTCCATTGGCTGCAAAGAGCGCCCAAAGCTCAACACCAGGCGCCATCGGCGGAAGAGCCGGAAAGCTGGTGGCGAGATCATCGGTCTTTACCTTGCGCAGATAAGCTACCTGACCGGCGCCGAGACGGGAGAATTCAAGTTCGGTAAAAGGATTCGTTTGCATTATAGCCTCCTTATTTGGACAGTCTCTGGTGAGCCCTGTCCTGTTAGAGCCCTGATCAGTCTTCGACCGCAATATTGATGCGCTTGACCAATCGTTCAGGTTCCGGCCGGTCGAGGTCGATCGACAGTAGCCCATTCTTCAAAGTGGCATTGCTGACCCGCATTCCATCGGCAAGAACAAATATGCGCTGGAACTGGCGGGCCGCGATGCCGCGATGCAAATATTCGCGCGTTTCTTCATCGGTCTGGCGACCGCGAATAATCAGCTGGTTATCCTCAGTGGTGACTTCGAGATCGTCGCTGGAAAATCCCGCCACGGCGAGAATAATACGCAACTGCTCACGATCGTTATTGCAACGGATACGCTCAATATTATATGGCGGGTAGCCGTCGCCGGATTTGGCGATACGCTCCAACGTCTTTTCCATCGAATCGAATCCAAGCAGCAATGGGCTTGAAAAAGGTGTCATTCGTGTCATCCAAGCAGTCCTTTAGTAAAGCGACCTAAAGCAAAACCCGTAATTCAACAGCATTTCGCTCCTGTACTCAGATATGGTCTATCGACCTTGAGACTTCAAGAGAGTGCGGCATATAGATGAGAGAAACCGACAAATGGCACGTAAAATCATAATCGATACAGATCCGGGGCAGGACGACGCTCTCGCGATTCTTTTGGCTTTTGCCAGCCCGGAACTGGATGTGCTGGGTATTACAGCCGTTGCCGGCAATGTGCCGCTTGCCTTGACCGAAGTGAATGCGCGTAAAATCTCCGAATTGGCCGGGCGCTCCGATACGCGTGTCTTTGCCGGTGCGGATCGTCCGTTGATGCGCCACTTGATCACGGCCGAACATGTTCACGGCAAGACCGGCCTCGATGGTCCCGACCTGCCTGAACCGTCCATGCCTTTGCAGGATCAGCACGCGGTCGATTTCATTATCGAGACTTTACTCAGTGAACCGGCGGGAACTGTCACGCTTTGCGTGCTTGGACCACTTACCAATATCGCCCATGTTCTGTTGCGCGCGCCAGAACTTGCACCGAGGATCAAGGAAATCGTCCTGATGGGCGGTGGCTTTTTTGAGGGTGGCAACATAACGCCGACTGCCGAGTTCAATATCTATGTCGACCCACAGGCTGCGCAAATCGTGTTGCAGTCAGGCGTTCCAATCGTAATTCTGCCGTTGGATGTGACACACCAGGCCCTGACCACTGCCAAACGCATCGATCGGTTCCGCGCTTTGGGCACCAGATGCGGCGACGCATCAGTCGCCCTGCTTGAGTTTTTTGAACGTTTCGACGAAGAAAAATATGGCAGCGATGGCGGACCTTTGCATGATCCCAATGTGATCGCCTATTTGCTCAAGCCGGAGCTCTATACGGGGCGTCACTGCAATGTCGAAGTGGATGCAGCTAACGAATTGACGTTCGGCATGACGGTGGTTGACTGGTGGGGGATTACTGACCGCCCGAAGAATGCTTTTTACATTCGGAACGTGGATTCTGATGGCTTCTTCGAGCTTTTGACCACCCGCATAGCAACGCTGCCATAAATCAGGCTGCAACGCTGTCCTTCTGAGTGCCTGGAGCGAGAGTAATCTCCAGGCCATTCAGTTCTTCCGTCATGATCAGCTGGCATGAGAGGCGGGAGTTCTCCTCGACGTGAAATGTCACGTCGAGCTGATCGATTTCTTCATCCAGCGGTGCAAAAAGCTTCTCAGTCCATTCCTCCTCGACATAGCAATGGCAGGTGCCGCAAGCAGCAGCGCCGCCGCATTCCGCCTTGATGTCGAGGCCCCAATCCCGAATGACTTCCATGACACGGAAGCCTTCCAAGGCCTCCAGCGTATGACGTTCGCCCTTCTGATCGGTGACGTGGATGTAAAGAGAATCAGACACTCAAGCTGCTTTCAGTTTCTTCTGGAGGGATGTTGAGGACGTCGTATACTGGAAAACGATACGTTCGCCAGGGGCCACGATCCGTTTTGCTGCATGGGACATCAAAGCCGCCTCATGGAAACCTGACAGGATAAGCTTCAGCTTTCCCGGATAGGTATTGATGTCGCCAATCGCGAAAATACCGGGCTCTGATGTCTCGAATTTCTCCGTATCGACCGCAATCAGATTCTGATCGAGGTTCAAACCCCAATCCGCGATTGGACCTAGCTTCATTGTCAGGCCAAAAAATGGCAGCAAACGGCTGGCCTCGATAATTTCTTCGCCGGCCTCGCCGCCCTTCAGCAGCACCTTTGATATCTGGCCATCCGCGCCCTCAAGGCTACCAAGTTGCCCCATGCGGAATTTTACACGGCCTTCTTTTTCAAGCGCCCACATCTTGTTGACACTGTCGGGAGCGGCACGGAATTCCGGGCGGCGATGCACCAGCGTGACGGACTTGGCTACGGGTTCAAGATTCAACGTCCAATCCAACGCCGAATCACCGCCGCCAACGATGACAACATCATGATCGCGGAAAGCCTCGATCTTGCGAACGGCATAGTGAACGCTGACGCCTTCATAATGTTCGATTTCTGGCACAGGAGGACGCTTGGGCTGGAACGAACCGCCACCGGCTGCAATGACAATGACCTTGGTCAGGAAGACTTCATCCGCATCAGTCTCGACACGGAACCGGCCATCCTCCAAACGTGTGAGCGCGGTCACCATCGTCGAAAAATGGAACTGCGGATCGAACGGCGCAATTTGCTTCAGCAGATTATCGGTCAGATCCTGCCCTGTCACTTCCGGCAGACCCGGAATGTCATAAATCGGCTTTTCCGGATAGAGTTCGGCGCATTGGCCGCCCGGACGATCAAGAATATCGATGACATGGGCGCGCAGGTCCAAAAGGCCAAGCTCGAATACGGCAAAGAGGCCAACAGGACCGGCACCGACGATAACGACATCTGTTTCAATAAGTTCTGACATATAAGTGCTTTCCAACAAACCGAATTGAATTTTATTGTTTCAGGCGCCCGGAACCCGGCGCCAGCTATAGGCGCCCGGTACGGTGTGCGAACCTCTGCCGGGCTGATAATAGCCGGGTGCATCATGCAGATTGTGCTCCGCAAGGCGTGTCAGCGTTACGGCATGTGTAACCTTCATCGTATCGAAACCGGTACGCAACATGTAGGCGACCTGATCGATCAGCACATCGCCCACCGCACGCAGCTCTCCCTTGAACTGATGTTGGTTTTTCAAGATGTCCGCCTTCGAATAAGAGCGGCCATCGTTGAAAGCCGGAAACTGCAGCGCAATAAGCGGTATTGTATCCAGCAATGGCAGAAGAGGGTCGATACTTTCGCCCGGCGCGACCGATACCCCGATCTTGCGGTTGGTATTGTTGCGGATGCTCTCATCAAGGCCCAGCCATGCAGCCAGAGGAAGAATTACAGCCGGCGCATCACCTGTTTCTTCGAGTGTCTCAGCGGCAATGTAAGGATCTTCACGAAATCCTTCGCGACCCCAAAGTTCACCAGCTACGCTTTCAGAAATGTCACTCATAGGCTCGAATCCGTCAGGGAAATATTGCTCAATTGATCGGTAAGTCCCGTCAGGTGGATACCGCATTCTGTTTTGTCGCTGCCAGCCCAACGACCGGAACGCGCATCTTCACCTTCTTTCACCGGCTGCGTGCAGGGCATGCAGCCGATCGAACGATAGCCTTCCGCAACCAATGGATGCGGAGGCAAGTGATTAGCGACCATGTAGTTCTGAAGGTCCGCTGATGTCCATTGGGCCAGCGGGTTGATGCGAATACGCTCACCCACCGATTCAAACACAGGTAATGCATTACGCGTCGATGCCTGAAACTGTTTGCGACCGGTCATCCATGCCCGATAAGGCGCAACAGCCCGGGCCATCGGCTCCACTTTACGGATATAGCAGCAGCGATCCTTATTGGTCATCGACATGGCGCCATAGGGATCCTCATCCTTGAGCGTCTGCTGCAAGGGATGAATGTCATGAACATCTGTCATGCCCAATTCGCCAACAAGCTCGTCACGATAACGCAAGGTTGCCGGAAAATGTTTGCCCGTTTCCAGAAACAGAACCGGCGTAGCACGATCCACCTGCGCGATCAGGTGCAAAAGCACAGAGGATTCGGCGCCAAAAGAGGAGACAACAGCAATTTCTTCATTGAACAAATGATCTATCGCCAGCTCGATAATATCGGCCGGTTCAAGATTCCCATAGCGGGCTTGAAGCGCGCGCGCTTCGTCCGCCACGGTACGTTCATTTGTCTCAAGCAGCATTTGCAGTCTCGTTATAAAGCGCGTCCTTGAACGGTGCAGCGCCCAGACGGCGATAGGTTGCAAGGAAGTTTTCTTCCTTGTCTGTCCGCACCTGAAGATAGCGGTCAACTATGGTTTCCACCGCATCGACGATTTCTTCGGAGGAGAAGCCGCGACCGGTAATATCGCCAATCGTGCAAATCTCATCACCGGAGCCACCGAGCGAAATCTGATAAAGCTCTTCGCCCTTCTTCTCGACGCCCAGAATACCGATATGGCCGACATGGTGGTGGCCGCAGGCATTGATGCAACCGGAAATCTTGATCTTGAGTTCACCAATATCCGCCTGACGTTCCGGCTGGCCGAAACGCTCTGAAATGCGCTGTGCTACGGGAATGGATCGGGCATTGGCCAAAGCGCAATAATCGAGACCGGGGCAGGCAATAATATCCGTGATCAGCCCGGCATTGGCTGTCGCCAAGCCGTCTGTCAGCAGCAGGTCATAGACAATGCGCAAGTCAGCAATGGCTACATGCGGCAGAACCAGATTTTGCTCATGGCTGACGCGGATCTCATCATTTGAGAACTTCTCGGCGATATCTGCCACCAGATCCATCTGCGCGTCTGTTGCGTCACCTGGAATACCACCAATCGGCTTCAAGGAGATTGTGACGACCCCGTAGTCCGGATTCTTGTGCGGCGTTACATTTTGATCGACCCAGCGCGCAAAGGAAGGATCGGCCTTACGCGAGATCGCAAGCTGCGACCAGCCTTCGGGACGCTGCGGCAGGTTTGGCATGCGGAAATAATTGTCGATGGCATCAACATCCTGTTGCGGCATCTTCAAGTCGGTATCCTTGATTGCCTGCCATTCAGCCTCGACCTGACGGGTAATTTCCTCGGTGCCGGTTTCATGCACTAGGATTTTAATACGTGCCTTGTATTTGTTATCGCGGCGGCCATGCAGATTATACACACGCACGATTGCCGTCGTGTAGGTCAGCAAGTCCTCAATGGGCAGAAAATCCCGGATCTTTTTGGCAACCATAGGTGTGCGACCCTGGCCGCCACCAATATAGACAGCAAAGCCAAGTTCTCCGGCTTCATTCTTTTTCAGATGAAGCCCGATATCATGGACCTGAATGGCTGCGCGATCCCGATCAGCACCGGTGACTGCGATCTTGAATTTGCGTGGCAGATAGGAAAATTCCGGATGCATTGACGACCACTGACGGAGAATCTCCGCATAGGGACGCGGATCGGCAACCTCATCAGCGGCGGCACCGGCAAAATGATCCGCTGTGACATTGCGGATGCAATTGCCCGATGTCTGCAAAGCATGCATTTCGACAGAGGCCAATTCATCAAGCACCGCTGGCATATCGCTCAAAGCCGGCCAATTATACTGGATATTCTGTCGTGTGGTGAAATGGCCATAACCGCGATCATAACGGCGCGCAATATGCGCCAATTTATGCATCTGCCGACCTGACAATGTGCCATAGGGGATCGCAACACGCAGCATATAGGCATGCAGCTGAAGATAGACACCATTCATCAAACGCAGCGGGCGGAACTGCTCTTCAGTCAGCTCGCCAGCAAGACGCCGCTCAACCTGATCCTTGAACTGCTCGACGCGGGCAGAGACAAACGCGTGATCAAACTCATCGTAACGATACATTCTATGCGGACCTTCAGAAATTAGGCGGCGTTGGCGCTGGTTTTCTCGGCTTGCTTGCCAAGATCAAGACGGATTGTCGGGCCGAGCTGGCGGATACGTTCGCGCAGGCGTAGCGGATATAGGTTTGTACCGCGTTCCTCAACATCAATGACATTAACGTCGATGACGAGATTGGACTTTATCGCGGCTTTACCGGCTTCCTCAAGCGCTGCCACAGCCTCGGCATGACGTGCGACAAGGGCACCATCAATATGGTCGAGCCACTCACCATTGGCACCAAGCCAAACTGCTTCGCCATCGGTCAGGCGGTTCGCTGTTAAAACTTTGACACTCATAATCATCATCCTTGCGGTTCAGACAGCATGCGCTGCCATGTGGCGCTCAGCCACGAAATCTTCAAACTTTGTCTTCGTTGCAGAAAGCGGTTCTGCCAGATGAATGGCGGCACCGGCGACAGCATCGCCAATAACAACCATGACCGGCCCTTCCAGATCGCTGCGCTGTTCAAGTGCTGGCAGATCTTTCAATGTCCCGTGGAACATGCGACGTTCCGCACGTCCGGCATTTTCAATCACAGCAACGCCGGTATCCGCATGAAGGCCCGCCTCAATCAGGCGATTGGCAACGGAAGCAGCAACACTCCGGCCCATATAAACGGCGATGGTTGCACCGGAAATAGCCAGGCGTGCCCAATCCGGCAGTATATCGCCCGTCATATCGTGGCCAGTGGTAAAGACCAGCGAGGACGCAACGCCGCGCAATGTGAGCGGAAGCTGCATATCTGCTGCGGCAGCGAAGGCAGATGTAATACCAGGGACAATCTCAAAGGAGATACCGGCATCGCGCAAAGCGGCCATTTCTTCGCCAGCACGTCCATAAACCAGCGGATCACCAGATTTCAATCGAACGACGCGCTTGCCTTCGCGGCCAAGCGTTACAAGAAGATCATTGATCTCGCTTTGGCTCTTGGAATGGCAACCCTTGCGCTTGCCCACAGACAGTCTCGTGGCATCGCGGCGGCCCATGGCAACAACAGCCTCCGGCACCAGCGCATCATAAACAATCACATCAGCTTCCATCAGGACGCGGTGCGCACGCAAGGTCAGCAAATCCTCAACGCCCGGACCCGCCCCAACCAACCAGACATAGCCTTTGGGAGAACCCTGATTTTCGAGCAGATTTGCGGCAGCGTCATGGGCTCCGATCAGATCATTCTTATAAACATTGCTTGCTACATCGCCCGAAAAGAATGAGCGCCAGAAAATGCGCCGCGACAGTCCCTTTTTCACCAGTCGTTCAACGGCAGGCCGGTAGGCATTGGCGAGACGGGCCAGATCCCCGAGACGCGGGGAGAAAGCCGCATCAATGCGCGCACGGATGAGCTGGGTCAGTACAGGGCCCGTACCCTCAGAGCCTATGGCAATGGCGATAGGCGCGCGATTGACAATGGCAGGTGTGTAGAAGTCACACAGATCAGGACGGTCAACGACATTAACAGGAATATTCTGGCGGTGCGCTTCATCGGCAATGGCAATATCCTGATCTTCATCGCCAGTGGCGACAAAGACCAGCTTTGCGCCGGTCAGATGCTTGGGAGCAAATTTTTCTACAATATGGTCGTAGTTGCCGCTCCGCAAAAAGGCGGCAAGTTCTGGTTCCGGTTCGGCAGCGACTATGCGGATGGTGGCACTGGTTTGTGTCAGAAGACGGGCCTTGTTCAAGGCCTCTTCCCCATTGCCTATAACCACAAGCACCTCGTTCCGAACACGGAAGAAGGCTGGAAAGACAGATAGCTGGTTGGAACGAATAGGCATGAATCGTGGGTATCCCAATGGCTATGGGAATTATCCGATATCAATGACCTGATTATAAGAAACAGAAATGCGCCGTTTCACGCGCAGGAGCATATAATTTCTGAAAAACCGAAGGTAATCGGATTCTCTTTCTGCGCCATACATAGTTGCACCTCCCCTCGCTCCATAAAAGGAGGTGGGAAAGGCCAAAGGAACGCAGCCGCAAATGAACGGCGCTCGATACACGACCATTCTTATCGGGTTTAAATCCGATTGCAAGTTGTTTTTTATTTTTTCATGACTGTCGGGATCTGACAATTCTATTCGTCATTCGGAAGTGAGTTATCAAATAGAGAGGATTTTATCCCGATGCGTATGATTTTCGTAAACCTGCCGATCAAGAATCTTGCTGCTTCAAAAGCCTTTTTTGCGGCTTTAGGGTTTAGCTTCAATCCGGACTTCTCTGACGAGAAAACAACCTGCATGATTATCGAAGAGAATATTTTTGCAATGTTGATGGAAGAAGACCGCTTCAAGGACTTCATCAATAACGGCATTAGCGACGCAACGAAATCTCAGGAAGTGCTCATTGCGCTTTCGGCAGCAAGCAAGGAAGAAGTCGATGAGACTTTTGCAAAGGCGATTGCTGCGGGGGGCAAGGAATGGAAGCCAAAGCAAGACTATGAAGGCTTCATGTATGGATGCAGCTTTCAGGATATTGACGGCCATGTCTGGGAAATCGTCCACATGGTGCCGCAAGCCCAATGATGCTCATACCAAAATGCGATAATCTTGACTCTTCGCATTTTGGTAAAGCCCGTGTGGCGCTTGAACATCTTCAAGGCGTGATGCGTCAGCATCTCAGCGCCTTGGTATCAGGCAGTAAATATAGCCGGAACATGAACGGGCCAACGCCAAGGCAAGATCGCAACCAGATCAAAGCGAAGCGAAAGGCGGTCATGATCCGGCTGACGGGCCAGCCATTGGTCAGCGGCAGCCTCTATTCGGCGCATGGCGAGCGGATTGACCGAATCCATCGCCTGCTGAAGCGTACGCCGCGCTTTGACCTCAATGATGAGGACAATATTGCCGCGTCGCGCAATCAGATCGATTTCTCCGAGCTTCGTGCGATAGCGGCGATCCACAATCCGATAGCCTTTCAGAACCACAGCAAATGCGGCTAGGCGTTCGGCAGAGTGGCCGCGACGGTAAGCTTTATGACGCTTGTCCTTCGCGCCCATCGGCATTCCTACTTCATCGCCAGCAAACGTTGGTAAAGCTCGCCTTTTGGGCGGCCTGTCATGCGGGAGGCTTCCCCCGCCGCCTTTGCAGGCGACATTTCCTGACTGAGGGCTTTCAGCAATGCGTCAATATCCTCATCGCTGCGCGCCACATGTTCATCTTGCCGTGGTGGTCCGATCACCAGAACAACCTCACCGCGAATACGGTCTTCACCATCGAACTCCGCAGCAAGTTCTTTTAAAGGCAATGTAGTCACCGTCTCATATGCCTTGGTCAACTCGCGGCAGAGCGAGCCTTGGCGCTCAGGTCCGAAAGTCTCAACCATATCGGCCAGGGTCGCTGCGGCGCGATTGGGCGATTCGAAGAACACCAGCGCGGCATCCAATGTCTTCAACTGTTCCAGCTTTGCCCGGCGCTGGCCCTGTTTGGAGGAAAGGAATCCGGCAAAGTAAAACGCATCCTTGAACAGGCCAGAAGCAGTCAAGGCTGCAAGGACAGAGGATGCGCCAGGGATTGGCACGACACGAATGCCAGCCGCTTTGGCTTCAGGAACAAGCCGCCCGCCTGGGTCTGAAACCAGCGGCGTACCGGCATCGGAAATGAGCGCAACGCTCTTTCCGGCAAGGAGTGCCTCGATAATTTTGGGCCCTGCCATCTCGGCATTGTGCTCGTGATAGGCGTAGGGACGGCGGGAAATACCATAGCGATCAAGCAGGACGCGGCTGACGCGCGTGTCCTCGCAAGCGATAATGTCGGCTGCCGCCAAGGTCTCAATACCGCGAAGGGTCATGTCGCCAAGATTGCCTATGGGTGTCGCCACGATGTAGAGCGCAGGCTCAAGAGGCCGCGCACGATAGGACGAACTGCCAATCTGGTAGCTCCGGTCCTTTTCATCAGGTTGGTGGGCCTCAGACACGCTTTATCCTCAAGCTGCGAGATCAGCGATAACGGCATTGAGCACGATAGCGCCTTCGGGTGTTGTGCGGATGCGACTATTACCGATATATTCGATAAGCCCCTGTTCCGCCAAAGAGATTACACGGCTTTCCTTGACACCATGGCCGGTCAGGCGCTCATAACGGGAAAGATCAATACCCTCTACCAGACGCAGGCCCATCAGCAGAAACTCGTCTCCCTCCTGCTCGCCCGTCAGAAACTCTTCTTCGACAATGCCATGGCCATCCGCCTCGACCTTCTGCATCCATGTTTCAGGATGACGCTCGGTGATGGTTACAGCACGCGTACCATTTTCGATAAAACGCCCATGGGCGCCCGGACCAACTCCAACATATTCACCATAGCGCCAATAAACGAGATTATGCTGGGATTCTGCGCCCGGCGCGGCATGGTTTGAAATCTCATAGGCTGGCAGACCATACTTTGCAGTGACTTCTTGCGTTTCAGCGTAAAGTGCCGCCGCGTGGTCGCCGTCGGGCGTTATCAGTTTTCCTGCCTTCCATAGATTGTAGAAAGGCGTGCCCTCTTCAATTGTCAGCTGGTAAAGCGACAGATGATCTGCCGCATAGGAAATTGCTTTGGCAAGCTCGTCCCGCCACGCTTCGATGGTCTGGTCCGGTCTTGCATAGATGAGATCAAATGAGAGCCTTGGAAAAATCTCCCGCGCAAGCTTGATCGCAACCAGCGCTTCGTCAACATTATGCATGCGGCCAAGACGACGCAGATCAGGATCATTCAGCGCCTGAACCCCCAAGGACACCCGATTGACACCAGCCGCGCGATAGCCACGAAAACGATCCGCCTCAACGCTGGTTGGATTAGCCTCCAGCGTAATTTCAATATCGTCCGGCACATGCCAGTTGCGCGCGATCTCGTTCAGGACAGAGGCTACGGTTTCCGGCTGCATCAATGATGGTGTGCCACCACCCAAAAATATGCTGGAGACTTTGCGCTGGCCCGTACGCTCGCGCATGGTTGCCATTTCGCGGGCAAATGCCGCTGCAAAGCGTGGCTGGTCGACAGCTTGATGCCGGACATGCGAGTTGAAATCGCAATAGGGGCATTTCGCCATGCAAAAGGGCCAGTGGACATAGATCCCGAAGCCGGATTCGGACCTATGGTCGCTATGACTCATGCAACGTCCAGACAATCTTTGGCAAATAGCTGAAAAGCGCGGGCACGGTGGGAGAGCGCCAATTCATCGCCAGGTTTCCAGCCATGTTTTTGTTCTGCGGTCATTTCACCGAATGTCGTCGCGTAGCCTTCTGGCCTGAAAACGGGATCAAAACCGAAGCCAGCTGTGCCACGCGGCGGCCAGACGATTTCGCCTTCCACTTCACCGCGATAATAATTTGCTTCGCCATCGGGCCAAGCAAGGCAAATGACAGAAACAAATCGACCGCTACGGTCTTCAGCCTTGGTCACACCCGCATCCTGAAGCGCCGTTTCGACCTTCTGCATACCATGCGCAAAGTCGCGCTTGCCATCCGGCAATTCAGCCCAATTGGCCGTGTAGACGCCGGGATTGCCGTCCAAAGCATCGACACACAGGCCGGAATCGTCAGAAAGCGCCACCAGCCCAGTGGCTTTGGCAGCGGCAAAGGCCTTGATATAGGCATTCTCTTCAAAGGTCGTGCCTGTCTCATCCGGCTCGGGCAGACCTAGCTCTGCGGCAGAGACGACCTCAAAACCAAAAGGACCAAGCAGATCAATCATTTCGTTGATCTTACCCTGATTGTGGCTGGCAACCAGCAGCTTGCCCTTTTCGAGTGTTCTCATTTCAGATTCCATAATTTTGGTTCGGCGAACTCGACCGAATTACCGGCGGGGTCACGAAAATAAAGCGAATGTGCGCCACTTGGCCAATCGAATTCGCTTTCGATGGCAATGCCATGTTTCTCGAGATGGGATTTCCATGCAGCAATTTCATCCCGTGTGGCGCGAAAACACACATGACCCGGACCTTCCGCTCCATGCTTTGGAATGGGCAGCCCACCAGCGGGGCGCTGTTTCAGCTTTTCCACGTTGAAAACGATGAGTACACCTGCCCCGCAGACGAAGAATGCAGATTCTTCCCCTGCCCGCAAAATGCACTCAAGCCCGAGAACGCCACTATAGAACTGCGCCGCAGCCTCGACGTCATCAACATAAAGCGCTGTTTCCAGAATAGATGATGGCTGCATGGTCATTACTCTTAGCTAACCGCCATTTTTTGCAGTGAGACCAGCCGCGTAATGCCATTACGGGCCAAATCCATCAGCGCCAGCAATTCTTCCTGTGAGAACGGTTCACCTTCGGCAGTACCCTGCACCTCAACAATTCCACCCTTGCCGGTCATGACAAAATTGGCGTCAGTCTGTGCCGTGGAATCTTCCAGATAATCGAGATCAATGACGGGCGTTCCGTTGGATATACCGCATGAAATCGCGGCAACATGATCCTTGAGAACCTTGTCAACTTTCAGCATCTGGCGTGTCTCCATCCAGCGCAAGCATTCATGCAAGGCAACCCAGCCTCCGGTGATTGCCGCAGTTCGCGTGCCGCCATCGGCCTGAATCACATCGCAATCAACCGTAATCTGCACTTCGCCCAGCGCCTGCAGATCAATGACTGCACGCAAGGAACGCGCGATCAGCCGCTGAATCTCAAGCGTTCGGCCGCCCTGTTTACCCGAAGATGCCTCACGGCGCATGCGATCACCCGTCGAACGGGGCAGCATGCCATATTCCGCTGTCACCCAGCCCTTGCCGGTATTACGCATCCAACCCGGTACTTTTTCCTCAAGGCTGGCTGTACACAAAACATGGGTATCGCCAAATTTAACCAGGCACGAGCCCTCGGCATGTTTTGAAATGCCGCGCTCAAAGGAAATGGCGCGCATTTCGTCGGGGGCTCGTTTGGAGTGACGCATGGATAGACCTCTTGTTGATAAGCTTTCCGCCTTTTAACCGCGATGATGTTATGAAGCAAAGGCTTTGATGATTGCTCTAACAATGCTTATATCTATGGCACAGTCATGAGATAGATGAGGCATAATGAACAAAGCAGTCGCCCCGGAAGCACTCCAATCGCTCGATCAGAGATCACGCGATATTTTCCGGCGCATCGTCGAAAGTTATCTAGGCGACGGTGAACCTGTCGGATCGAGAAACCTGTCCCGCATATTGCCCGTCGCCTTGTCGCCGGCAACGATCCGCAATGTGATGAGCGATCTTGAACATCTCGGTCTCGTTTATGCGCCGCATATTTCCGCAGGACGCCTGCCCACACAGCTTGGGCTGCGCTTTTTCGTGGATGCCTTCATGGAGGTCGGCGATCTTTCATCTTCCGAACGCAATTCCATTGAGGCGCAGGTTCGTGCCGGTGATGCGCAGACCGCCGAGAACGTACTGACACAGGCCAGCCAGATCCTGTCCGGCATGTCGCGCGGCGCGGGCCTTGTGCTCGCGACGAAGGTGGAAGGCGCGTTGAAACACATCGAATTTGTGCGGCTGGAACCAACCAAAGCCCTGGCGGTTCTCGTGACGCAGAATGGCGATGTGGAAAACCGTGTCATTGACCTGCCAATCGGTGTCA
Organism: Phyllobacterium sp. CCNWLW183; assembly: GCF_037203775.1. NCBI lineage: Bacteria > Pseudomonadati > Pseudomonadota > Alphaproteobacteria > Hyphomicrobiales > Phyllobacteriaceae > Phyllobacterium > Phyllobacterium sp. CCNWLW183. Next base: position 422,612 of record NZ_JBBCBN010000002.1, on the reverse strand, counting down.
CGCCCTCACAACTGATCGAAGCATCCAACTTTCTCAATGCGCATATTCAGGGGCGTACCATTACCGAGGCAAGGCAGGAAATCGCCCGCCTGAAGGATGAGACGCAACAGGCTCTCGATAGTCTTTCGCAGCATCTGGTGCAGCAGGGTCTGGCTGTCTGGGGTGGTGACGGAGCTGGCCAGCCGGCACGCCTGATTGTCCGGGGCCGGGGTAATCTACTCGATTCCATCCACGCCGAAGCTGATTTGGAACGCCTGCGGCATCTTTTCGATGATCTGGAAACCAAGGAAGGCACGCTGCAACTGCTCGATCTAGCCGAAGCCGGACCTGGTGTGCGTATTTTCATCGGTTCAGAAAACAAGCTGTTTTCGCTATCCGGGTCCTCTTTGGTAATTGCGCCCTATCGGGATTCCGAACAGCGTATCATCGGTGCGCTTGGTGTCATTGGTCCGACCCGGTTGAACTATGCCCGCATCGTACCGATGGTGGACTATACGGCACAACTTGTCTCAAGACTCTTGCGTTAGCGCGGTTTGCACTTGATTTTCGGATGCTAAACCTCGATATCCAGCGCAACTTACGAATATAGGACGGACTGGATAGATGACTGACGAAAAGAACAATCACGACACACCTGATCTCGATCAGCGCGATCTGAAAAATCCGCGTGATCGCGATGCGCTGAAACGCGCTGCCGATGATTTTCTGAAATCGCGCAAGGCAGAGGAATATGCTCTGGCCAATGAAGACGAAGTCGAGACAAATGCTCAAAACTGGGCTGAGCTGGACAAGCTGCGCGCGGAAAATGGCGACCTGAAAGATCAGCTTCTCCGCCTTGCCGCCGACATGGAAAATTTGCGCAAGCGCACCGCTCGTGACGTGCATGATGCGCGCAGCTATTCGGTTGCAAACTTTGCGCGCGATGTACTCTCGGTTTCAGACAATCTGAAGCGCGCGCTGGAGGCGATTCCCGCTGATGCGCTGGCGCAGGGTGATGCTGGCTTCAAGGCACTGGCAGAGGGTGTGGAAATTACCGAACGCTCGCTGATGTCGGCTCTGGAGCGCCACGGCGTTAAGAAGATTGAACCGCAGGGCCAAAAATTTGACCCGAATTTCCATCAGGCAATGTTTGAAATTCCCAATGCTGACGTACCGCACAACACAGTGTTGCAGGTAGCACAGTCCGGTTTCGTTATTGGCGACCGCATGCTGCGCCCGGCTCTGGTTGGCGTTTCCAAAGGTGGCCCCAAGCAGGCCGCGGCTGAAGGTCAACCTGAACCCGGCCCAATTAATCCACAAGCGGAAAAAGACGCCTGAGCCAATCTGAGTGATTGAAAGAGCCGCGTTCCCAAGGGACGCGGCTCTTTTCATTTTGGCCGCTGCGTGCTGTATCTTCCAGCCAAATAAATGCGCGGAGCACTGCCCATGACCATGATTCAGATATTCAATTATGCGGGCGTGTTTGTGTTTGCTGCCACGGGCGCGCTTGCCGCTTCCCGGCGACAACTCGATATTATAGCCTTTATCTTTCTGGCTGCTGTTACCGGGATCGGCGGCGGCACGTTACGCGATCTCATTTTGGGCGTTCCGGTGTTTTGGGTTGAGGACCCGGGCAATTTGCTCGTCTGCATGGCAGCTGCCTTCATTGTCTACTTCTCGGCAAACTTACTGGAGTCGCGCTATCGCTTGCTGTTGTGGCTCGATGCGATGGGCCTTGCGGCCTATAGTGTTCTTGGTGCTGCCAAAGGACTGGCTCTGGGCTTCGATTCCACAATCGCAGTTGTAACAGGAATTTTGACCGCAACCTTTGGTGGTATATTGCGTGATATCGTTTCTGGTGAACCCTCGGTGCTCATGCGCCGCGAGATTTACGTCACGGCGGCATTGGCTGGCTCCAGCGCGTATACGCTTTTGTACAAACTCTCCGTTGCTCCCGAGATCGCAGCAGTTGCAGCCGCGCTCGCCGCTTTTGCCGTTCGCGGCGGAGCGCTATATTTCGGCTGGATATTACCCAACTATCACAAGCCCGGCCGCACCGATGAGGAACTCAAGCGGGACGGATATATCCGCTCGGAATAGGTTTATAGCAACCCCGCCTGTTCAGCTGCCGTCTTCAGATTTTGTTGAGGGCGAGGACCGATCTGCTGGATTACGAGTCCAGCTGTCAGCGAGCCAAGTTTTGCACAGTCGGTCAATGACCGGCCACTGGTATAACCAAACAGAAAGCCCGCAGCATAAAGATCACCTGCCCCGGTTGTATCCACCAATTCTTCAATTGCTATTGCCGGAACTGAAACGGTTACATCCCCCGACACGACGACCGAGCCTCTTTCGGAGCGTGTGATCGCAGCCAGCTTGCAATCCTTGCGGATCAACTCCAAACCGGTTTCGAAATCATCGGTTTGGTACAATGATTTCAACTCGGCTTCATTGGCAAAGACTATGTCGACCGTGCCTGAACGCATCAAATCAAGAAATTCGTCACGATATCTGTCTACACAGAATGGATCCGAAAGCGTCATCGATACTTCGCGGCCATATTCGTGGGCGATTTTTGCGGAAAGCCGGATCGCTTCCTTCGCGCGGGGCGGGTCCCAAAGGTAGCCTTCGAAATAGGTTACCTTTGCTTCAGAAACTTTCGAGCTTTCGACATCTTCCGGTCCAAGCTCAATGCAGGCGCCGAGATAGGTATTCATCGAACGTTCGCCATCGGGCGTTACAAAGATCATCGATCTGGCCGTGGGGGGCGGCGCCTGTAACACGCGCGTGTCGAATGCTACGCCTTGCGAGCGGATATCATGGGTAAAAATATGGCCAAGCTGATCATCGGCAACCTTGCCAAAATAAGCAGCACGGCCTCCAAGGCTAGCGATGCCAGCGGCGGTATTGCCGGCACTTCCGCCCGAAGCTTCGATCGCGGGGCCCATACGCCCGTAGAGAAATTCCGCACGCTCGGCATCAATGAGGTTCATTGCATTTTTGATGATGCCGTTCTTCACGATGAAATCGTCATCGGTGCGGGCAATGATATCGACAATAGCGTTGCCGATGCAAAGCACGTCATAGCTGGACATGAATTCTCCGGATTGCGAGGCCTTAGCGGCGATTACACCTTAAGTGAATATTCCGGAGCACTTGGTAGCGCGTCAGCAACGGCTTTACCACCCCCTCCGTTGCATGTTGCCTTGTCATCAACCATTACCGAACCTATGTCCCCTATATAGGAACAACTGGAGCACGGAACGCCATGATACTCGAAAGCGCTCGCGCTGCTGCTGGGCATCTATTCAGGCCGGAGTTCCGCTCCGTGCTGTGGAAATCGATCGGACTGACAGTTCTGCTGCTTGCTGGGGTGTGGTTTGGCTTGCGCGAACTCTTTGAAATTCTGGCTTGGCCATTTGTTGACCAAATGATGCCGGACCTGCCTTCCTGGGCTGGCTGGATCGGTTTTATCGCTGGGATTCTGGCAAGTCTGGGACTGGCTCTCGGACTGGCCTTGTTGATCGCGCCAGTGACCGCCATCGTTGCAGGCCTGTTTCTCGATGATGTTGCTGAAGTCGTGGAAAAAGAAGATTACCCGCTTGATCCCAAGGGAAAGCCTCTTCCTGCATTGCGCTCTTTTATTCTTTCGGCAAAGTTTCTGGGTGTCGTCATCGTCGGCAATTTCATTGCATTGCTTCTGCTGCTGATCCCTGGCGTCAACATTATCGCGTTCTTCATGGTGAACGGCTATTTGCTGGGCCGAGAATTCTTTGAATTTGCCGCCATGCGATTCCGCCCTGAAATGGAAGCAAAGGCTTTGCGCTCCAAACATTCGACCACGGTATTTCTGGCAGGATTGGTGATTGCAGCTTTCATGGCCATTCCGATTTTGAACCTGCTGACACCCTTGTTTGCAGCAGCAATGATGGTGCATCTGCACAAGGCCGTTGCACAGTCCGAGCCTCCTGCGGCGGTGAGTTAGAAAACCTGAGGCGGCAGAGGCACCAGGGGCGCGGGTATTTCCGACGTCTTTTCGGCGGCCTTGCAGATATCGGCGATGACACAGGCAGGGCATTCCGGTTTGCGGGCCTTGCAAGTGTATCGCCCGTGCAGAATAAGCCAGTGATGAGCATGATAAAGATATTCCGCAGGAATAATCTTCATCAGTTTGTCTTCCACCTGTTCAGGGGTTTTGCCGGGTGCCAGACCAAGGCGATTGCCTATGCGGAAAATATGGGTATCGACCGCCATCGTTGCCTGACCGAAAGCCATTGAAAGCACGACATTAGCGGTTTTGCGCCCTACACCCGGCAGCTTGACCAGTTCATCCCTGTCATTCGGAACAACACTGCCATATTTGGTGATCAGCGTTTGTGAGAGCGTAATGACATTCTTTGCCTTGTTACGCCAAAGGCCTATTGTTCGGATATATTCGCCGACTTTTTCTTCGCCAAGCGCCAGCATCTTTTCAGGCGTATCGGCAATTTTGAACAGCGCACGCGTCGCCTTGTTTACACCGACATCCGTCGCTTGTGCCGAAAGCACCACAGCAACAAGCAGCGTAAAGGGATTGACGTGCTCAAGCTCCCCCTTTGGTTCTGGCCTCTGAACCGCAAACCGCCTGAAAATTTCATGGATTTCCGCTGCAGTATAGCTCGTACCAGCCACGCGGCGAGGCTTGGCTGATACAGGGCTACTCACGCTAATCTGATCAATTTTATGCTTGGGATTTTCCATTTGCCTTCTATACTTATACACCATGAGCCAAACAATCGACCCAATTGACGCTGGCGCCCACAACGAAGAAGAGATTTTTCGCGCTCTTCTGGTGCCGCACCGTTCGCTCGGAAAAATGGGGTTTCTCGTGGTTATGGGAGCGCTGGGGATCAGCAGCTTTGTAACCGGTATTTTCTTCCTGATGCTGGGCGCTTGGCCGGTATTCGGGTTTTTCGGTCTTGATGTTCTGCTCGTCTATATTGCGTTCCGTCTGAACTACCGGTCTGCGCGTGCACATGAGGAAGTGAGCATTTCGCGCATCGCTTTGCAGGTCCGTCAGGTTGCGCCATCAGGGCGAAGCAAGTTGCATGAGTTCAACCCCTTCTGGACAAGGTTTCTCGTGTCTCGTCACTCGGAGATTGGTATTACATCGATGCGGGTCGAGAGCCGTGGTAAAGCTTTGACCATAGGCTCATTCCTTAATCCGGATGATCGCGAAAGCTTTGCTTCCGCTTTTCAAAGGGCGCTGGCGACCGCCAAAAGCCGGTAGTGCAGAGCGTGCAAGAATCGGGTGGCGGCAAAGGCTTATCAATGGTCATATAGCCTCAACAACGAGGTACAGAACCATGAAACCACAGGCCATACTTCAAAAGGACATTACGCCGAAGGGTGATGATTACGCCATTGTGAGCCATATCATAGAGCGCATCAGCAAGGATTATCGTGACCAGCCTTCGCTTGAGACACTGGCGCGCGACACTGGCCTCTCACCAACGGGACTGCAAAAGCTTTTCACGCGATGGGCAGGTCTGTCACCAAAGGGTTTTTTGCAGGCAGTGACTATCGACCATGCGCGACGCCTGCTCGATGACGGGATGCCTCTGCTGGAAACAGCGTATGAAACCGGCCTTTCAGGACCAGGTCGCCTGCATGATCTGTTCGTAACCCATGAAGGCATGTCGCCCAGTGATTACAAATCGCGCGGTGCAGGACTTACCATCCGTTACGGTTTCCTCATCTCACCCTTTGGTCAAGCTCTGATCATGGTGACCGAAAGGGGATTGGCTGGTCTGGCCTTTGCCGACCCTGGCAAGGAACGCGATGCCTTTGCTGATATGTCATCGCGCTGGCCGAATGCCACCTATGTCGAAGATCTGGGCGCGACTGCCCCCTATGCGGCACGGGTCTTCAATCCGGCAGAATGGCGCGCCGACAAACCCCTAAAGGTCGTAACCATTGGTACGGACTTTCAACTTCGCGTTTGGGAAGCGCTGTTAAAGATTCCTATGGGCAAATGCGTTGCCTATTCCGACATTGCTGCCGATATCGGATCACCCAAAGCATCGCGCGCCGTTGGCGCGGCGGTAGGAGCCAATCCGGTTTCCTTCGTCGTGCCTTGCCATCGGGCAGTGGGGAAATCCGGAGCTTTGACGGGTTATCATTGGGGCCTTACCCGCAAGCGGGCAATTCTTGGCTGGGAGGCAGGGCAGCTTGGCACCGGAGAAGAGATAAGCCAAGCAGGATGACGAATTAAGCAATTCCCGGTCATCCTGCCCTTGACCTTCCAGTTACTGGAAAGATTATCTTTGATGCACTATCTGGTTTCTAACCGAAAGCTGCATCATGAAACACGATCATAGCCATCATCATAATCACTCCTGCTGCGGAGGATCTCAGCCTCCATTGGATGCGGTTATACGCGATCCCGTTTGCGGAATGATTGTGGACCCGAATGCTGGCAAACTGTCGGCCACGCATGGCGGACGGGTGTTTCATTTCTGCTCCGCATCTTGCCATGCAAAATTCACAAAAGAGCCGGCAAACTATCTTGAAGCCACAGACCCTGTTTGCGGTATGAAGGTCGACCGCGCCAGCGCCAAACATTTTCTGCGGCATGAGGGCGAGAAATATTATTTCTGCTCAGCCAGCTGTATGGCGAAGTTTGAAAAGGCCCCGCAAGATTATCTTGGTGACCGCCCTGCGCCGAAGCCAATGCCTGCCGGAACGCAATATACCTGCCCTATGCATCCGGAAATCATCAGCGATGTTCCCGGCTCTTGCCCGCTTTGTGGAATGGCTCTGGAGCCAATGGGAATACCGACGGGTGATGAGGGACCCAATCCCGAACTTGTCGATTTTACCAAGCGCTTCTGGATCAGTGCACTTTGTTCAGTGCCGCTTTTGCTCATGACAATGGGACCAATGCTCGGACTGCCCTTGCGTTCGTGGATTGGAGAGGAACTTGCGATCTGGCTGGAATTTGCTTTAGCAACGCCAGTCGTCCTTTGGGCGGCAATCCCCTTCTTCGAACGCGCCTGGTCGTCCTTCGTCCATCGCAGCCCGAACATGTGGACGCTTATCGCCATTGGCGTTGGTGCGGCCTATGCGTTCAGTGTCGTTGCAACATTTCTGCCGGATATTTTTCCCCATTCCTTCCGCATGCATGGCGGTTCGGTGCCGGTTTACTTTGAAGCGGCAGCGGTTATCGTTACGCTTGTTTTCCTTGGTCAAATTCTTGAGTTAAAGGCGCGCGAGCGAACCGGCTCGGCGATCCGTGCCCTGCTTGACCTTGCGCCAAAGACTGCCAGACGCCTTGCCAAGGATGGCACGGAAACAGATGTCCCGCTGGATGACGTGATGGTGAGTGATCGTCTTCGTGTTCGCCCCGGCGAAAGCGTGCCGGTGGATGGCATTGTTGTTGAGGGCCGTTCGTCAATTGACGAATCCATGCTGACCGGCGAACCGCTTCCAGTTGAAAAGAACGTCGAGGACACTGTCACAGGCGGCACGCTCAATCGGAATGGCACTTTGCTGATCACGGCGGAAAAGGTGGGGGCGGATACTGTTCTGTCCCAGATCGTTGGCATGGTCGCGTCGGCACAGCGCTCGCGTGCGCCGATTCAGGGCATGGCAGACCGTGTCGCCAGTTACTTCGTTCCTGCCGTGGTTGTTGTTGCTCTCGTCGCATTCGCTGTCTGGGCTCTCATCGGACCAGAACCTGGCATGATCTATGGCCTCGTTGCAGCCGTTTCGGTGCTTATCATAGCCTGTCCCTGTGCGCTTGGGCTGGCAACGCCAATGTCAATTATGACTGCCACAGGGCGCGGTGCCCAGGCCGGCGTTCTCATCAAAGACGCAGAAGCGCTTGAAAGCTTTGCCAATGTTGACACGCTCATTGTCGATAAAACCGGAACACTGACGGAGGGGAAACCGAAATTGACGGATATTGTAACCGTCGGTGGCATTTCCGAAAATGATTTGCTCGGCTTTGCGGCAAGCCTTGAAAAGGGCTCCGAGCATCCTTTGGCCGAAGCCATTATTGAAGGTTCAAAAGCACGAAATCTGACGGTTCAGAACGCGGCTGACTTCAATGCTGTCACCGGCAAAGGCATATCGGGCAAAATCGGCGCCAGCAATGTTGCGCTTGGTAACCTTGCCATGATGCAGGATATCGGCGTCGATATCGCTGCCCTTACCCAACAGGCTGATGCCCTGAGAGCAGCAGGCAAAAGCGCGCTCTTTATTGCCGTCGACGGCAAGGCCGCTGGTATTCTTGCGGTCGCCGATCCCATCAAATCAACGACCATCGAGGCCATACGAAAACTGCATGATGCAGGACTTCGCATCATTATGGCGACGGGCGATAACAAGGTGACAGCGCTGGCGGTCGCCAAAGAGCTAGGCATTGATGAGGTTCGCGCCGATATGCTGCCCGAGACCAAAAAACAGTTAATCGACGAATTGCATGCCAAGGGATCGAAGGTCGCCATGGCGGGTGATGGCGTCAATGATTCCCCTGCGCTTGCAGCCGCCGATGTTGGCATCGCAATGGGAACCGGAGCAGATGTCGCAATGCAAAGCGCCGGAATAACCTTGGTAAAAGGAGACCTCAACGGTATCGTTCGCGCCCGGTTGCTGGCTACGTCCACCATTCGCAATATCAAGCAAAACCTGTTCTTCGCCTTCATCTACAATGTGCTTGGCGTACCTGTAGCGGCCGGCGTGCTCTATCCGGTTTTCGGCCTCCTATTATCGCCGATGCTCGCTGCCGCAGCGATGAGTCTTTCCTCTGTTTCCGTAATCGCCAATGCGTTGCGGTTACGCACTATCAAACTGTGAGGTTTCCATGAATATTGGCAACGCTTCCGAACGCTCCGGCCTGCCGGCAAAGACAATCCGGTATTACGAGGATATCGGCCTGCTAAAACCAGACCGGGCCGATAATGGCTATCGCGACTACTCAATGTCCGACGTCCACAAGCTGCGCTTTTTGCAACGTTCGCGGGGGCTTGGATTTTCTGTGGAAGAGTGCCGCCAGTTGCTGGCATTATACGAGGATAAGGATCGTGCCAGCGCCGATGTCAAATCAATGGCGCAATCCAAACTCCAGGAAGTTGAGCGTAAGATCACTGAACTTCGTGAATTGCAGCATACGCTGAACCATCTGGTCGCCCATTGCCATGGCGACCAGAGGCCAGACTGTCCGATACTCGAAAATATTTCAGGCGAAGCTTAAAGCTAAAGCGTCGACACGACATCCGCAGAGATGCGCAGCTCGCGCATGGGTTTTACCAGCGCGGTCGTTGCCGAATATATGGGGTGGGCCTTGTAGGCTGCGAGCGCGGCGGCGTCCTCAAACTCGCCATAGACGACGACATCGATCTCATCGGAAACCGGATCTACCTTTGTGTTCTTCATCACCTCGAAGGCGGTTGAGTGCGGTATTTCACCAAGCTGTTTCAGCCCGGTGATGATTGCTTCAACATCATCTTTGTTACGGGCGCTGAAGAATACAATATGGCGGATCATAGCTGTTTCCTGATGCAATGGATTGCGCAGGACTTTTCATATCTGACCCCCGCCCGTCAATAGATGCGCTGTCGCAGGTTGGTCTCAAAGTTGATGGAGTGGGTCACGACTTCGTTTGCACGATGCTCGCCGTGACCCCGATAGGTTCTAGGGTCCAGACCCTAGCCCAAGGTTGAGTTGAACGCCCCGCCATCCAGCAAAAGATTTTGGCCTACAATGAAGCCGGAGAACTGGCTGCACAGAAAGGCGGCAGCAGCGCCGAACTCTTCTGCAGTACCGTAACGCCCAGTCGGATTTCCCGCATATGCTTCTGCGCGAGCTTCCTCCAAGGAAATTTTCTTGGCAGCGGCGGTGCGCTCGATAAAACCTTTGGTCCGATCGGTATCGTGAGATCCGGGCAACAAATTGTTGATGATAACACCGTGTCGGGCGACCTGCCTTGCAGTTCCCGCGACGAAACCGGTGAGACCGCTGCGCGCTGCGTTGGACAAGCCAAGCTGTGCGATAGGCGACTTCACCGAGCCCGACGTAATATTGACGACGCGGCCCCATTTGCGTTCGATCATGCCGGGTAAAATTGCGTTCATGAGCAGGATCGGCGTCAGCATATTATTATTGACGGCCTGCAGCCATTCTTCTTCGCCCCAATCAGACCAGACACCGGGAGGCGGGCCACCCGCATTGTTTATCAGGATGTCGGCGTTGGGTTCCGCCCGCAACAGGGCCAAGCGCCCTGCTTCCGTTGTTACATCCTCCGCAACAATCTGAACCGCAACGCCATACATTCCTGCGATTTCATCCGCTGTGGCGCGCAAGGTCGATTCCGTGCGGGCATTAAGCGTGAGATTGACACCTGCTTCTGCCAGCTTCTCAGCAACACCCCGGCCAAGCCCCTTCGAACTTGCGCAAACAATTGCGCGCCTTCCCTTGATACCCAGATCCATACCATTACTATCCTTATTATCGATGATCCCTTATCGACAATTCCGGCATGCTTTGACAAGCTCCCGCAACGCAGATCAAAACCGGGAATCAGATCATGGCAACATTCGGAGCGACTATTTTATGGAATAGGGATGAAGGCACTGCTTTCACCGACAACAAATATAGCCGGGCCCATCTCTGGCAATTCGATGGCGGCGCAGAGGTCCCAGCCTCGTCTTCACCGCATATTGTGCGCCTGCCCTATTCCGTGGCCGAGAATGTCGATCCTGAGGAAGCCTTCGTTGCCTCGATTTCGAGTTGCCACATGCTGTTCTTTCTTGCCGGTGCGGCAAAAGCCGGATTTGTCATTGATGAATACCGCGATGAGGCGCAAGGCGAACTGGCAAAGAACGAAAAGGGGAAAGTCTATATCAGCCACGTGGTTCTGCGTCCGCATGTGACCTATGCCGGACAGTCACCGGACAAAGCCGCCGAAGCGGAATTTCACCACGCGGCCCATGAGCAATGTTTTATTGCCAATTCAGTGATTACAAAAGTCGATGTTGAACCTGCCTGACCGTTGACGTTGGAGGAATATAATGCACACCGAACTCAAGATCGCGGACGCGATAAACACGACCTGTCCTTGGTCGGGCGATGCCATCAAGGAAGACAGCCTGACGCTTTATAATGGAGCCGTTGTCGGCTTCTGCAATACTGGCTGCCGGGACAAATTCGAAAAAGCGATCAACCACTTCGACACGGAACTGGTCCATCGCCGGCATGAAAGTCTCTGATCTTATTGGTTCAGGCACCGTCGCCTGAACCGGCCACAACTGCTTCTGCTGGTCGCTTCATCCGGCCTTGCCGCTTTAATTGCTGTTCGCGGAAGAAGATGAACAGGCCTGATGCGATGATGAATCCAGAGCCTACGAGCATCGACATGCGCGGTACGTCGCCAAACACCATCCAACCAAACAGGATGGCCCAGAAGAGCAACGTATATTGCAGCGGCGCTACCGTGGCTGCATCGGCAAGTTTCAATGCCCGGTTGACCAGCACATGGGCAAGCATGGCGACAATCCCAAGTAGTCCGAGCAATAATAGATCGCGCATCGTCACCGGTGTCCACTCGAAACAAATCCAGGCGAGTCCCGCCAATCCTGCTCCAATAATCTGCCAGAACACCAAAGTCGTATCCGGCGTGCTGCGCAATGTGCGGCCCAGCAGCAGCATGAACGCAAAGGCAATACTGCCAAATATCGAAATGACCGCCTGCGGCGTAAGTGCCTGCGACGATGGTTCAAGTGCAATTATCACCCCGACAAAGCCAAGAATGATAGCGCTCCAGCGCCGCCAGCCAACCGGCTCTTTCAAAATGAAGGGAGAGATCGCCGCCACATAGATTGGCGCAGCGAGCCAGTAGGTCATGACATCGGCCAAGGGCAAATAAATGACTGCGAAGTAGAATGCGAAAACTTCAGCCGTCGAAAGAATGACCCGCGCTGCCTGTGTCCATGGTTGGTCGACCTGCACAATCTTCTTGGGGCCATTGAACCATATAAATGGCGCCAGCACGACCAAGGCGGCAATGCTGCGAATGAATACAACTTGCCCAACCGAATAAGTCGAAACCAACCACTTTCCCATGACGTCATTAAGCGAAAACATTAACATGCCAAGCAACATGAGCAATATCCCGGTACGTGCTGTTGATGCTTCGGGAGAGTGGGCTACGGTTACCGGAGTCGAGGGCATGAGCATTTCCTGAATTAAGTCTTTTGTCCAAGCTCTGAGCCATTTTCGGCTTTCAATCCAGTATAAAAACGCCACTTTTGCTTTTGGCTACGAAGAATCCCGACCGAATTGCTTAGAATACGCTCAATTGGCTGGCTGGAATGGTTTTTGATTTGAGAGTATGTTCTTGGCTTGGGCTTCCGGGGGGACAATTATGCCTAAGATTTCTCAGCTCTTTTTCAAATCGGCGACGATTTTCTTCATCATTGGAGTCATGATGGGGCTTCATATGGGGTTTTCTGGTGATCACAGCCCTGTCCCCGCGCATGCCCACCTTAATCTTTTAGGCTGGGTAAGCAGCGCCATCTTTGCAACCTACTACGCCCTTAACCCCAAGAAGACAGAGGGGAAACTGGTGATGTGGCAGTTTGCTGTCTACACGACCGGGATCGTGGTGATGATCCCCTCGCTCTATTTCATGGCGCTGGGAAACGCAGCTTTGGAGCCCCTCGTAGGCATAGGCTCATTGATCGTGTTTGCCGGCGTTCTACTCTTCGCGGTTGTGGTTTTCTCAAGCAAGAACTAGGGCCAATTGCCGGGCGCTGGCACGCAGCGGCTCCGCACTCTGGCTCGCCTTTGCCATCGCCATTGCACCCGAATAGCTGGCAACGACCAGCGTCGCCAAATCTTGCGCATCAGATGCACTCATTGCCGGCCTGTCGGTTTTAAGCCGCACGACAATCGCCTCGCGCCATTCATCGAACACCGTGCTCACCGCTTGGCGAAAATCACTATCAGCCAAGGAGAGCTCCAGAGCCAGATTGTTAAGCGGACAGCCGGACACCACCTGATTGCGATCCAAAGTCGTGGCGACATTATCGAGAAAAGTCGCGACACCCTCGCCGACCGATGCGGCTGTCGAGACTGGCTTGATTGCAGTTTCCTGAACCTCTGCCGCAACACGCTCGGCAATCACCGCCAGGCCGAGCGCTTTCTTTGTCGCGAAATGATGGTGCAAGGCCCCACCGGTGGTTGTCGCCGCCTGCACCACATCCTGAATGCTGGTACCATTATATCCATTTTGTTGAAAAAGAGCGGCAGCCACGTCCAAAATCCGCGCTCGCATGGCCAGCGGATTGTTAGTTCTTTTCGGCTTCTCTTTTTGCATCAAATCTCTCACTGCGCGCAAATTTCAATCGCTGTGACCGGATTCGGACGGCTCCGTGATTCTCCGTTCCAGACTATCAGATTGACAAAACAGGACAACCGGTTTTATTAAACAGGATGACTGACCTGTTTTTGGAGAAGGCGATGACTGAACCAGCAAAGACATCGAACTACAGCCCCATTATCGAGCTGCGGCGCTATACACTTCATCCCAACCGGCGCGACGAGCTGATTGGCGTTTTCGATGAGCATTTCCTTGAAGGCCAAGAGCATTGCGGCATGAAGATCATTGGTCAGTTTACAGATATGGACGATCCTGATGCGTTTGTCTGGTTTCGTGGGTTTGATGATATGCGGGCAAGGCAGAAGGCTCTGACCGCGTTCTACGACGGACCAGTCTGGAGCGAGCATCGCCATACGGCCAATGCAACGATGGTGGATTCAGATGATGTCCTGTTGCTGCATCCTGCTTATGACGGCTCGGATTTCGAGCTGCCTGTGAGCCGCAATGCAAATCAAAAGGCCGCACCTGCTTCAAGCATATTCCGGATCGCAACATACAAGCTCCGAGCCCCCGCGGAGACAGGTTTTCTCGAATTCTACAAGACTGAGCTCGCACCTATTCTTGACGATTCTGGCGATAGACGGATCGCCCTTCTGGCTTCTGAACACAGTGAAAACAGCTTCACCCGCCTCCCGGTGCGTCTCGGAGAGAATGTCCTCGTCAGCGTCTCGCGGTTTGATTCTGCTGCGGAGGAGGCAGATTTTGATCGTGCTTTGGCTGACCGCATGGATTTTGACCAAGCCAGACTTGCGACTTGGCTTATCGCACCGCTCGTTACTGCGCGATTGAAACCGACTGCCGGTTCATTATTGCGGTAAATTGAGAAATTTGGTGGAGCCAAGCGGGATCGAACCGCTGACCTCTTGCATGCCATGCAAGCGCTCTCCCAGCTGAGCTATGGCCCCATTCCAATCGACCCATTGGGCCGTGCCGGTAAACCGGCTTATATTCAACAAGGACTGGTAACCTTGTTATGCCATCCGAAGATGGCGGGTTATTAGCTTCCGCTCACGCGAAGATCAAGCCCCGTTCGCCGCTTATTTCTCGGCGAACGGAACTTATTTTTAGAATCAATTCTCGTCGTCGTCGCCTATGCCGCCGCCAAGAATGTCAGTGACGTCGTCATCTTCGTCTTCTTCGTCGGTCGCGAGGAATGTATCGTCATCGTCCGAATCATCGACTTCAACATCGTCGCCCAAATCCGGAACATCACTGTCTGTGTCGCCATCAGCTTCTTCGAGAGCCACGAATTCCGGCTTCTCCAGTGCTACATCCAGCTCTTCAGTTTCTACTTCTTCCTCTTCCTCCCGGGCAGAGACCGTCGTCTCAAAATAGCTGAGTGGATAGGTCTTGCCTGTGAACGGCGAAACAATGGGGTCGCGGTTCAGGTCATAAAATTTCTGCCCGGTTTCCGGGTCAACACGCTTGGTGCCAAGTTTTGGATTAGCCACGTTCTGCCTCGTCTTGCTGCGCTTGCCTGCATTCGGCTGACAATCATTGCGCCATGTGCTCCCAGGGACCCACGTGCACGCAATAACACTTTGTATTGGCGCATAATCCTTATCCAAAATCGAATCGATTTTTGGGGTTATACGCTTGTTTCCTGAAGACGCAGCTTTGCCGACCGCACCTCATAAAAAAATTCGTGGTCCCATAAACGCAATTCGCCGCATTTGTCAAAGCGAAAAAAGCACTGCGTGAGGATTGAATTTGCAAGATGACCAAGGAACCAAGCTGTGTTAGAGCCTACCGAGTTTGCCCCGCCCACCCTATTTTTCGCGATTGACCCTTAATCATGTCCCACGATTCGCTGCCAAAACCTGCAATATCTCGCCGCTCAAACGCCCTTACAGGCGATATCCGTATTCCCGGCGACAAATCGATCTCGCATCGCTCTTTCATGTTTGGCGGTCTGGCCTCCGGCGAAACCCGCATTACCGGCCTGCTTGAAGGTGAAGACGTTATCAATACAGGACGCGCCATGCAGGCCATGGGTGCAACAATTGCCAAAGAAGGCGACGTTTGGATTATCAAGGGAACGGGCAATGGCTGTCTGTTGCAGCCTGAAGCGCCTCTCGACTTCGGCAATGCCGGCACCGGCGCACGTCTTACCATGGGGCTTGTCGGGACCTATGCCATGGAAACCACCTTCATCGGCGATGCATCCCTATCAAAGCGGCCGATGGGCCGCGTCCTCAATCCACTGCGCGAAATGGG
Organism: Phyllobacterium sp. CCNWLW183; assembly: GCF_037203775.1. Lineage (NCBI taxonomy): Bacteria > Pseudomonadati > Pseudomonadota > Alphaproteobacteria > Hyphomicrobiales > Phyllobacteriaceae > Phyllobacterium > Phyllobacterium sp. CCNWLW183. Next base: position 406,996 of record NZ_JBBCBN010000002.1, on the reverse strand, counting down.
CGTTCAGGTTTCCGCTGCCGATGGCGACCGGATGCCGCTCACCTTACGCGGCCCCAAAGTAGCCGCTCCTATCACTTACCGGGTCCCAATGGCTTCGGCGCAGGTGAAATCAGCTGTTTTGCTCGCTGGTTTGAACACACCCGGCATAACCACAGTGATTGAACCGGTGATGACCCGCGACCATACGGAAAAGATGCTGCAAGGCTTTGGCGCGAATCTCTCCGTGGAAACTGACAAGAATAATGTGCGCCATATACGCATTGAAGGCCAGGGCACATTGACCGGCCAGACAATCGATATACCGGGTGACCCTTCCTCGACAGCTTTTCCACTGGTCGCCACTCTGCTGGTTCCCGGCTCGGATGTCACCATCCGCAACGTTCTGATGAACCCGACCCGCACCGGGCTGATTCTGACCTTGCAGGAAATGGGTGCGAATATTGAAATCATGAATGCCAGACTTGCAGGGGGCGAAGATGTTGCCGATCTGCGTGTGAGATATTCTGAACTGAAGGGCGTGGAGGTACCGGCAGACCGTGCGCCGTCGATGATCGACGAATATCCCGTTCTGGCTGTTGCGGCGAGTTTTGCCAGCGGTGAGACGGTGATGAACGGGCTGGAAGAATTGCGGGTGAAGGAGTCTGACCGGCTTTCTGCCGTGGCCAATGGCTTGAAGGTCAATGGCGTCGATTGCACGGAAGGCACCGAAACACTGAGTGTGCGCGGACGACCGGACGGCAAGACGATCGGCGGCGGTATAGTGGAAACCCACCTTGATCATCGTATCGCAATGAGCTTCCTCATCATGGGATTGGTTTCAGAAAAACCGGTTACCGTCGATGATTCGACCATGATTGCGACAAGTTTCCCTGAATTCATGGCGATGATGGCTGGCATGGGGGCACAGATCACTGAACTTGCTGCGCCAGCATGACGACCCAATGAATTCATTTTTTTCGGCTATTACAGTTTATGGGCTTTACGGAATGTCCAGTATCCCATTCATCGTGTGGGCCGCAAAGAATGCCCATGCCGGCACGCTCGCCAGCAGGTCCGACCGGCGGTGGCCGGGTATAAGCTGTACGATTTTTCGTATCGTTCTTCCTTTACTGCTGATCTTCCTCTATGCGTGGAACATCTCCGAAGCTGCAGTTGCGAGCGAGTGGATGCCTTACCAGTTTCTCCTGCTGCCACCAGCACTTGGGTCGATAGCCGGTTACGGTATAGGGTTCTTTACAGGCAACAGGACAACCAACTGATGTATTTCCTGCTGGCATCAATTGCGATTACGGCTATCCCCTACGCTATAGAGCGCATCGGACTCAAAGTTCGCTTCGGGCTGTTCGCGCTGCTATTCTGGCTATTTGTTTTCCAGCTGTTTCTCATCCTCGCAATTGATACATTCCTGCAAAATCTGGCCACTTATCTGCCCGAGTGGCTCGAATCGATGATGACGACACTTGGCGGCTTTGCCTTTGTAACCATCGGCATTACACCGCTCATCACGCTGGTTCTGGCCGCAGCCTATCTGCTTTTTGCGCTCTGGCAGTGGTTCTTCGACAAGGATGAACTCGAATTATCGCCGCCGAAACATTTCACCATCGCCATTGATGGTCCAGCGGCCTCAGGCAAGGGCACGCTTGCACGGCGTCTCGCCCAATTTTACGGATATCATCATCTCGACACGGGTCTTACCTACCGCGCGGTGGCCAAAACCTTGCTCGATCAGGGCATGCCGCTCGACGATGAGTTTTTGGCCGAGAAAGCCGCACGTTCAATCGATCTGTCGACATTGGATCGTACCGTTCTGTCCGCACACGATGTTGGTGAAGCAGCATCAAAAGTCGCCGTCATGCCGGCCGTACGCCGGGCGCTAGTCTCGGCACAGCAGGGATTTGCCTTGCTATCGCCGGGTGCAGTGCTGGATGGGCGCGATATCGGTACCGTTGTCTGCCCTGATGCTCCCGTGAAGCTTTACATTACTGCCTCGCCGGAAGCGCGCGCCAAGCGGCGGCATGATGAAATCAAAGCCAGCGGCAAGGACGTAAATTATCAGGATGTTCTCGACGACCTTACCCGTCGCGACGCGCGTGACATGGGGCGCACAGACTCTCCGTTGAAGCCGGCAGCGGACGCGCACTTGCTTGATACGACAGAAATGGATATAGAGACCGCGTTTCTTAATGCCAAAACTCTGATCGATCAGGCCTTGGCGCGGGAAGCCCGTAATACCAAGTAATACATTTGCAGTCAGCCCTCGCACCGGATTGCCCTCATAGGGCGGGTTGGCATGTGAATGATCCGTAACTCGAACCACCGGTGCCTGTGTCCAAAAACCTTTCCTAAAAGCGGAAAGCCGGACACTTCAGGAGTATATATGTCTCAAGCCAATCCATCGCGCGAAGATTTCGAAGCTCTTCTCGCCGAGTCCTTTGCCACCAACGACCTTGCAGAAGGTTATGTTGTAAAGGGCCGTGTTGTTGCCATCGAAAAAGACATGGCGATCATTGATGCCGGTCTCAAGGTTGAAGGCCGCGTTCCGCTGAAGGAATTCGGCGCGAAAGCCAAGGACGGTTCGCTCAAGCCAGGCGATATCGTTGAAGTTTATGTTGAGCGCATCGAAAATGCGCTGGGTGAAGCTGTTCTGTCGCGCGAAAAAGCACGCCGCGAAGAGAGCTGGGTTCGCCTGGAAGAGAAGTTCAACCGCGGCGAACGTGTCGATGGCGTGATCTTCAATCAGGTCAAGGGTGGTTTCACTGTCGATCTCGATGGCGCCGTAGCCTTCCTGCCGCGCTCACAGGTTGACATCCGTCCGATCCGCGATGTTACCCCGCTTATGCACAATCCGCAGCCCTTCGAAATCCTCAAGATGGACAAGCGTCGCGGCAACATCGTTGTATCGCGTCGTACAGTTCTCGAAGAGAGCCGTGCGGAACAGCGTTCTGAAATCGTCCAGAACCTCGAAGAAGGTCAGGTTGTTGAAGGCGTTGTCAAGAACATCACCGATTACGGTGCGTTCGTTGATCTCGGCGGTATTGACGGTCTTCTGCACGTAACAGACATGGCATGGCGCCGTGTGAACCATCCTTCGGAGATCCTGAGCATTGGCCAGACGGTCAAGGTTCAAATCATCCGTATCAACCAGGAAACACATCGTATTTCGCTCGGCATGAAGCAGCTCGAAAGCGATCCTTGGGATGGTATCGGTGCGAAGTACCCAATCGGCAAAAAGATCACCGGTACGGTTACCAACATCACTGATTACGGTGCATTCGTTGAGATAGAGCCAGGCATCGAAGGCCTTATCCACGTTTCTGAAATGTCCTGGACAAAGAAGAACGTGCATCCGGGCAAGCTGCTCTCGACAACACAGGAAGTCGAAGTCGTTGTTCTCGAAGTGGATCCGGTCAAGCGCCGCATCTCCCTCGGTCTCAAGCAGACACTCGACAACCCTTGGACCACTTTTGCTGAAAAGTTCCCTGTCGGTACGATCGTCGAAGGCGAAGTCAAGAACAAGACCGAGTTTGGCCTGTTCATTGGCCTCGATGGCGATGTAGACGGCATGGTTCACCTCTCCGATCTCGACTGGAATCGTCCAGGCGAACAGGTCATCGAAGAGTACAACAAGGGTGACATGGTCAAGGCGCAAGTTCTCGACGTTGACGTCGAGAAAGAGCGCATCTCGCTTGGCATCAAGCAGCTTACCGGCGACAAGGTCGGCGAAGCAGCGACTTCGGGTGAATTGCGCAAGAACGCCGTTGTAACCGTAGAAGTTACGGCGATCACCGATGGTGGCCTTGAAGTGCGTCTGGTCGATCACGACCTCGACACCTTCATCCGCCGTGCTGATCTGTCCCGTGACCGCGACGAACAGCGTCCAGAGCGCTTCACTGTTGGTCAGAAGGCAGACGCGCGCGTCATCGCTTTCGACAAGAAGACCCGCAAGCTGCAGGTTTCCATCAAGGCGCTTGAAATCGCTGAAGAGAAGGAAGCTGTTGCCCAGTATGGTTCGACAGACTCCGGCGCTTCGCTCGGCGACATTCTCGGCGCAGCCCTGAAGAACCGCGAAAAGAACTAAGTCCACTTTCGGACTTGAGTTAAAAAACCCGCCGGTTCGCCGGCGGGTTTTTTGTTGCAAGGGCTTGTTCCTAAACTAGATCGTATCGAACTGAACGAGGATGAAAGCCATTTGAATGATTAGAGCTGCGACCAGAATTGCAAATCGGGCTCTTCGGTTGCTGAAGTAAATCCCGGCACTGAGCAGCCCTATCAGCGCCAGATTACGCAAGGGATATTCAGGCCCGAGAGAGAGGAAGTGGGCGTGCCCCTTCATTGCGGTATCGATAAAATCGAAAACAAATATCGATATCATAATGCCGAAAAACCAGGCTCTGCGGGACATGAAGTAATCTTCATAGCCGTCATAGCCCTCCATACTGTCCGGAAACAGCATAGCGCATGCCAGAAAGTGCAAGCTGGCGAAAAAGATGACGAAGAGATAGGCCTCAAATTTCCATAGCACCAGCTGGTGAAGATAGAACTCAAACCACCAGAAATGGACCACCGTAAGCAGGGTAAAAAGCACCCAGCCCAAATGAACGACATAGATATTTCTGTGCTGCGGATGCTGGATGATCCGGGCAACACCGGTAAGCAGACGCGATACGCTGAGTCCGAGAATAATGCCTATGATGACCCGTACGTGTGTGAATACTTCCGGATTTGGTATTGCGCCTTCCATCAGTCAATCTCCATGCCATGTCTCTACGAAATCGACATTTGCGTAGTGCTGCGATGGTATGGGCGCAAATGTCATATTCACTCCTTAGCAGTCTGGATTTGAATACTATTTCAACAATATCGAATCTGGCAGCTAGAAATTTATTCCAGCATAGATTATTAAAACCTATTGGTTCAGATACGTGCATTAATCGGCCGGAAAAGTATTTATATGGTTTTTTGCAATCAATGAATTAACATTAGATCTTTAGCAAATGAATATCATCTCACTATACGCTTAATTGCTACTTTTACGAATATTTGTGCAACTGAAAGTTGCACAGTTTTGACCTCATTCATTTATCAGGACTCAGCCTGCAATTCTTTTTTTCGGATTGCCTGTGGTCCAAAAAGGAATTTAACCGATGCCCAAAGACATCAAAACTATGGAAGACTTTTCCGAATTTGCTGGTCTTTCGCGCCCGACAGTGTCGAAATACTTTAACGATCCATCGTCTGTCCGCAAAAGCACGCGCAAAATTGTCGAAGCCGCGATCCTTCGCTCCGGTTACAAGCCCAACCTTTTTGCCAGCAATCGAAGAACGCATATTCTTGGCGTGATCGTGCCTAATTCCAACGATCCATTCTATATGTCGCTGACACGTCGCATACAGGATTTGGCGGGTTTGGCAGGCTATATGGTTTTCATGCAAAGCTCCGAAGGACGACCGGAGCTTGAGCAGCGCGCGCTTGAAACATTCCAATCCATGAATGTAGCTGGCGTTATCATAGGCGCGCTCGGCTCGTCATCACATCAGGAAAAACTGGCAAAAGCCGCTGAGTCAGTACCCATTGTGTATATTGACTCCTCGCTTGATGATACGTCCCCCTTCGTGGGAACCGATAACAGGCAGAGCGTCAAGCTCATCGTGGATTATCTAACCAGATCAGGCGACGCTCCATGTTATTTTGGCATGCCGCCGCTTAACAATAATGTGCAGGGTCGCAGGAGCGCCTATGTCGCGGCAATGGATGATCTGGGCTTGGAGCCGCTTTTTGTGCCCGTAGATCCAGAAAACACATGGAACCTTGAAAAATTCGCCTTTGATGCCGCTGTTCGAATCCTGCGAAACGGATCTTTTCCGACCAAGACCGTGCTATGCGGCAATGACCGCATAGCGGCAGGCCTTTCGGCCGCGGCCTATCAAGCGGGACTGAAGATTGGCCGGCGTCAGAATGATGACCTTCGCTTGGCAGGGCACGATGACCAGCCCTTTGCTCGTTATATGTGCCCGCCGCTCACCACTGTTGCGCAAAACCATAAGGAAATCGGTCGGCTGGCGGTCGAATTGATGTTTCAGAAGCTCGGCGAAACGCGTGACACCAAAACAGTATTACCGGCAAATGAGCGCATTCTTTTAAACGCCGAAATCATGCTGCGCATGTCGGCCTGACGATCTATATGGTTCAAAGCGCGGCAACGCGCCGCGAGATTCGTGAGACAACAGGCCTTTGCGTCGACATCAAAACGCATTAAACAGCATAGAAATAGCTGTTGTACGTTTTGACTGCTCAGGAGAGTTCAATGACAATCACCAAACCAAAACTGGTTACTGTTTTTGGAGGCTCTGGCTTTGTCGGTCGTCACGTGGTTCGCGCGCTCGCCAAACGCGGCTACCGGGTTCGGGTCGCGGTTCGACGCCCTGATCTTGCATTTCATCTGCAGCCATTGGGTGGCGTTGGTCAAATTCAGGCAGTTCAAGCCAATCTGCGCTACCGTTGGTCGGTGGATCGCGCAGTCGCCGGTTCTGACCATGTCATCAATCTGGTTGGCATCCTTTATGAGGGGGGCAGCCAGCGTTTCAGCACGGTACATGATTTTGGCGCGCGTGCTGTTGCTGAAGCTGCCCGTGCAGCAGGCGTTCCCCTCACCCATATGTCGGCGCTGGGTGCTCATTCGCAATCGCAATCCGCATATGCCAGTACGAAAGGGCGCGCTGAAGAAGCCGTTCTGAAAATTCTGCCGGAGGCGTATATTATCCGCCCGTCCGTTATTTTTGGACCGGAGGATGGATTCTTCAACAAGTTTGCGGGCATGGCGCGCATATCCCCGTTCCTGCCGTTGGTCGGCGGTGGTCATACAAAGTTTCAACCGGTTTATGTCGGCGATGTGGCCGAGGTGATCGCGCGTTCTGTCGACGGTGCCTTGCAGCAGGGCAGAATTTACGAATTAGGCGGCGGAGAAGTTCTGACGTTCCGCCAGTGCATGGAAGAAATGCTCCGTGTTATTGGCCGCAAGCGGGCATTCCTCCCCATTCCATTCTGGGTAGCATCCATACAAGGCTCGATCCTTGGGCTATTGCCAAAGCCGATGATTACTTCCGATCAGGTGATCCAGCTTAGAAATGACAATGTCGTTTCCGAACAAGCAAAGGCAGAAGGGCGCACGCTTGAAGGCCTCGGCATTCGTCCGCAAACCATTGAGACGATTTTGCCGTCATATCTTTGGCGCTTCCGCGTGCAGGGTCAGTATTCCAGCCAGAAGCCTGCTTGATTAGAGCAAAGTTTGCCCTAGCGGGCTGCTGCCAGAATTAGGTCAGCAGCTTTTTCTGCGATCATGATAACCGGCGAGTTTGTATTGCCAGAGACGATGGATGGCATCACCGATGCATCCACAATCCGCAACCTTTCCAGCCCATGCACCTGCAAGTCCGTATTGACGACCGCCATATTGTCACTGCCCATCCGGCACGTACCCACCGGATGAAAAATCGTCGTCGCAATATCACCTGCGCGATGAATTAACTCGTCATCGCTTTGATATTGCGTTCCAGGCAGCATTTCCTGTGGGTGGTATTTCATTGCAGCCTTGGTCGCCATCAGATTTCGGGCATGACGAATTGACCGGGCTGCAAGCAGCCTGTCGCCCACCGTCGACAGGTAGTTCGGCTTGATATTGGGTGGAAGGCTGGAATCAGCCTTGCTTATATGGACTGTACCTCTGCTTTCTGGCCGCAAATTGCAAACCGAGATGGTAACAGCGGGATAGCGATGCAGAGGTTCGCCCAGCCGATCTGTGCTGAGCGGTTGCACGTGGTATTCAATATCAGGCGTTAGGAGTCCGGGATCGCTTTTTGCAAAAATGCCGAGCTGACTCGGGGCCATGGACAAAGGTCCTGAGCGGCGTAGCGCATATTCGAACCCCATGGCAGCCCGCGAGAAGAGATTGTGATAAAGTTGGTTCAATGTTCGCGCACCTTCGATGCGAAACACTGTCCTGATTTGAAGATGGTCCTGCAGATTTTCACCCACCCCAGGCAGATCGTGCAAGGGCGCAGCGCCTGCATCTTTCAAAATGGCAGGGTTTCCGATGCCGGACAGTTCCAGGATTTTCGGAGAGTTGATTGCGCCTGCCGACAGAATAATTTCGCCCGAAGCGCGTGCAATGCAGGCTCGGCCCTGCAAACGATAACCGATCCGCACGGCCCGCTTGCCTTCGAATTCCACCCGCTCCACTTCTGCCCCGGTCACGACCCGCAAGTTGCGTCGCTTCATGGCAGGGCGAAGAAACGCCTTGGTGGTATTCCAGCGTAAGCCGCCACGCTGATTAACTTCGAAATAGCCCGAGCCCTCATTATCGCCGGTATTAAAATCTTCCGTTTTGGGAATGCCAAGCTCTTCCGCCGCATCCCGAAATGCATCGAGAATGGGCCAGGATAATCTTTGACGTTCCACCCGCCATTCACCGCCAGCTCCATGCAAGGCGGACTTTCCACGATAATTGTCTTCAGACTTGAGAAAATAGGGCAGCACGTCATCCCAGCCCCAGCCAGTATTGCCTGCCTGACGCCAGCCATCGTAATCGGCTGCCTGTCCGCGCATATAAATCATGCCATTGATCGACGAACAGCCACCCAGCACCTTGCCGCGTGGATAGGGTAGCGTCCGGCCATTCAAACCTGCTTCAGCAGCGGTCTTCATCATCCAGTCGGTTCTGGGATTCCCCATGCAAAAGAGATAGCCGATTGGCACGTGTATCCAGTGGTATCGGTCGTTTCCGCCAGCCTCAAGCAAGAGAACGCGATGCTTTGGATTGGCAGAAAGCCTGTTGGCAAGAACGCACCCCGCCGAACCAGCCCCGACGATGATAAAGTCGTAGACGCCCTCATCGAAGGCTTGCTCGCTGCGATGCATATTCACGCTGCCACCTCGGTCGCGACTGCATCGCTTTCCGCCATTTGCCGCCAGATTGGAGCCATAGCTGCGGCAATCTCGAGGTATAATTGGTAGCGACGTTCATAATGCTTTGCTCGTTTTGCATCGGGCTTGTAGTGCCGCTCACTGGTGACCATTGCTTCAGCACCAGCAGAAAAATCTGCGAATATGCCAATTCCCGTTCCTGCCGCGATGGCAGCCCCCAGCGCACCCGTCTGGCTTGAGCGGGCAATGGATACAGGCAAACCCAGCACATCGGCGAATATTTGCGGCCAGATCAAGCTGCGCGAACCGCCACCGGAGAGCACGGCCTCGTTGAAGCTCGCTCCGGCGGCGCGCATCATTTCGATGTGCTGGCGATGGCCGAAAGCTACGCCTTCCAGCAATGCTCGAACCATATGGCCTTTTGTATGCCAGCCTGCAACACCGTAGAAACCCGCCCGCGCATTACCGTCCTGTTGCGCGCCATAAAGAAAGGGATGGTAGATTGGATCATTTGCCGCTGGCTCAATTGATGATGCCAATTCGCAGCAGACATCGAATGGTGATTGACCATCCGGCTGCTCGCCATGGAAGAATTCACGCACCAGCCATTCAAGATTGGCTGCTGAAGTAGCACTCGATTCAATCGCCATATAGCGATCGCGATCAAAGGTCGATGACATGAACACCGGGCCTTCCAGGCGCGGGCGATCAATGATCACCTGGTTAATACTCCATGTTCCAGCAATGATGGAAGCGGCACCCGTGCGCGTGACCCCGGACCCGATGGCGGAAGCGATCACGTCAAAGAATCCGCCAATGACTGGCGTTCCAGCGGCCAATCCGGTTTCAGCAGCCGCCTTCGCCGTGACCGTTCCCGCAATGTCCGCACTTTCGATCAAAGGCGGCAGCATGTCCATGCAGTCGCCCAAACCGAACGCGTCCAGAAGGTCTTGGTCATAGCGGCGTTCGGCAACATTCAACAATCCGCAGCCGGTCATGTCGGACACTTCACTGACCCGCGCACCCGTCAAGCGATTGACCACGAAATCCTTGCACAGAAACACTGTCCCGATCTTACGAAAGGTTTCCGGTCGATTACGCTTGATCCACGCCAGCAGGGTTGGGGTTTGGGATGGCCAGGGACGTTGCAAACCTATCGGATAGGTGCGATCTCCGACGCCTTCAGCCAATAATGACTCGACAAGTGGTGCTGCACGTGTGTCCAGCGACTGGATTGCAAACAATGGTTCACCGGAATGATCCAGCGTATAAAGCCCATTGCCATGTCCCGCACAGCCGATTGCTGCGATATCTTCAGGCTCGATCCCGGCCTGTTCGATGCAGGTTCTGATGACAAGCTTGGCATTCTCCCAAAGTTCCCCGAGACCCCGCTCCACATGCCCGGGAAAGGGCATCGCACTGTGCCCTTCCTGTGCAGCTGAAGCGATTTCACGGCCTTGCCTGTCAAAGATCACCGCCTTGATGATCGTGTTGCCAGCATCGAGCCCTAATAGATATTCTCCCATCCGGAACCCCTCCTCAGGTTCTATGCTTATGCTCAGCCCTCTTGATAAAGCGCGTAGGCATCCTCGCCGCTGGCATCGTCATGGATTATGGCCATTAGTCCACGAACCACAGCCCCCGGATTTGCATGCTGGTAGATATTGCGGCCATAGACCATACCCATCGCGCCCTGCTGCATTAAAGCTGCCGATTTGACGAACACGTTCTTCAAGTCTTCTTTGCCGCCACCGCGCACAAGAACCGGGCAGCGGGCGGCTTCAACAACGCGATGAAAATCCTCTGCATTGGTTGTCGGATCAGCCTTGACGATATCGGCCCCCATCTCGCGGGCAAGCCGTGTCAGCGTTACGATCTTATCCGCATCGCCATCAACCATATAGCCTCCCCGCTCGGTGACCGGCTGCATGACCAGCGGCTCAATCATCAATGGCAACCCGTATTTGTCGCAATCGGCGCGCACACGTGAAATGTTTTGAACACATTGCCGAAACAGGTCCGGCTCATCGGGCAGCATGAACAGATTGACGACGACGCAGGCTGCATCCATTTCGATCGCGCCAATCAGTGGCTCGGCTTCATTCTGCAAAACCGCCCACATATTGCGGTGACGAAACGGGTTGTAAGGATTGCCCATGTCGATACGCATGACCAATGCGGGCTTATCTTTCCCGTCCACGTTTTGCAAAAGATCGGCTTGGCCGTAATTCATCTGTATGGCGTCTGGAGCTGCAGCAACCAATGCCTTCACGACAGATTCCATATCCTCCAGACCATTCAGGAAGGTCGGCTCATTGCACACTCCGTGATCGATCGCCACGTCGAGGCAGCGCCCCTTGCCGAAAAGACGGTTCATCCGAACCTTGCTGTTGTTTCTCATGATAGTCTCCTTCTTCATTTCGTGCGCTTTGTGCGGCGATATCAGCGCCATGCCGCTCTGAGAGCAGGCATAAAAACTTCGCTCGCTCATCATTGCGGCGTGCAACAGACCATTCCTTTTCAGCGGCGAGCAGGCCCAGAACCGCGTCTGTCATCGATAGTGAAAGCTCTCCGCTGATCGCCAAGGTGGTGCGCCGCAGCAGGATGTCGTCCAAATGCTCAACCGCTTCGTTTCTGATCAGGAACAGAATCTCGCGCCTTGAGTAGCCTGGATGCGGCATTGCTTCATCGTTCCCCGCAGCAATGAATTGTGCGAGCCCTTCAGCATCTGTTCCATATCGTTGGAACAATTGATCAATACGCTGTTCCTCAAGGCCGGTCAGGGCAGCGACACGCGATATCCATTCATCACTATTCGCCGGGAAAGCCCGGCCTCCGCCAATGGCGCGATCCTCTGTAGCCACTCGTCGCTCACGGCCAAGTTTGGACAGAGCCATATTGGCAGCCAGTTCGCCAAAGGAACGGAACGTTGTCCACTTGCCGCCGATCATGCAAAGGACAGGCGGGCCGCTGTTGTCGTGCTCGACAAAAGTGCAAAAATGATCTCGCGGGATGCGCCCCGTAAACTGATCCTTGCTCGCAGGCAGCGGACGCACGCCGGAAAACTGATAGACGATTTCTTCCGGCCTTATCTTGATTGCCGGCAGCACGAAGGCCAAGGATTGCAGAATGTAGTCTCGTTCCTCCGGGGTGCAGGTGACATTCTCCGGGTTATCAACCCGAATATCCGTAGAGCCAACCAGCACCTTACCAAGATAGGGAAAGAGAATGCAGACGCGGCCATCCTCATTCTCGTAATAGATCATATGGCCATCAAGGGCTTTCAGAAGCTCGGCATTGTCGATGATGAGGTGAGATCCCTTGGTGCCGCCCATGAGCGGCGCAGACAAGGCATTTTTTGGAAACAATGTGGCGTTGGCCATATCTATCCAGCCGCCCGTCGCATTGACAATCAGGTCTGGCTTTATGGTTATGGCGGCTCCGCTGATATGGTCATGGACAGCAAAAACGCCCGACGCATCCCGGCGAAGTTCGGCATAATTGACCGCACGGGCCGAAGCATTGGCTGACATGCCGTCCTGGAGCAGTTCAATTCCTATTCGCTCTGGATGGCTGACCCAAGCATCGTGATAGGTCGCCGAACTTTTGATGGCTGGGTTGAGCGCTGGCCATTTGCCAAGACTGGCTTGCCGCCCGCGAAATTGATGTTTGGGCATCAAAGCGCGCTTGCGTGTCAGAAAATCATAAATGCTTAAGCCTGCCTTTATGGCGAGAGCGCCGCGCCTGCTTGGTTTGCGGGTCAGGCCAAGAAAACGCACAGCACCGTTGGCAAGGCCAGAGAATAAACTGAAAACCGGCACGGTCGTAGGCAAGGGCGCGACCATATGTGGGGCGTTGCGAAGCAGGCGGTCGCGTTCAACCAGTGATTCCTTCACCAGATTGAATTCACCGTTTTCGAGATAGCGAAGACCGCCATGAACCATGCGCGAAAGAGCTGAGCTGGCGCCCGAACAATAATCATTCCTCTCGACAAGCAGAACATTGATGCCCTGCAGCGCCAGTTCGCGGAACACGCTGAGACCATTTATTCCGCCGCCGATGACACACACGTCCACCTTCAGGCTCCGACGAAGCCCGTCAAATACTTCTTCACGCTTCATGATGCAGCCCGTTACCTGTCCATATTTGTCAGTTTCACTGCGATGGCCGCGTCAAGGGCCGCAAGGTCTTGCTCATCAAGTCTTATTGTTCCGGCTCTGGAATTTTCCAAAGCCTGTTCCGGATTTCGTGCACCGCACAGGGCAAATGTCACGCCGGGTTGTGCCAGCGTCCATGCAATCACCGCTTGGGCGACACTCGCCTGATGCTTTTCTGCTACGGGCTGGATTGCCTCGGCAAACTGTTTGGCCTTCAAACGATTACTGGTAGAAAAGCGGGGATTATCCTTACGTTGATCATCACCCGAAAACACGCGATGCGGATCAATCGTCCCGGCAAGGAGCCCAAGCGCCAGAGAAGAATAGCTCAGTGTAGATACGCCTTGCTCTCGAGTGACCGGAAGTAGATTCGTCTCGATTTCGCGATCGATCATACTGAACCGTTCCTGTATGGCATCCAGCGAGCCGGTTGCGACATAGGCTTTGAGTTCGTTCTGGCTAAGATTACTTGCGCCGATTGCGCGGATTTTGCCGGCACTGCGCAAATCTTCCAGTGCCTGTACGGTCTCCTCGATGGGTGTCGTCGGGTCCTGCCAATGCGTGATATACAGATCTATATAATCGGTACCCAGCCTTTTGAGACTCTCATCGATCTCGTGGAAAATCGCATCGCGCCCGAGATAGCGATGAACCGGTTTTCCATCCTGATCGAAAAAATGCTGTCCCTTCTGCGTGTGCCAGACCAGCCCACATTTGGTGGCAATGATTGCCTTGTCACGCCTTCCCTTCAACGCCCTGCCAACGATCTCTTCCGAGCGCCCAAGGCCATAGGCGGGAGCTGTGTCGATTAAACTGACACCGGCATCAAGGGAGGCCTGTATTGCGGCTATGGACTGATTTTCATCAGTGCCACCCCACATCCAGCCGCCGATGGCCCATGTCCCCAAGCCAACAGCCGAGGCATTTACACCGGACTTGCCAATGGCACGTATCAATTGCCCATTATTCATGCCCAGCTTCCTTCTGCCTCTGCAATTTCTAAAATACGCATACCCGTTGCTTCATCCGTCACCAGCGTATCCAGATGGTTGCCGCGCATAATGCTGAGAATTGGCTTTGCCTTGTTCGGCCCACTCGCCACGCCAATCTTTGTTGGAATCGAGGCGAATTCACTCAATGTGAGTGAAACGAGGGAGTCGTTTAAGCTGTAGCCGCAAACCTGCCCCCGGTCGTCCAGCAGATGGGCCAGCAGTTCGCAGCTTGCACCGGAGCGCTCAATCGCTTCCCGGTCGGTACTCGACGATGGGTGCAAGTCATAATAGCTCGAATCATCGGTCAGGATGGAGCCAATACCGACAACTGCGACTTTGGCTTCCCGCGCACGCTTAAAAACATCCGCGACCGACCGCATATTGATAAGCATCGATCGTTCTGCCGCCGTATCTGCAAAGAGTGGCGCATGAATTTGATAAGCCCGTCCGCCGAGCTTGTCGGCCAACAATGTCGAAACGTGATTGACATCAGTGTAATGCTTGCCCTGGACACACCCAGTTGCGGGCACAACCTCGATATTGAACGGCCGCGGCACCTGCAGCCCGGCAACAACGGCACTGACGCCCTTGCCGCCTGTGATACAGATTGTATCGCCATCGGAAATCTGCTGCAGGAGCAACCTAGCCGCCGCTTCACCAACCGCCTGCAATGCTGTTTGCGGATTGTCCGACACTGTGGGCACCACGGCAGCCCGATTGATACCCCCCAGCGCAAGCAACCGTTCTTCCAGATCGATGAGCGGTTCAACAGGTGACTTTATCTTGATTTCGACCAGTCCGAGCTGACGCCCGCGCTTAATGAGGCGATTGACTGTCGGCTGTGATACGCCGAGCTGATCGGCGATCTGCGCTTGTGTCAGGCCTTCCACGAAGTGCAACACCAATGCCTGATGCATTTGCCTGGCAATGACGATCTCCTCGCGTGGTGCTGGAGATAGTTTTGCGTTGAGTCTGACGACAGTCATATCAGGAAGCCTTACGCTTGTGCAAAAAGTGGTCAATGGATACTGCGCCGAGTAGAATGCAACCCTTGATCATGTCCTGCCAGTAAACCGATACATTAAGCAGAACCAGCGAGCTTGTGACCACCGAAAGCAGGGCAATGCCGAGGATCGCACCAAGAATTGTTCCCGATCCGCCATTCAATGACGCGCCGCCAATAACAGCCGCTGCGATGATGTTCAGCTCCATGCCGACGCCGAATGTAGGGGTCGCCGCACCGAAGCGTGACATATAGATGACGCCTGCCACCCCGGCGAGCGTGGAACAGAGAACAGTCACCCAGAACTTGACCTGATTGGTCCTGATGCCTGAGTAAAGAGCGGCCTTTTCATTGCTTCCCGTGTAGAAAACTTTTCGCAATGCAGTCGAACGACGCAAGAGGAAATCGAAGAGCACCACCACCGCCACGAAAATAATGATGACATAGGGCACACCGTGAAAACTGCCCTGCCCGATTGCCTTGAACGCGGGGGGTAGGGTGAAGAGCGAGAGCGGCGTTCCTTTGGTGATTATAAGGCAAAGGCCACGTACAATCACCATTCCGGCGAGCGAAGTGATGAAGTGATTAAGTCCGACAACGGTAACAAAGAAGCCCATCACGCAGCCAATCAGACTGCTTGCCAGAATACCGATAAGAGAGGCGCTCCACGGGTCCAGTCCCGCAAGGAAAAGCGAACCTGAAAGCACCATTGCGAAGCAGACTACGGAACCCACCGCCAGATCGATACCGCCGACGATGAGCAGAATTGTCATGCCAACCACAACAATGCCTTCAACGGAAAAGCTCATCAGCATGGCGCGGAAATTGCCGAGCGTCAGAAAATGCGGCGAAGCAAAGCTCATGGCAATGCACAGCGCCAGAATGATCGCGATCAGCCCAGCTTCCCGCATTGAACCCAGCCTTTTCCAGGACGGTGTCCGCGTAGCACTTACTCCGATTGTTTCAGCCACCATGTTGTTTTCTCCCATAGACTTTTCAGGCAGCATGATCTGTCGCCAACCGTGTTTGTTCGCTTTGATTGACACCGGAAGCCAGCCGTATCACCGCCTCCTCCGTCATCTCATCTGCGCCGAGTTCACCCGCGATCTTTCCCTCCCGGATAACCAGCACCCGGTCACATAATCCAAGCAATTCCGGCAGCTCTGACGAGATGACAATGATTCCGATGCCGGACCTTGCCAGATCGCGAAGCAACAGGTGAATTTCGGATTTTGCGCCGACATCAATGCCGCGCGTCGGCTCATCCATCAGGATGACCTTCGGTTGCACCGCGAGCTGTTTGGCAATCGCGACCTTTTGCTGATTGCCGCCACTGAGCGCTGATACAGGCGTGTCAATGTTGGCCATACGAATATTCAGCCGCTGCGCGAATGCGTGGGCAAGCTGTGCTTCGCCCCGCGCATTAATCAGCCCCAGATGTCCCGTCAGCGCCTTGAGATTGAGAACGGAAATATTCTGGGCGATCGACATGTCGAGGAAAACGCCAGAACCTTTGCGATCCTCGGAAAGATAGACGATGCCAGCCTCTACGGCATCCGTGTAAGTCTTGATTGCCTGTACCTGACAGTGCAAGCGGATTTCGCCATCCGTGATCGCCCGCAGACCGCAAATGCCCTCGGCAATCTCCGTGCGGCCAGAGCCGATCAGACCGCCAATGCCTAGTATCTCGCCTTTGTTCAACTCGATATTGATATCAAGGAAGCGGCTTCTGTCACCAAGGCCATGAACCGAAAGGATTGTCTCGCCTGACACCTCAGCGCTTTGCTGTTTAGGCGGATAGAGCTGGGTTATTTCACGGCCCACCATACGGCGGACAACATCATCGGGCGTCACATCTGCCACCCTCTCCGTGGACACATATCGGCCGTCGCGCAGAACTGTGACACGGTCGCAGAGCGAGAAAATCTCAGCCATTCGATGACTGATGTAAATAATGGAAATGCCGTTCGCTTTCAGATCCCGAATAATATCGAACAATATGCGGGTTTCGGCTTCGGTCAATGCAGCTGTTGGTTCGTCAAAGATCAGTACCCGGCAATCCAGTGTCAGAGCCTTGGCGATCTCCACCAGCTGTTGGCTGGAAATGGACAGATCCGCAACCTTTCGGCGCACGTCGATCGGTGCAAGCCGGTTCATGACTTCCTGCGCCTTACGTTCCAATTTACGATAGTCCATCAGGAACGATCGCTGGCGGCTCGTCGCAGCCATGAAGATATTTTCCGCCACGCTCGCATCAGGACAAAGCGCGATTTCCTGGTGCACAAGCCCCAGACCAAATGATTGGGCTATTGAAGGAGAGGCGATTTTCACCGCCTCGCCTTCCACGAGGATTTCACCCTCATCCGGTTGCAGCACACCGGCAATGATATTCATCAGCGTCGATTTGCCGGCTCCGTTTTCGCCGCAGATCGCGTGAATTTCCCCGCGATGGAGGCTGAAACTTACATTCGTCAACGCCTTTACCGCACCGAAGTGCTTTGTGACGTTGTGGATGTCCAGAACCGGCTTCGGCATGATGACGCTCCTCCCCAATACTTCACAAGACGCTACCCGGACTTTGCAAATCCGGATAGCGGATTGCGAAGTCTACTCCTCGATCCCTTTGGTACCGCGACGCTTCAGGTACTTGTCCCAGAAGAAATCATCCGCATTTTCCGCTGTGACGATGGACAGACCATTGTCAACGAATGGAATGCTCATCGGGTTGAACCCTGCCCGCTTGGCATCGTTCATAGGATCGATCAGTTCCGGATGCTTGGCCAACCAGAGCAGCATGAAACCCATATAGCCCTGCATGCCCTGATTGGGGTTGATAGAGCCAAAGACTTCACCGGCTTTGATCATGTCGAGAATATTGGCGTTGACGTCCGCACACATGACGAGGATTTTACCGCCGCTTTCCTTATTTGCCTGAGCCGCTCCGATTGCCGAGTTGGCCTCCGGCATGAACACTGCACCAAGATTAGGATTGGCCTGCACGATACTCATCAAGCCTTGATAGGCTTTTGTCGGGTCCTGATTGGAGGCAGCGCGGCCAACCAATTTCATATCCGGCCACTTTTCCTTCATGCGGTCAACAAATGCCGTTACACGCTTGTCGTGATTATCCTGACCTGGATTTTCCAGCACCGCATATTCGCCCTTGCCACCAAGCTTGTTGGCAAGGGCATCAGCCGCATAGGTGCCTTCACGAATATTATCCGAAGTGATGAACGATATGCGTTTTGACAATGGCGAGTCCGCCGCAAATGTCACGACTGCCGTTCCCTGACCGATAGCGCGGTTGATTGGCTCGATGAAGGGATCCGAGTTCATTGGGTGAACCAGAATGCCTGCCGGGTTCTGTGCCAATGCCTGATCAAAACTGGCGATCTGCTTGTTGACGTCATATTCCGGTGTTCCGGTATAGGCCGTCTCGCAGCCAAGCTGCTTGCCTGCCTGCTTGAACATCTCGTAAACCGGGAACCAGTATTCGACACCCGACACCATGACGTTCATGACATATTTTTCACCCGGCTTGCAGCGAAACGGCGATTCCGTTTCAGCCTTGGCTGGCGATGCAAATAATGTTGCTGCAAGGACCGCCATCGCGGTCGTGCCCAAAAAAGTACGCAAGTGTCCTCCTCGAGGCCGAAGCCCCTCCCATTTGTCCGCGGCGCTTCGAATGCAGCCACTTTACTTTGCGAAAACCGGCACTCCTCCTCGAATGCCAGCATGGGTAACTAATCTCAAAGAAAAGAGACTGTCAATAAAATTCATCACGTGAATAATAATTCATCTATACTTTGCAAAAAACCTCTGGCGGGCGGAAATATTCCGCCCATTGGCTGTCTTCAGTCTATGGAAAAGCAGCGACTTAGCGCATCAATATCAAAGCGACCAGGCCCACCGTACCGACAACAAGCCGCCACCAGGCAAAAAGACCATAACCGTGGCGAGATACGTAACCCAACAGATAACGCACTACGAGCACGGCGGAGATGAAGGCCGCAAGGAAGCCGACGCCGATCAACGTCACATCATCAAATGTCAGGATATTGCGGTTCTTGAAAAGGTCGAGGGCAAAAGCGCCTGCCATGGTGGGCATAGCAAGAAAGAACGAGAACTCAGCCGCCGAACGCTTATCAGCGCCCAAAAGCAAAGCTCCGACAATGGTCGAGCCAGAACGCGACGTGCCGGGGATCATGGCAAAGCACTGGAAAAGGCCGATTTTCAAATAGAGCGGCAATGGAAAATCCATCGCATCCGTATAACGTGGCTTCAGGTCGAGCCTATCCACCCATAGAAGGATAAGCCCACCCAGTATCAGCATCGTACAAATCAGCATTGGCGATTCAAACAGGATTGCCTTGATGAGCCCATGGGCAAGAACGCCAATGAAAACGGCGGGCAGAAATGCAATCAGCACACCGATTACAAAACGCCGGGCCTTCGGATCATTGGGCAAATCACGTGCTATTTTCAGAAGGCGTGCGGAGTAAACAGTCAGAATAGCAAGGATCGCACCGAGCTGGATCAGCACTTCGAAGGTCTTACCATTTGACTCGAAACCGAGAAAATGGCCTGCAAGCAGCAGGTGTCCTGTCGAAGAAACAGGGATGAATTCGGTAAGCCCCTCCAGCAATCCCAAGAAAAGCGCTTCGACAATTGTCTGAGTTTCCATGTTTATGCTTACCGCTTTCTTAATCCGTATTGCGGTTCCCGCCCCGCCAAAAGGGCACCGCTACAATTGAATACACTGCACAATTTTTGTCTTAACCGATTCTCGTTTAAGAAATTATTCAGCGATAAGAACCCGCCTGTTAAATCGTGTTTACTTGTCTCATGCCGCCGTTGCGCCTATAGCATTGGCCCGGTGTCTGCCATGTTCGCAATACGATGCCGACCCGCAAAATGCCAGTTCGAAAGATTTAGAATATCTGCCATGTTGACGCTTTTTCATCATCCCATGTCCACCGGCTCGCGATATGTGCGACTGATCCTCAATGAATATGACATTGAAGTGCAGTTGATCGAGGAAAACAGTTGGGCACGCCGCAAGGAATTTCTGTCGCTCAATCCCGCAGGTACATTGCCCGTATTGCTTGCAGAAGGTGACGTGCCTGTGGCCGGGGCATCGGTGATTGCCGAATATATTGACGAAACACGTGGCGCATTAAAACGCAGCCGTCGTTTGTTTCCGGAAGACTCGCTCAATCGCGCAGAGGTACGCCGGCTTGTTGACTGGTTCTTGAGCAAGTTTGAAAATGAAGTGACACGGCATATGGCGCGTGAACGCATCTTCAAGTTGCATATGACAGCCGAGCAGGGTGGAGGCGCACCTGACAGCGCTGCCATCCGCGCCGCCCGGGCAAATATTACCCAGCATATGAGATATATTGACTGGTTGACCGCCACACGCAATTGGCTGGCTGGACCTGCACCGACCTATGCAGACATGGCTGCTGCGGCCTCCATCTCCATTCTAGACTATCTTGGAGAGATAAAATGGGCCGAGTATCGTGCGGCACGCGATTGGTATACCCGGATGAAGTCCCGACCCTCCTTCCGCCCGCTTCTTTCGGACCGCGTGCGCGGCTTGCCCCCTGCATCGCACTATGGTGATCTGGATTTTTGATCTTATAGGGTATTTAAGTTCTCATGCACGGTTGTCATGCAAATGAACCTAAATCAGCAAGAGCGGCTTAAACAATTCATTATCGAAGAATCGCGGGCTGCTGGCTTCGATGTCATCGCGATCACTAGTCCGGACTCAATCCCACAAGCTGAAGAGCGGCTGCGCGAATATTTGTCGCTTGGGCGTCACGCAAGCATGGAATGGATGCGGGAAACCGAGGAGCGTCGAAGCAGTCCGCAAGCTCTTTGGCCGGAAGTTCGCTCGATCATTGTTCTGGCCATGAATTACGGCCCCGACAGCAATCCACTCACTATCCTTGAGCAAAAAGACAAGGCAGCGATTTCCGTCTACGCGCAGAACCGTGATTATCACGACATTATAAAGGGCAAGTTGAAAGGCGTAGCCAGCCGGTTTGCCTCGCGGGCCACTGGCGAAGATCTTAAAGTGTTCGTTGATACGGCACCTGTCATGGAGAAGCCACTGGCAGAAGCCGCAGGGCTTGGCTGGCAAGGCAAGCACACCAATCTGGTCAGCCGGAGGCATGGGTCCTGGCTCTTTCTCGGCACCATTTTCACAACAGCCGCGCTGCCTTCGGACACCAAAGAGCACGATCACTGCGGCTCATGTCGTGCCTGTCTCGACGCCTGTCCGACCTCGGCTTTTCCTGCTCCCTATCAGCTCGACGCACGCCGGTGCATTTCCTATCTCACTATCGAGCATAAAGAACCGATCGCACTCGAGTTCCGCAAGGCGATGGGCAACCGTATCTATGGTTGCGATGATTGTCTTGCCGTATGTCCGTGGAATAAATTTGCTGAAACTGCACGCGAGTCCAAGCTGCGTGCCCGCGACGATCTTCGCTCGCCCTCTCTTGCTTACCTGCTGACCTTGGATGACCCTACATTCCGAACCCTGTTCTCAGGCTCACCTATCAAGCGCATTGGTCGCGATCGCTTCCTGCGAAATGTATTGAACGCCTGTGGCAATTCCGATGATCCGGATTTGATAGAACCGGTTAAGCGGCATCTGTCCGATCCTTCGCCGCTCGTACGCGGTTCAGCAGTGTGGGCTTTGAGCCAGCTCCTGAACGCAGAAAGCTTTTCAAACCTCAGATTGATCCACGCAGTGAAGGAAAATGACGTTGGCGTCTTGACCGAATGGCACAATGGCGCGAACAATCAGCTATGAAGATTTTCCTGTTTGGTGCCGGTTATTCAGCGCGCGCCTTTGCCAGAGCAATTGCTCCCACAGCCGAGTTTATTGGCGGGACGACGCGTGACGGAACGAAGTTGGCGGCACTCACCAAGGAAGGTATCACGCCTTTCCTTTTCCATGGCACCCACGCGTCGCAGGAGATTGCAGACGCGCTGGAAACCATCACTCATCTGGTTATTTCAACATCTCCAGCAAAAACCGGCGATCCCGTGATCGCGCTGTTCGGAGAGACGATCCGTCGCGCCATGCCAAAGCTGCAATGGATCGGCTATCTATCGACAGTAGGCGTCTATGGCAATCATGCCGGTGCCTGGGTGGACGAAACAACGCCCTGCAGCCCGGTTTCGACGCGTTCGGTTGAGCGTGTCGATGCGGAGCATAGCTGGCAGGCTTTGGCAGATGCTCGCGGCGTTCCGCTGGCAATATTGCGGCTTTCGGGAATTTACGGACCGGGGCGTAATGCTTTTGTCAATCTCACCAATGGAACAGCGCGGCGTCTCAACAAAACCGGTCAGGTTTTCAACCGCATTCATGTGGATGACATTGCCGGTGCCCTTCAGTTCCTCAGCATGCACCACCAGGGTGGCATATTCAATATTACCGATGACGAACCGGCTCCGCCCCAGGATGTTGTCGCCTATGCCGCCGAGTTAATGGGTGTCGAGCCACCGGAAGAGTCTGACTTTGAATCAGCGCAACTGACGCCGATGGCCCGTTCATTTTATGGCGAGAACAAGCGTGTTTCCAACAAGCGCATCAAGTCTTTGGGTTTCACATTCCGCTATCCCGACTATGGCACTGCCTTCGCGGCCATGTGGCGAGACGGCAGCTGGCGTTAACGCCTGCATTTAGCGAAAACTCGTAATTACATTGATTCCGATGCCTTCAAAGCGGTCCATCGCCATCAGGGCCGCTGGCGCGTCATCCAAGGTGATTTCCTTGCCAATCAATCTTTGAGGTTTGAGCTTGCCAGTCTCCAGCATGTCCATCAGGGCATTATACCGAAAGGCCTGCATGCCATGGCTGCCATATATTTCAAGCTCATGCGCAATGACCTTATCCATGGGAATGGGAGAGTGTGCGTGACCACCAAGCATTAGTCCCACCTGCACATGACGGCCACGGCGACGCAGATTCGCGATTGAATTAAAGCATGTTGTGGGGTGCCCCAGTGCGTCTATGGAAACATGGGCACCACCCTTGGTAATCTCTCGGATTGCGCCAATAACATCTTGTTTCTCCCGTCCATTGACAGAAGCGACAGCCCCTAATTCTCGGGCAAAAGCAAGCTTCTCTTCGGACAAGTCGACCGCAACAACATTCGCGCCCATCGCAGTGGCAATCATAATTGCGGAGAGGCCCACCCCGCCGCATCCATGCACTGCCACCCATTCGCCTGGCTTCACTTTCGCCTGGTCGACAATGGCGCGGAAAGAGGTCACAAATCGGCAGCCAAGACTTGCCGCCGTGGCAAAATCCAGCGAATCCGGCAGGGCGACAAGATTGGTATCGGCGAAGTCGAGCGCGACATATTCCGCGAAAGAGCCCCATGCGGTGAAGCCGGGCTGAAACTGACTTTCACAAACCTGATGATTGCCCGAATTACACTCAAAACAATGTCCGCAACCGCCAACAAAAGGCACTGTTACGCGCTGGCCGATTTTCCATCCTGTCACATGTTTGCCAATAGCTTCAATTGTTCCCGCAAGCTCATGTCCTGGCACGTGCGGCAGAACAATATCCGCATCATGCCCCATCCAGCCATGCCAATCACTGCGGCAAAGTCCGGTCGCTTCAACTTTCACCACAACGCCGCTTGCGGCAGGTTCGGGATCCATAACGTTCTGCACGCGGGGCGGATGGCCAAACTGCTCGAAAATGACTGCTCTCATAATGCGGACCCCACCGAATCAAACCTAAATTTGTTTCCATATTGCGGGTTTCATGCGAATCTTGCCATCATAAAGCTCGGATGACCGAAGCAATTTTGCTTCCCATCCATTGGACAATAAAATGATATCAAAAACTCTGCTCTCCTTTGCTGTTGGCATATTAGTTTCGCTAGCAAGCACACTCAATGCTGTCGCCGAAGACGGGCCTGCAAAGCGCTTGTTCGGCTCGCAATCATTGCCCAGTCTCGGAGCACCGCAATCAACCGGTTTTTACGCCAAGGGTTGCCTTGCAGGCGGCGTTGCATTGCCCGTGGATGGACCGGCCTGGCAGGTCATGCGTCTGTCGCGAAATCGCAATTGGGGCCATCCGCGCATGATCGCCCTTCTGGAACGGCTAGCCCGTGATGCTTCCGCCAAGGACGGCTGGCCCGGCCTACTGGTTGGCGATATTTCGCAGCCACGTGGCGGTCCGATGTTGACCGGTCATGCTTCGCATCAGGTAGGGCTTGATGCCGATATCTGGCTGACTCCGATGCCGAAACGCCGCTTCACCAATCAGGAACGTGAGACGGTGGAGGCGAAGTCCATGCTTCAAGGGGACACGCTTTTTGTTGACCCTGATAAATGGAGTGCAAGTCGCACGGCTCTTTTGAAACGCGCTGCGAGTTACCCTGAGGTTGAGCGGATTTTTGTCCACCCCGGCATCAAGAAAAAGCTGTGTGACAGCGTGCAGGGCGACCGTAGCTGGCTGAACAAAGTACGTCCCTATTGGGGTCACTATTATCATTTCCATGTGCGCATCAAATGCCAGCCCGGATCTCCCGAATGCAAAGCACAGGAGCCGACAGGGACTGATGATGGCTGCGGCAAACCTTTGGCCTGGTGGTTCACCGATGAGCCGTGGAAGAAAGCACCTCCACCCAAAAACCCGGTCAAGCCCAAGGTCATGATGCTCTCGGACCTACCGAAGCTTTGCGCCCAGATATTGAATGCACCCGGGCCAAAATCGGTTGAAGAGGTTACGCTTGGCGTTGGTGCGAAGGTTCCACAGGCATCTACAGATACCAGCCAGGACTTTCCAGAAGACGTTCCGGTTCCCGGTCAAAAGCCTTGAGGTCTTTTTGTGCTCTGCCCTTTTCACGGCGACGTGAATTGTTTATAGAGTTTCAATCGATTTAGGGCCCCACCCGAAAAAGAGTTTTGATGACACAGCCATTCCGCCTTGCGTTGATTGCCCATGACCAGAAGAAGGACGACATGGTGGCGTTTGCGCGCAATTATGAGGCCTTGCTTGCACCATGTGACATCGTCGCGACCGGCACGACCGGCCGCCTGATACAGGAAGCGTGTCCCTCACTGACAATCGCCCGCGTAAAGAGCGGACCGCTTGGCGGCGATCAGCAGATCGGTGCGTTGATTGCGGAAGGACGAATTGACGGGCTTATATTTTTCGTCGACCCGTTGTCACCTTTGCCACACGATGTTGATGTAAAAGCACTGATGCGGCTTGCCAGCGTTTACGATATTCCCATGGCATTGAACCGGGCCACAGCTGAGGTTCTGGTACAAAAAAGAGGCTTGCTACGGGATGACGCGGCCGACAATACATTGATGCGCCATGTGTCCGATCGGGATAAAGGCACGCGTGGCATTTAAGACAGGAAAGCGATAATGGTTACACAGGCAGATACCGACCACATCATGAAATTTCCGATTCTGGTCGGGGATATTGGCGGTACCAATGCGCGCTTCGCAATCCTTGTCGATGCCTATGCAGAGCCGAAGGAATTTCCGGTTCTGCAAACTGCCGATTTTTCAACTATTGATGAAGCTATCCAGAACGCGATCCTTGACCACACCTCGATCCAGCCACGTTCTGCAGTGCTTGCCATTGCTGGTCCTGTCGAAGGTGACGAGATCGACCTGACCAATTGCGCCTGGGTCGTCAAGCCGCGCCAGATGATGGAGACACTTGGCCTCTCGGACATTACCGTCATCAACGATTTCGAGGCGCAGGCACTCGCCGTTGTTTCGCTTGAGCCAAAGCATCTTGAAAAGCTTGGCGGTGGCGCGGGTGATCCGCATGGCAGCCGTGCGGTGCTCGGGCCCGGCACTGGTCTTGGGGTTGCCGGCATGGTTCGTTCTCGCGCAAGCTGGGTTCCTGTCCCTGGTGAAGGTGGTCATGTGGATATGGGTCCGCGTACTGAACGCGATCTCGAACTTTTCCCTCATATCGAGCATATTGATGGCCGCATTTCCGGCGAACAACTGCTTTGCGGGCGCGGACTGCAGAATATCTATCGCGCCATTTGCAAGGTTGGTGGAACGGAACCAGCGCTTGAAACGCCTGCCGATATAACTGCCGCTGGTCTTTCCGGTGAATCTCCGGAAGCGAAGGAAACCCTGGCTCTTTTCGTCACCTATCTCGGCCGTCTGGCGGGCGATTTTGCGCTGACTTTCATGGCGCGCGGTGGTGTATATCTCGCCGGTGGCATCGTTCAAAAGATCGTGGAGCCGCTAAAAAATCCGGCCTTCCGCGAAGCTTTTGAAGATAAGGCCCCGCACCAGCAAATATTACGCGAAACACCGGTTTACATTATCACGCATCCTCTGGCAGCCTTAAGCGGTCTGTCTGCATTTGCCCGCACGCCAGCCCGATTCGGCGTTGCTACTGAGGGTCGTCGCTGGCGCCAAGGCTGAACTGTTCGCTGAACCCTTTCTGGGGCATCAAGGCAACACTGCCCGCCGCATTCCGCCAAACGGGGCAAAACCGATAGGCAAGGCGAGGCAATAACGCTATAGGGACAAGATCACGCGGCAAACTTCCTGCAAAAGGAGGTTTGCCTGACATTTTAGTACCAGCGAGTTGCCGCCTGTCATGAATGGTGTACCCAAGAAGAACAAAATCGACCCGACCGAGGCCAGGCGCGTCGTCGGCAGGGTGCTTGGCGAGAATGTCCGGCAGCATCGCTCCTCATACACTGTTGCAGTTTTCGCAATGCTGGCCGTGGCGCTAAGTACCGCTTTTGTTGCCTATATCTTTAAGGATGTAATCAACAAAATCTATTATGAGCGCCGCGAAGACCTCATCATACCGATCAGCCTCGGCATTCTTGCCGCGTTCGTTATCCGCGGCGTCGCGACCTATGTACAATCAGTAACGATGGCAAAAGTCGGTAACAGCATTGTGGCGCGTTACCAGCATCGCATTTTTGACCATCTGATGAAGCTTGGGCTCGACTTTTATCACGATACGCGTTCCGCACAGCTGGCGGCGCGGATCAATCAGAATATTGGTGGCGTTCGTGAGCTTCTTGATATTGTGGTCACGACAATCGGCAAGGATATTCCAACCCTGATCGCTCTTGTCGGCACAATGATCCTGCTCGACCCGCTGTTATCGCTGTTCGCTTTGCTGATCGGCCCACCAGTGCTCCTCACCGTCCGTTACCTCACCAAGCGCCTGCGGGTCATTCATCGTGAATCAGTGACCCTGAATTCACACCTTTTGGGCGCGATGCAAGAGGCTACGCAAGGGATAGCCATCGTCAAGGCTTTCACCATGGAAGACCAGTTGCGCGGCAAGATCAGCAAATTGATCACACGCGCCGAGGAGCGAGCCAATAAGATTTCACGCGTGTCCGAGCGGCTGACTCCCGTGACAGAGCTCATTGCGGGTACAGCCATTGCATCAATGATCATGTATACGGGCTTCCGCGCCGTTTATGATGCACAGCCTCCCGGCGCCATGTTCAGCTTTATCACCGCTGTGCTCCTCGCCTATGACCCGGTTCGCCGTCTTGCCCGTGTGCAGGTTGGCCTTGAGCGCTCGCTCGTTAACGCCCGCATGATCTATGAAATTCTCGACATTGAGCCGCGTCAGGCAGATAGCATCGGCGCCGTGCCGATTACGGTGCCCAATGGCGAGGTTCAATTCGATAATGTGAGCTTCGGTTATGGCAATGGCATTCAGGTTCTCCACAATGTCAGCTTCACCGCAGATGCAGGCAAGACCACCGCAATTGTCGGTGCATCGGGCGCCGGTAAATCAACACTGATCGGTCTCGTTCAGCGCTTCTATAATATTGATGGTGGACGTATTCTGGTTGACGGCCAGGATATTGCCCATGTCAGCAAGCGGTCGCTGCGCCAATCCATCGCTTATGTCTCGCAGCAACCCTATTTATTCGAGGGCACTATTGCCGACAATATTCGCTACGGACGACCCGACGCGACTGATGAAGAGGTTATCGAGGCGGCCAAACTTGCCAATGCCGATGAGTTCATTATCAAGCAGCCGCAAAGCTACGGCACCGAAGTGGGCGAAAACGGTATAACGCTTTCAGGCGGTCAACGGCAGCGCCTTTCCATTGCGCGCGCCATTGTCCGCAATGCGTCCATTCTCCTGCTCGATGAGGCCACTTCAGCGCTCGATAATGAATCCGAAAAGCGCGTACAACAGGCTCTTGAACGCAGCATGCAGGGCCGCACAACCATCGTCATCGCCCATCGTCTTTCGACTATTGTCAACGCGGATCATATTGTCGTTATGGAAGCGGGGCGGGTTGTGGAAGAAGGCGTTCATGAAACCTTGCTTGCCCGGCCAAATGGCGTTTACGCGCGCTTCTATCAATTGCAGGGCAAGGATGAGTCACCCATTATTCTTATGGATGAAGACGAGACTGCCGAACGCATGGGACCAACGGAATGAGCATAGAAAATCCGATGAAGCTTGCCGTAACCGGTGCTGGCGGGCGCATGGGGCAGACCTTGATTCGCATCATACAAGCGACACCGGGCGCCACACTTGCCGGTGCCATAGAGCGCTCTGGCTCGCCGCATATCGGTCAGGATGCAGGCGAACTTGCCGGCGTTGGTCACCTCGGTATTCCAATTACCGATGACGCGCTTTCTGTTTTTGTCGGCGTTGAGGGCGTGCTTGATTTTACCACCCCTGCCGCGACCATTGAATTTGCCGAATTGGCTGCACAAGCGCGTATCATTCATGTGATTGGCACGACGGGCTGCTCCGCTGAGGATAATGCCAAGATTGATGCCGCAGCGCGCCATGCAGTGGTCGTCAAATCAGGCAATATGAGTCTTGGTGTCAATCTGCTTGGCGTTCTGGTCAAACAGGCAGCAAAAGCACTGGGTGAAGAATTCGATATCGAGATTCTTGAAATGCACCACAAACATAAGGTCGATGCGCCATCAGGCACAGCCCTGCTGCTTGGAGAAGCGGCTGCTGATGGCCGGGAGATCGGCCTTAGCCAGCACAGTGTTCGCGTGCGCGACGGACATACCGGCCCCCGACAGACTGGGACGATCGGTTTCGCCACCTTGCGCGGCGGCTCGGTGGTCGGTGACCACTCTGTCATTCTTGCGGGTGAAGGCGAGCGCATCACGCTGTCCCACCATGCGGAGGACCGCACTATCTTTGCACGCGGCGCAATCAAGGCCGCACTTTGGGGCAAAGGCCGCAAGCCTGGTCTTTACTCCATGCTCGATGTGCTTGGCCTCAGCGATCAAAGCATTTCCAACTAAATACTGCCTTAAAAGGAGTCTTCAGAATGTCCGGAACCCTCGTCCTCGTTCGCCATGGCCAGAGCGAATGGAACTTGAAAAATCTTTTCACAGGCTGGCGTGATCCGGCTCTGACTGAGCTCGGCCACGAAGAAGCCAAGGACGCCGGCAAACGCTTGAAGGCAAAGGGTCTGAAATTCGATATTGCTTACACTTCCGTCCTTTCGCGCGCGCAAAACACCCTACAGCACATACTCGAAGAGGTTGGTCAGACCGGTCTTCAAACCATCCGCGATCAGGCTTTGAATGAACGCGATTATGGCGATCTCTCCGGTCTCAACAAGGATGACGCGCGCGCCAAATGGGGCGAAGATCAGGTGCATATCTGGCGCCGTTCCTATGACGTGCCACCACCCGGAGGCGAGAGCCTGCGCGATACCGGCGCTCGCGTTTGGCCGTATTATCTTCACGAGATTCAACCCCACGTCCTGCGCGGCGAAACAGTTCTGGTGGCTGCGCATGGCAATTCATTGCGCGCGCTGATCATGGCGCTCGACGGCCTGACAGGCGAAGAGATCGTAGCGCAGGAACTCGCCACAGGCGTACCGATTGTCTACAAGCTCAATGCCGACTCGACGATCGCATCGAAGGAAGTGCTAGCAGGGTAATAGTTCAAGCGGCTGAGCGATTCCGCCGCTTCACCATGCAAACAGCGCTCGGGAATCATGTATTGCGTTTCTGCAATTGTCCCACACTTGTCGTGGCATTCAATTTAACAATGAATGCCCGATATTGGCCAATATATGCATTGACAGACTCTTGAGCGCCCCTTAGATGAGACGCGCTGCCCAGATGGCGGAATTGGTAGACGCGCACGGTTCAGGTCCGTGTGCCGCAAGGCGTGGAGGTTCGAGTCCTCTTCTGGGCACCAGTTATTTGTATGCAGGCGTTCTCTAACGTTCGCATACGTCAGCAAAAAGCCCGCAGTAGCGGGCTTTTTTGTTGCTTTGCGTATGCCAGCGTTTTTAGCCGTCGCCCGGCAGCCAAGATTTTTCTTGGTATTGAACATGGTATCGGGCAAGATTTCCGCAATCGCGACGAACCGATACCATGGATTGACCTATGCCACTGACCGACACGATGATTAAATCCTTGAAGCCACAAGACAAACAGCGGAAGGTTTCTGACGGCGGAAGCCTGTACCTTTTGATCAAGCCCAATGGATCAAAGCTATGGAACATGGCATTTTCTTTCGACGGCAAGCAGGGTGTTTTGTCGTTCGGCGCGTACCCAATCGTTTCACTGGCTGATGCGCGGAAAAGGCGTGATGATGCCAAGCGTTTATTGGCGAAGGGTATAAATCCTGCTCGACAGGCAAAGATGGACAAGGTCGCGCGCCAAATAGCAAACGCTGACACATTTGATGCCATTGCGGATGAATTCCTCGCCAAAGTGAAGCGCGAAGGCAAGGCCGATGCCACACTCGTCAAAAAAGAATGGCTCACAGGGATGGCTCGGAAAGATTTAGGGAAGCGCCCCATCGCCGAAATCACAGCATCCGAAATTTTGATCACTTTGCGCAAGGTTGAAGCGGCAGGAAACTACGAGACTGCCCGGCGGCTTCGCTCCACGATTGGACAGGTATTCCGATACGCAATAGCCACCGCTCGAGCAGAAAACGATCCTACCGGCGGATTGCGGGGCGCGCTAACCACACCGATTGTGACCCATCGTCCGGCGTTCACTGAACGCAAGGCATTCGGTGGCTTGCTACGAGCAATATGGGGCTACGAAGGCAGCGCAGAAACGAAGGCAGCACTTATGCTCATGGCCTACCTCTATCCGCGTCCGGGTGAATTGAGGCAGGCCGAATGGCGAGAGTTTGACTTAGAGCAAGCCGTGTGGACCATTCCTGCAAGCAGAACCAAGATGCGACGCGAGCACCGGAAGCCGCTTCCGAAACAAGCGCTCGTCATACTAAGCGATCTACACAAATTAAATGGTGACGGGAAGCTCGCTTTTCCCTCCATCAAATCGCGGCTTCGCCCGATTTCAGATAACACCATGAACGGTGCCCTTCGCCGCCTAGGCTTCACCGGCGATGAGGTCACATCACATGGCTTCCGCGCGACGGCATCAACGCTGTTGAATGAAAGCGGAAAATGGTCGCCCGATGCTATTGAAGCAGAGCTGGCACATATTGGAGCCGATCAAGTGCGGAAGGCGTATCATCGCGCCGCTTATTGGGATGAGCGCGTCCGGATGGCACAATCGTGGGCCGATGAAATTGATACACTACGGATCACGCTATGACGGCACAACAATCCGTCACTACTGAGTGAAAAACCATTGGCTTAAGCCCCAAGTTTTCGGGCGGAAAAATACTTTTGCTTGGATTATTTCCAACGATCTACAAGAAATACTTCAGAATATTTTTTTATTGAATATATTGTGCATTCTTATTGATTTATACTTTGCGCACTATTATGATCAGCTGGCGACGGCGGGCAACCAAGACCCCGTTCGCTTGGCGAAATTTTCAATTTCGATGAGCCCATTCACATAGGGCAGTTCAGCAAAAAACTCACCGAAAGGAGAGAGCGAGCTATGACGGATGCCTCCCGCGCGCCTTCTGAAACAATCGACATCGAATTCAGTCAGCACGATCAACTCAAAAAACTCACCTATTCCGCCGAAGAGGTCGCCGAACTATTCGGCATAAGCAGGTCGGCAGTTTTTGATTTATTTCGGACCGGGCAAATAAAAAGATCGAAAATTCTCACTCGGACAGTGGTGACAGCCGACGAAGTGCGACGCTTCTACTCATCATTGGCTGCGGAGGCTCAATAGATGCACAACGTATTCGTTGGTGCCTTCGGCGCTCCACTCTTCCTTCGCGAGCGATCTGCCTGGCTGGACCGCGAAGCCATGCGCATCGTCGCCGGAACGCACACTGCGTCCCGCGACAATACCGCAAGGGCGGTTTCTAC
The DNA here is from genome assembly GCF_037203775.1 of Phyllobacterium sp. CCNWLW183. Taxonomy (NCBI): domain Bacteria; kingdom Pseudomonadati; phylum Pseudomonadota; class Alphaproteobacteria; order Hyphomicrobiales; family Phyllobacteriaceae; genus Phyllobacterium; species Phyllobacterium sp. CCNWLW183. Next base: position 374,667 of record NZ_JBBCBN010000002.1, on the reverse strand, counting down.
TTTCTACGCCATGCGCGGGGTTCCGCGCATGGTGGTCGAGCGGGAAACAAAACGAGTTCTCGGTGTTCTTGATGCTCGTATTCGCCAGCTTGAGGCCTTGCTTAGAACTGATCCCTTTGCCGCAATTCACGCCGAAACGACCGGGAGGCGAGCATGAGGGTGAGCACACAAGCAAAGGAGCGTCTACAGCCCAAGCCACGTGGGTCGCGTCTTGGCCACCGTCTCAAAAACATCGAGACGTTGATTTTGCATCGGCGCATACACAGTCTGCCGGAAGCCGATGATTTCGAGATGTTGGCGCTAGCGTTCAATGCGATCCTGCACGATCCCTTGTTGCGCGGAACCGGTCAAGTCGAGAAAATGGTTTCTTGGGGGAGAGAGTTCTTTCCCACCATTGAAAAGACGTTAGTTGAACAGCTCGCGATCGGCTGCTGTCACTCACTTCGCCCCTTCTCCAATGAACAGGCTGCCTATATGGCAGAATTGGATGTAGAAACTCGACTACATCTCGGCATCCGTATGATCGGCGCTATGGAGCACACGAAGTCAGATTTAGAAAAGCAGGCCGCCGACCGTAAGCGCATCAGTAACCGAGAGCGCAATGCGAAGAACAGAAAGGGGAAAGTTACGCCTCTTGATGAGAGGCGAAAATCAAGCGCCAAGGCTGAGGCTGACCGTCTGGGCATAAGCCGCGCTACATTCTACCGACGTAGACATCGCGAAAAGATGAAAGCGCAGCATCCGCAACCGGACATAATGTCCGGTAAAAATGCGACAGTCTGCGACACTTGTGTATCCTCTATAGTACAACAGGAGATATCTAGTACAAGTTATTCATATAGTGACACGCAAATTGCATCGTTTTTTCGAACCACAGACAGGACCATAAGACGCTGGCGCAAGAATGGAAAACTTGAAGAGATGATCAGCCAAGCGCCCGGACAGCCCTTCGGCCTTGCCGGGGCCGTCCGGCCCGAAACGGATCGGGTAGCCGGAAGCGCCCGCGCCAAGCGGGCAAGCGTCCGGCGCTCGGAGCCAACAGTAAAAGAAGCCGAGCCTGTTATTAAAAGTAACGCGCGCGCGGAGGAAAATGAAACGGGGCGAACCGTCTCCGATCCGCCCCGCGCAATGCTCGATATTTTCCCAATAACCGTAAGCGATCTCGCAAATTTGCGCAAAATTGCGCTTCTACCTCCGGAAGCTGAGACGGTTTTGCGGGATGCTGCCCGTCAGGTAAGTCGCGTCAAGGAAGTTGGGGACGAAATACGGAGGGCGCACACTCGCAGGAGGGCTGCGAATGGATGAACCTCAAAAAACAGAAGGTGGTCTGTGAGTGATCTTTTGATTACGCGAAACTTCATGCAAGGAGCGCTTCATTTACCGTACTTGTCTGTGAGATTGCGCAGCGCAGCGAAGGGATCGTAAATAATGGACACTGATTACGATCACAGGGCGGGATCAACGCCCTATACCTGCGCCGATCTCGTGGCGATATTAGATGCGGCGACCAACCTTGTCTCAATGTTAAAAACGGCGATAGGCGAGCAAGAGCTGGATACAACTTGGCCCATAGTGGATGCCGACTATTCAGATCGGAATGTTTGGGCCACGCCGCAGGAGATTGCCCCCACGGAAAGCGTCAGCGTATGGACCATTTATCGGCTTTGCAAATCGCCGAGCCAGCGGTTTGCTGTGTTGATCGGGGATGGAAGATGGCAAATCCATCGGGAACGCTTCGCCAAACGAAACCGATAGCGTCTGCTCTTTTTGCTCTTTTCGCAAAGAGCTTTATCACACCGCGCCAGCTACGCTGCCCTCTCTGAACGGAGGCTGCCTATGTTTGATTTTCCTCAAAGTGCGCTTGAAATGCTGCCCGCTAAAAGCCGCGAGAAATTTGTTCTTCTGCTGGAAGAACGCCGAGCGAGCTACGGCGGGCTGCGTTTGTTGCTGGATCAGAAAGCGGAGACCCGTCAGCGACTGCTTAGGGCGCAGGCACATTCGTCAGCAAAAATTGCGGAATTCGGATCGCAGCTGCGCCAGGATGAAATCGATCGCTTGCAGGCTCCTGCAAAGAAGGTTGAGGCTGAGCTGAAAGGCCTGGAGGCGCCTGAGGCGAGGGCAACGGCAATTTGGGAGGCTACCGCCTACGTGGTGGCCCTTGGAGAATGGCTCAAGGATCGGCTTCACGATCGGACCGTTTTCCGCGATATCACCCCGCCATCCATTAATATAAAGGGGGATGCGCTTCACATTGTGAATGAGCTTCGACAGAAAGTTTCCGAAGTTAATATCGCTTTCTCTGCTGTCAAGAACGCACCATACCCACTACCGGAAATAAATTCTCGGATCGCAGAAGCTGTCGATCGTATTGCTGAGGTGGGAACGCCACGCATCCATACCACCAAGGCCTTTGGATCACCTGTTGATCTCGAAGAGAAGCTGAGGATCAAGCTTCACGGCAGCGAAAACTTCCTCGGCGATGCCGGTGCTTCGTTCTTCGTGTGGATCATGCGCGATGAGATCATCGAACGTTTAACCTCGCTTGCCAAGACCGCAGACTTTTCGGGTGCAAAATCGGATGCCCAGCGTGCCGACGAAATGGAAAAACTCCTCCTTGAAAAACTTGAGCTTGAGCGACTTGAGGAGGCGGCAATCGTTGCCGCCTCTGCGATTGGTCAGCGCATCGATCGCCGACGGGATGCCGATCCTCGCGCTGTCCTTGAGATTGAGGAGGCGTGAGAATGTTGCGTTTTCCTCCCCTGATCACAGACCGCGCCCTGAATAAGTCGCTTCCGCTTTCCCCGGCGAAAGCTGAAACTATTCTTGCAGTTCCTAGAGCCGTTTCTCCTTCCGTCTCCCAAGGAACTGACGAGAGCGGCGCGGAGGCAAATGCCTCCGCGCCACCCAAGGAATAAGTGAGGAGCAAGACAACCGAAATTCCTCGTCAAACAGTCGCCGGGCCTTTGACGATCGCGGCGCTTCGCCGGAATTAAGCGGCGGCAAAGGCAAGTGCTGCACCCACAATCACTCAGCTTTGCTGAAAGTAGCCAAGCACAATCAACGATCTGCATGAAAATTAATGTTAGACCCGGGCGTCGAATGCTATCATATTCCCCTTTGGGGATTGGGGGATTAAGTGCAAATCATTGGACCGGAACGTTACGCGCTGACTTATACGCCTAAAGATTTCGCCATACTGTGCAGCAATGGCACCTCCCAATTCTCAGGCATCGCTATCTCTACAATGCCAAAGCTTTACATTGCCAGCATTGCAGGAAAACCAGTGTATGTTGGCATCACGAAACAGCGATTGCAAAAGCGTCTCAGATTTGGCTGGAAGGCTGCCGGTAAAGGTGGTTACCACGGATACAAGTGGCGCGACTTCGACGGAGTAGCTGACCTTCATGTCTGGGGCCATACTGACGCGTTGGAGCGCGACGTTCGTGATATTGAAACCGTCGAAGCGGAGGTAGTGTATCTCATTCGAAAAAAAGGACAGTGGCCAGAATTCCAAACGGAGATACATTTCTACAAATCGAGCGCGGTTCATCGTCAAGTCGCTGCCGACATTATGGCTCACTACAACGCCTAGGACCAAAATGCGCAATATCTACCCAAAACTGAGCTTTGAATGCAGCCGATGCGAAAACTATATTGAGTTCGTGGACTTCGAATTGCCTGGATATGATATCTCGGCAGAAGTTCATTCTGAAGGACAGGGACTGGAAGAAGTCGAAGTTGAATGTGACGTTTGCAGGAAGATATACATTGTTCAAATAACTAACATGCTTGGCCAGTACGGTGCTGAAATCGATGAAGCACTGAATATTGATGTGCACCTTGATGTTCCAGACGAACCTACTGAGTTTGATTATACCGAATTCCTGAAATCCTACGTCCCAACCGAACCGGAGAAGCGGTACTTTCACTCTCAGCAGTTAATCGATGAAATGTTGCGATCGGCAGGCGGGCTTACAACGTATCCCATGTTTCATCGCATGCTGCTTCTGCAGTATGTCGCGATTATGGAAGCTTATCTAGCCGACCGTTTAATAACTTTGGTAACAGACGTAGAACAGGTGCGGATTTCTCTCATCCAAAAATATGCTAGCTTGGGAAAACAAAGTTACCCCTTGCAAGCGTTGGCAAGTATGCCATCGCTGATTGTAGATCGGACCGTGACATTTTTAAAAAGCCAGCTGTACCATGATCTTGATGTAGTAGACGGTCTTTACGAAAGTGGCTTAGGTCAGTCTCCCTTTCCCAATGATGAAACCAAAGCGTTTCTAAAAGAGGCGATGATTAATCGCCACCATTGTGTCCACAGGGACGGAAAAGATAACGACGGCAACAGCGTTCACGTTGACGCCGAGTATGTCGATAAAGTCAGGCAAAGCATTCGGGCTCTTGTTACTAACATAGAAGCTAAGTACCGGACCGAAATATCTTTAGTGAAGCCATCCGACCCATTTTCGTAGGTCAAACGATTTGACAGCTTTTAGAAGCTCACTCTCAAAGCTTTGGCGTTTATGCTGTCTGTGCCGCAGGTAACAAAGTCACCATACCACCGCAAGGTCGTCATCATATCGGACGCCTTGCATCGCTGCGGCCATGTTGTGGTTTGGGAGAATTTTCGTGACACCCTTCTTGTGTACCTCATAGCCTGGAAACGGATCATCGATTACTTCTTCAAAGAAACCGCGATGGGGCGTAGTAAGATATTCGGTGATTTCGACTAAAAACAAATGCACGGCTTCATAATCTGCGACAACTGCCCTAGGTGTATTGATGGTCTCAAGGTGCTCAAAAATCTTCAAAATATTGTCGCCACCATCAACGAAGAGAGGCCGCTTTCCTTCAAAATAAACGGTTTCGATCTGCTCTCTGATCGGATCGATGTTGCCATGGATTCTGTCGCATCAGTGATCGCACCATGGATCTCAGCGCAAAGTTGAGCGAGCGTTATAAATTTATTTTGGAACACGACAAACTTCTCAAAAGACCGCGTCATGTCAGACTTGGCTCTACCAACTCGCCCGAAATCTTTCTTAAGTCCGACGATAATGTTCTTCCAATTCTGATCAGTTATGCTTTCTGCAATCATAAAATGTATTTCGCGAGACGTGCCTTGAATGTAAACGTCAACGTCGTCTGCCTTCAGGTTAAAGTCCCAGTGTATCCAGTTGTCGCTATCATCACGTCGTAGGAAGTTCTGAAATCCATTTGGGATGCCGAACCTAGCGCGGAGATAAGCGTAAACGTCCAGTGGCCGAAGCTGCGTCCTCACAACAAGGTGGCCACTGAGAGAGGAGCTCTTCTTTACCCCTTTCTCCCTTGAGGAAGGAGAGCATCTCTTGAGGCGATGCTTTTCTCCAAGAAACGACATCCACTGCTTTTGCCACCGCATACCTCCCTACAGCACCGCTAAAGTGTTTGAATTAGTTCCTATTTTGGACAAGCAGGCTGATTGATCCCTCGTTAGCGAAAATACAAATGCCGCAGACCACAGATTAAATGAGTATAGGTAGCTTGCGGTCTAAGCCATGAAATCGCGCCTCCACGTTGCGTTCGTCACTTCAAGTAGCTGTCTAGCTCGTCTGCCGCTGTCAGGGCCTTTTCCTGCAAAGCCTTCGCTTGGGCCTGGACGCCGCGAAACATGAACTCGGGCGTACCAAATAGCTCTTGTTGAGCCGCCGGTGCATTGTGGAAGTTATTGTGGGATTGGATCAACTTCGCCATCCTTTCAAGGTGAACGCATATATCCATTGGTAAGGAGGCCCGGTGAAATTCCAAAATCTGCATGGGATTTGCATCGATGAACGGCCTATTCTGATTGGAATATATGCCGATCGAGGAAATATCTTGTGCCGTTAACTTCTGAACAAAAACAGATAGGCGGATGCATTCTGTCAGCGCGGAAAGTTCTTTCCGCATTGCAAATCGTTTGTCAGAAACAGCTTGATCCCGTTGCAGCGAGATTTGCTCTCGGATCTTCTCAACGCTGAGCCAAGCTATTCCAATTGCGCCGACACCTGCGATAAATGTTTGATATCTGTTGAACGCATGCTCGGTCCAGCGCGCCCACGATATATCGGCTGGCTTGATGAGAACTAAATGCGTGAGCGCTGCGCCAGCAAATACGCCTATTACGATCACTGCTGCAATGTAGACGAAACCTCTGCTTCGCGGCCTAAGCCAAGTATTTTCCAACATACTGCCCTTGTAACCGCCTGTTAAAAAAGCGCTATGCCAAAAACGTTGTCTATTTCTTTCTTTGCAACCCGTAATTCAATCCGGGTTGCTGCGTAGTTACCGCAGCATTTCTTCAAAATCCTGTAGTTCCCTTTTAACCTGCTCACGCAGAATGCTCGCATTTTGCTGGATCATTTCCCAATAGTTTTTACGAGAAAACGCCGCGGCAGTTTCGGTGCCAGCGTCGTTGTAGAGATCAATCGCCTTCAATACCAGTTTGACACAGCGCTGCACGCGAATTGAAAGATGATCGGCTTTTTGGGATAGAATGTCCGGCAGTGAGGTGCTTACGTTCGGTGCACTGGAAAAGAACATTTTTTTAACTTCAAGTGTGAGCAATTCTGAAGCGAAGGCAATTTCCCTTAGCGCATCCATTTTCTCATGCAGCATGAACTTTTTATCGGATACATATTGCTTCCTCTGAATTGCCATTTGCCCCAGAATAAGCCCTGCGGCCATCAAGCCTGTAATCATAGTCTGGTATCTGTAGATGCCATGCTCGATCCAGCGCGACCACGACAGGCTGACCGGCTTGATTGCAACGAAGTGGTAGGTCGCGAGCAAAACCGCAACATACACAACACTGGTCACGATAAACATATAGACAAAAGGTGCACGTTTCACTTGAACGCTTTCAGTACTTCCGGAATATTGATCGGCTTATTTTGATGGCTTTCCGCCATTCTGCATACTCCACCGGCTTGGCATCATCGTAGATTGTGGTGCCATTTCTATTGGTGCACATCTCGCCTGAAGCGGTCTTTTGAGGCTGATTACTGGTGACGACTGTTCCGATGCACTTCATATTAGCCCCCCCTTTCTTCATATCTACTTTAAGATTATGAATTGAGGAATAACAATCCCATTACTTCACCGACACGCTTACGGTTTAGGTACCTTTCCAGCGCCCTCTAAGGCGCGGAGCCGCTGCCCCCCGATCTTTGAATGTATTTCAATTTATGCAAATCTCAGTTGGGTTGTGTTTCGGAAATTGTTTAGTTCAACGAAATCAAGTATTTTGCTTTTCAATGGCGGCTTCGAAGCCCGTTTGGCACATCGCATTCCCCTCTTTTGAACAAGGCTCGAAATTGGCTGCAAGTTTGAACTGGAAGGTCCGCTGGCTTGAGCGCGCTCGGCGCGATCCGCGCATGCCGCCGTCAGCTTTCAGGCTCGCTCATGGCATCGCTGCGGCTGCAAGCCGGGATGGTGTGGTGAACCTTCAAGTTGATCAGATTGCCGCTCGTTGCGCCATTTCGAAACCAACGATCCGCTTGGCGCTGGATAGGCTTGCGGCGCTTCGATACATCGACTTCCGCAGCTATTCCGCATCAGAACCGTTCTCAATCGAGATGGTCGCCTGTCAGCCCTACGTCCCTTGCCCGGCGAAATCGCATAGCAGCAACCATTAGATCGCGTGCGATACCACTATTGAGCCGCTGATGGCACATTGCGACCGCGCTTATCAATCAAACGCGCGCAGACTTTCAGCATAGACACCCAAGCTGGTGCCACGCCCGATGACAACGATGCGGCTACCGGGAGTGACCCTCTGCCTGAAGTCGTCTGAGATACCGCAAACTTTGTTGAAAACGAATGGTAGTCCTTGAAATACAACCGGTGAGCGACATCGTCTGGAGCCGTAATCATTTGCCCGTTCTACGGTAAACGGAAGTTCGACCTGATGGCCCACGATCATAGCAAAGATCATTGGAATGGCGACAACTACCAGGTCCTTTCCCAAGGCGTAACCGAAGATCGGAGCTCCCAAGATGGCCACCTTTCTCTTCATACCACTTGTCGAGGCATCGGGTGGGGCCTTCAACACAATCCAAATCATGAGTGCCGCAGAGGCTAGCCCAGCGAAAACACCGGCCAAGCCACTCATCGAAGTCCATTTCGTCGATGGGACGAAGTTATAGAACGTCGTTACGAAAATCGGAAGGCAACCGAGCAAAAACCAAATCCCGATTACAGCCCCGACCAATCTGGAAAGCGGCGTTTTTACTTTTGAATGATCGCTCATCAGCAACATACCGCACTTCGGTTGGGTTCCGGTCGAAGCGTTATTACACATTAGAGTTACCATCAAGGTAACAGTAGCAAGCTCATCGCTCGGCACTTTTTGGTCCAACCCGATGTCCGGATAGCATTAAAACTGTCCGGAAAATTTATTTAAAATTTTTCGAGTTTTGAGTTGCTCCACCGCGATTGCTCCGGCAACGTGGAGCAGCAGCATGAGATTGGCCGGTCATAAGACGATCCGGCTTTGCCAGTTGGTGAGAGTGATAATGCTCCGTGGCAACCGACAGAGGCAACAACCATGCAAATATTCACGATGAACGATGAAGTCAGATCGCAGGTATCCGCATTCCTTAGCGGCCAGATGGCAGAAATCTTGGATGAGAGAACTGTCGATCTGACCTGCGAGGGATCAATCAAGGGAGCGCTGGCATCGGCCAACTTCGGCGAGTATATCGTCGATCGTTTGTGGCAGGCCGCTCGCGATCGGGCGGACTGGCTGAACGCAGAACTTGTTCTGTAGGACATGCGCCTGGCATTCACCCGGCGTATGGTGTTTCGAGGTTTGCAACACTTCGCTGCTCGTCCCAACACACGGCGTTTCATTATCGAAAGGAGTTTGAAATGCCTAAGAAAAAAGAACCAACTCCGGGTTTGCACCCGCTACTACTGAACCTTGCGCGCGCATTGGGGCAGGCCGATGCTCGCAGGGATAACATCGCGGATGAACTTGGTGAGCCGCTTCCAAGCGAGAAAACGCGCGATGAACCGCCAAGCGAGCAATTGCCTAAGAAAACCAAGCGGCGCGGCGGCAAGGAGGTCCCACTGACCATCAAGTGGTCTTTCGCTGATCCGAAAAACACGCCTGAAAAGGACTAGTTGCAACGGCGGGAGGAACCGCTAACTCGGTTGACCACCGAAAAGGAGGTCAACCGGATGCCGAAGAAACAACTGAAACGAGATCACCCCGCCGACATCGCCGCCCGCAATCAGGTCAAAGCCGCAATGAGCTTTAGCGTCCATCTTCGTCGCGGCCCGGACTTCAAGATCAATGAGCCTGCCGCGACCCTTGCCGAAGCGATCACGATCGCCGATCGCCTGTCCAAGGAACACGCCAACAAAACCCCGCTGATCTATGCGATCACGCAGGAGAATTTCACCATTCTTGTCCCGAAGGATATGATTGCTGCCGCCAGAGATAACCGCACAGCGTCGTCAGCAAAGCAAACGCCGATCATCCCTGCCAATGCGTCCAAGCACACTGTCGGGCAGCGTGCAGCAATCTTGGCTGATGCTGAAAAGGGCATTTTGCCGCCCGTTCCAGATTTCAGGGCCCCCACTCACGCCCGCTTTCGTAAAAAACTTGAGGAAGTGGTCAGGCTAGTCGAAGCGCGTGACATAGAAACTTTGCGGAAGCTTGTGATAAAGCCAACATCTACATCACCAAGGGCAATAGCCAAGTACATTGAGTTGGCAATCCTGGCACTTGCTTCGCAGAAATAATCCTCGGATAAACTGAGAGGATCGCCGATAGCCGTATATAGCGGGTTCCGATGCCTAGCAAATCAGTGTAGTTACCGAATACCACGCATGTAGCTGGAAATTGACTTCTGAGAAACGCAAGATCGGTTCAACAATGTACAAAAAACGCCCAACTGAACCCGAATACGCTGATTTGGATGTGAATGTTGTTCTCGATGCAATTTCTGAAGATGCAAGCACTGAACCGTTGCGAAGTGTCGACCCCCGTAACCAGTTGAACGATCTAACCTCAAAAGAGTGGGTTGTGGAAACGGTCTCCGTTTGGAACCAGCGCGGGCTGGGAGCAGGACACCCAGATGCCAAAATAGAACGTGAGCATCCTGCGCCGTTTTCGTTCACGGATGTTGGACGACTTGTGCGGTTTTTTACAAAAAGAGGAAATACCGTACTGGACCCATTCGTAGGTGTGGGATCGACCTTGAAGGCGTGCGCAATCGATGGACGTAAGGGAATAGGCATTGAGCTCAACCCGCAATTTGCTCGCCTTGCGGAAAAAAGGCTCCAGCAGGAGGTAGTAGGTGAAGCTAAGCTCGCAGAGCAATTGATTTATGAGGGCGACGCGAGAGACATCCTAAAAACCATTGGAGATGCGAGCGTCGATTTCGTCGTGACGAGCCCACCTTACTGGTCCATTCTAAAAAAAGAGGACCATAAAGTTCGCCAAGGTCGGACAGAAAATGGTTTGGCAAAGGACTATGGCGAAGATCCAAGAGATCTGGCAAATATTGAAAGCTATGATGATTTCCTAGCCGTTCTCGCAGATATACTTTCTGATTGCGAGCGGGTTCTTAGGCCAGGGAAATACATGGCTGTTGTTGTTAGCGACTTTAGAGATAAATCAAAGTACATAATGTTTCATGCCGACTTGGCTAACCGTTTGCAATCTCGAAATCTGGAGATGAGAGGCCTGAAAGTACTGTTTCAGAGGCACAAAAAGATATTCCCATACGGGTACCCTTACTCCTATGTCCCGAATATTCATAACCAATACATTCTTATACTCCAAAAACCGAAGAGCCCGACGAAGTGAATTCTTTTATACGGAACATGGACTGCATAACGGGTATGGCTGGACTTGATGGGCAGCAGTTCAATCTAATAGTCGCTGATCCGCCGTACAATCTAAGCAAAGACTTTGGTGAGTGGAAAGAAATCGATAGGCGAGAGGAGTGGCATTCTTGGACCAAACTCTGGCTTCAAGAAGCTTATAGGCTTTTATCGCCGACGGGAAATATTTTTGTTTATGGCATCCACCATCATTTATGCTGGGTGCAATGCATGATGTATGAAATCGGCTTCAGTTATAGAAGGCAGATTATTTGGAATTATGAAAATGGCTTTGCAGGATATGGCAAACGCTCGTTGGCTGCTCACTACGAGCCACTTTTGTGGTTCTCAAAAACAAATGATTACATTTACCATCCCATTCGCGAGCCTTACAAAAGCCAAGAACGCTTAAAACACAAGATCACGAAGAATGGAAAGACCTGGGAGCCTAATCCAGAGGGCAGATTAGCGGGGGACGTATGGGCGTTTCCGACGTTGGCAGGTCGGCGCTTTCGAGACGAAAAAGTGGATCATCCCACGCAGAAACCATTATCGATATCGAGACGGATAGTAAGGCATTTCTCCAATGAAGGCGACGCCGTTTTAGTTCCTTTTGTGGGCAGTGGCAGTGAATGTGTAGCTGCAAAAATGGAAAACCGACAATACGTCGGTTTTGAGCTCAACAGTGACTACATTGATATTGCGAAAGCGAGATTAGAGAACACCGAAGTGATCAAAGCTTTTGCCGATTAACTCTTCATCCAAGCCCCGTCGGAAAGTTGCGTTTCTTTGCCCGCTGGATCGACCAGTATCCATTCATCAGCATGGGATGGGTAAGCCGCAAAAACCCCCTGAATATTCAAAAAATTGCAAATTTCGGTGATGGGCTTCTGAGAGAACGCTACGATCAATATTAAGTTCTTTTTTTTATCCTCAGGCAAATCAAAATGTCTGTATGCTTGTATCTGGCCAAGTGCTCTCTCCGCCTGTTTCCGTTCATCGGAGGGGCTGCCATCAAGAGTTTTCATCTCAACGAGTATGCTGTGTTTCTTTCGTTGCCCAAAGCAATCGAATGGGTGCTCTGATAGGGTGAACCCAAGGGCTTCAAACTTATTGGCCATCGATTTCACGGCTCGTTGGTGAATGACGTGCCGTCGCTGCCTCAGGGCTATAGCAGCGGCCAAATCAAACTTCTTGCTTCCTGCCGTATTTTGGAATGCAGGTTCCGACGCAATTGTTTTTGCATCAACATCTCTTGATCGTCTGTTCGACGAATTTGAAGTTGTGGCGCCTGCATTGACATTAGTTTCGATCGCGACTTCATCTTCAGAAACATCAACGCGCTCGGAAATCCAAGCTTGATTTTGCCTCTTCTCCAGATCTCCAACTTGCTGAGCAATGCTGGGTAGTATTTTGATAGCGTTCGCTGCTGAAGCTGACGATATATTTAAACTTGCTAGGATATCTTCAAATGGGCTGGTTGATAGGTCGAGAATTCGCTTATATTCTGCGCTGCCATCGTTCCTTGCCTCAAGAGCAAGCAAGAGCTTTTTGACTGCAATTCCTGGTCGATCTTGCACCAATCTCATCATAATACGGTACGGATGGCTTACATTTCCGGCATCGTTCAATTCGATCCCAGAAACGCCCTCACGCCAGAGCTGTTTGTAAACAAGTGGATTATCACTTTTTAAAAGCTCAACGCCGTTAGCAGTAATTTGATAAGCTCCAGTCGCTGCTGATTGCTCCAAGAACTTTGCTAAGACTAGAAACCTGCGCATTTCACGAGCGGCGGTGTGGTAGCCCCTATTAGAAACCGGCTTCAGTTTTTCGTTCTTTAGTCGTTCTGCTAATGTGCCATCCCCTGCGATATTGTGGACGTTGCCAAATACCAACGCCTCCCCAAAAACCGCATCATCTCCTAATTGGCCGCCCGATTTTATAACCTTTTCAGCGACGCGAAGCGCATCAGTTAGCCTGTCGATTTGACTATATTGATGTGGAAAATTTTTCATGACCCATTGCCCCCATTAGGAATGGCAATCTGTCATGCGTTTGTTAAGATTATACTTCTGGACGATCGCGCGTCGTTGCAGACTGTTCATAGAAAATAAGGTATTATTCTTGGTATCGGTCAAGGTAAGCCGCATTAATACTAATTTAAAACAATAACTTGGTAAAAAAATTTGACGCCTCTTCTGGGCACCAATTCTCTTTTCACACAGGTCCCATGACCTGTTGGAAACACTCAAAAAGCCCGGTTTTCTCTGGGCTTTTTTGTTACCTGCTGATGTCTTAACCGAGTTTGGACGATTGATCCGCAACAGGGTTGCTTGTTGTCATGCGTCAGCTCGGCCGGACGGCAATCAACTACCATCCGGCCGAGGTACCCGATAAACACTATCCTTCAAGCCATTTAACCTCTTCCGGCGTCAATTCTATATTGAGCGCCGACAGGCTGTCTTCGAGTTCATCGAGATTGCGGGGTCCGATCAATGGGATAACTGGAAAGGGTTGTGCAAGCACATAGGCGAGCGCGATGTGGATAGGGCTGCGACCAAGCTTTTTGGCTAGCTCATATGCCCTTTCACGTCGGTCGAAATTCTTTTCAGAATACCACACCCGCACAAGCTCTTCGTCATCACGCTTGTCGCGCCCTGCCCGCTCTGTGAAAAAGCCGCGTCCCTGGCTGGACCAGGCGAAATTGGGAATCTGCGTGGCATCAAGCCAATTTTTCCATGTATCATCCGATGCTGCTACACAACCATCCCATATCGGCACAAGCATTTCAGCGAGGGAAAAATTATTGGACAATGCCGCTGGCGCTGTCTTGCCGTTCTTTTCGGCATAGGCAATGGCTTCGTTCATTCGCTCGCGGGTCCAGTTCGAACCGCCAAAAGGTCCGCGAATACGGCCTGCTTTTACCTCTGCATCCATCGCATCGACAAATTCTCCAACCGGGATATCGGTATTGTCGCGATGCATGAAATAGATGTCGACATGATCTGTTTTGAGCCGGTCAAGCGAACGGGATAATTGCTTGCCGATCATGTCTGGATAGCAGAGTGGAGAATGTGCACCTTTTCCTATCACGACAATCTCTTGCCGTGGAATGCCTCGACTGGTGTGCCAGTCACCCAGAATCTCTTCAGTCTTGCCATTGGCATAAATATAGGCCGTATCGAAAAGATTTCCCCCGGCTGCGTAATAGGCATCAAGGGTTAGGGAGCCTGCCGCAAAGTTTGGGAAGAACTCGAAACCGAGCGCGACAGCAGATAGAGGTTTTTCGAGGCCAGCTATGGTCCGGTTCGGTACAGTGTTGCCGGGCCTGAGCACATCACCAGAAATAGTTTTTGTGCGAGAAGTGGCTTTTTCGGCCGTATATTCGAGACCAATTGCCGCCCGCCACTGATCAAGCACCCGCAAATTGCCGATAGAATCAGCCCATTCCATACCCGGGGCAGCAAATTGTTGATGTCCCCCATGGATAGCATCGCTTACCGCATCAACTTCGAACGAATAAAGCCAGCGTTCCTCTTTTATCTCAATCGTTTCATGCGTCCCATCGGACTTGAACAATTCCAGCTTGCCAACACCACCCTTTTGACCAGAGGCATACCAGAAATCCTTGACCTCAATCCTGCCGCGCGAACCGATAATGCGAAGCGTATTGTCCTGCTCGGCCATAATGGAGCAGGAAAGTTCGGCGATCACGCCATTTGGAAACTTGAGAATGGCTGAAGCCCATTCATCGACGCCTGTCTCGCCAAGATGGCCTGTGCCGAATAGAACTTCAGGCTCAAGGAAATTCTTCCCTTCCATACTTCCTGCAATCAGGCGCGCCATAGAGACCGGATAACAACCAACATCAAGTATGCCGCCGCCAGCGGTAGCATTTGCAAAGAGGCGATGATCCGGTTGTACACGCCCCATATTGAACCCGAAACTTGACCGGATGATGCGAAGATCGCCAATGGCTCCTTCTTTGATAAGCTCTATCAATCTTCGGGTTTGTGGATGAAACCGGTACATAAACGCTTCGCCGGCAAACTTGCCTGCCTTTCGTGCCTCGTGGAAAATGGCTTCCGCCTCGAAGGCGCTCAAGCCTATGGGCTTTTCCACCAGCACATGCTTGCCCGCACGCAGAGCCTTAATCGCCCACTCCGCATGGCCGGTATGGGGCGTCGCGATGTAGATCGCATCTATGTCGGACTCATTCAACAGAGCCTCATAGCCGTGGACAATACGGGCGTTTGGGAAACGCTCCACAAGCAGAGGGTTGTCCGGGTTACGCGAACCTATGGCGATGAGTTGACCGGAGTGGGAATGGGCAATGCCATCGGCGAAGGTTCTGGCGATGCTGCCTGGGCCGATAATGCCCCAGCGGATCAGCTTTGTATCATTCATGATATGTCCTCCTTGGGACTTTTGACGGGTTTTGCCTTGGGAGTTGGCGCGGCTGGACTTAGATCGCCGGATTCTGACGGACGCAGAGTGGCGATCGTTGGTGCAACGGAATTTCCGAAATCGTGCCTAGGTTACGGACCGATTTTTAGCGGATTCTGTTGCCGGTATTGTCGAACAGGAAGACGTTGCTTGCCCTGACGGCGATCGTGAGAGTGTCGCGATTGCTTTCATTGCGGGATTCCTCGCGTTCGATGATGATTTGTTCGCCGCTGCTCACATTGGCGTAGACGTAGCTGGTATTGCCAAGATGTTCGGCGACATCGACCTTGATCGTCAGATCTGCATCGCCTTGGCCGGCTTTGAAAAAATGTTCAGGACGGATGCCAAGCGTCACTTTCTCGCCGATACGGGGTTCGAAATTTTCAACCGGCAGGGTGATTGGTACATTTCCCTGATTTGAGAGAGCGACAGTAATTGTTTGACCCTGCGCTTCGATGACCGCTCCGCTCATGAAATTCATCTTGGGCGAGCCGACAAAACCGGCCACAAACTGGTTGGCGGGATTGTCATAAAGATCGAGCGGCGCACCGATCTGCTCAATATTGCCACCCCGCAGCACGACGATCTTGTCAGCCAGCGTCATCGCTTCCGTTTGATCGTGGGTAACATAGATCATTGTCGCCCCAAGTTCCTTATGGAGTCGGGCAATCTCAACACGCATTTGTACCCTCAATTCCGCATCGAGGTTGGAGAGTGGCTCGTCGAACAGAAACACTTGCGGTTCGCGCACAATAGCCCGGCCAATGGCAACACGCTGACGCTGACCGCCGGAAAGTTGCCTTGGCCGCCGGTTCAACAACTCCTTGATCTGCAAAATGTCGGCAACACGCTGGACCCGGCGCTCGGTATCGTTCTTCGGGTTTCCCGTCATGCGCAATCCGAAGGCCAAATTCTCTTCGACCGTCATGTGCGGGTAGAGCGCATAGGATTGAAAGACCATGGCAATGCCGCGATCAGCAGGCCCCACATCATTGACGATTGTCCCGCCAATGTGGATTTCTCCGCCCGATATGGTTTCAAGCCCGGCGATCATGCGCAACAAGGTAGACTTGCCGCAACCGGACGGGCCGACGAAAACGACGAACTCGCCATCGGCCACGTCAAGGCTGGCATTGTGGATAATTTCATAAGTACCGAAACGTTTGACAACATTTTTGAGAGCAAGTTCAGCCATGCGGCGGTCTCCGATTATTTGATTGCGCCAGCGGCTATGCCGGCGATGAAGTGGCGCTGCAATAAAACGAAGATGACGAGAATTGGCGCGGTGAGCAGGACGGCGCCCGCCATGATACCGCCCCATGAAACCTTGGTAAGACCAATCAGGGTTCCAAGCGCCACCGGCGCTGTCATCATGTCCGGCCGTGAATTAATCAGCAAAGGCCAGAGATAATTGTTCCATGACGCAAGAAAGAGAATGATCGCAAGGGCGGCCATCGTCGGCCGTGCCAAAGGCAATGCGATGCGCAGGAAAATCTGCCATTCCTTGACGCCTTCAACACGGGCAGCGTCAAATAATTCTGCCGGCATCATCGAAAAGGACTGCCGCATGAAAAGAACGCCAAGCGAGTTGAACAGTGGCGGCACGATGAGCGCGGCCCATGTGTTCGCCATTTTGAACTCGCGCGCCACCATGATGAATTGGGGAATGACCACGACAAAATATGGCAATGTGATCGTGCCCAGAATGATGCCGACCACGACGGATTTTCCCAGAAAATGGTATCGGGCAAGCGCCCAACCGGCCATGGAAGTCAGTAGAACCGACAAGAGCGTGTAAATAAGCGCGACGCCGATAGAGATCATCAAGGCACGGATGAAATTCGTGTCCGCTTGCAGATTGCTCACATTCTCGAAAAAATGTGTTGAAGGCAGAAGTTCAATCCCAGGGCTAAAAATGCCGTAATCGGGCATCGTCGCGAAGATGAACATCATCCATAGCGGGAATAACCAGATAATGGCCAATGGAATAAGCAGCGCATGCAGCGACACGGAGCGAATAAAGGTGGATTTGGATTGTGATCTCATTTTGGTTCACGCCCCAGCCAGAGGTTTAAAAGTGAAATCACGATCGCCAGCCCTGCCATTGTGTAGGCAATGGCCGATGCATAACCAAAGTTCAGTGAAGCGAAGCCTTGCCTATACAGGAACAGGCCAAGCGTTTCAGTGCCCCCGCCTGGCCCACCTCTGTTGGTGATCAGGAACGGTTCAGTGAAAAGCTGCATGGAACCTATAATCGACAGAACCACGCAAAACAGAATCACGGGTCTGAGCAGGGGCAAGGTAATATAAATGAACTGCTTGAACTTGCTTACCCTGTCGAGCGTTGCTGCCTCATAAACATCTTCGGGGATCGATTGAAGACCGGAGAGAATGATGATGGCGTTGTATCCCGCCCAGCGCCAGGTCACGGCAATAATCAACAAGGCCATGGCAAAAGGAGCTTCGGCGAACCAGGATATGGAAGGGATGCCGATCTTGCTCAGCAGCTTGTTGATGATGCCGAAGTCAAGGTTGAACATAAGCCGGAAAACCGCTGCATAGGCGACCTCACCCACAACCACCGGCGCAAAGAAGGCAAAACGAAAAATGCCTCTGGCTTTCAAGAGCGGTGAATTGAGAAGAACCGCGATAACAGTTGCAAGCGTGATCATCACGGGTACCTGAATGACAAGGATGATCATCGTATTCTTCAGCGCATTGTAAAACGCCGGATCAGAAAACAGGCGCCCCCAGTTCATGCCGGGGTTGAAGACCCACGGATTTACGCGCGTGTTCTGAAATGACATCCAGAACGAACTGATAATCGGCCATATCCAGAAAATGGCAAAGATCAAGAGATAGGGCGCCAGGAACCCATAGGCGGCGCGGTTTCGCAGCTGCATCGTTTCTCCCCTTGGTGTGAATGCCAATCGACAGGCAACCGGACAGGCATACTGCCCGCCCGGTGATGAGGATTATTCCGCGACCGGAAGGCCGGTCGCCGATGCAATCTGAGCTGCGGCATCGCCCAGAGCTGTCTTTGCATCTGGATACCCACCTTCGAAGTATTTGATCTGGGTTGCCTTGAATATATTATCAGCATCCCCCTGGAACGCCGTTCCGCGGCTTGGCACGATTTTGGGGAGCGTAGCCAGAATATCAGACCAGATGGCCTGCCCGCCCCAATAGGGCTGGGGTTGCGAAATGAAAGGATCACTGGCAGCACTTAACAAAGAAGGCACAAGGCCATATCCTTTGAGCATGGCGACCTGTCCCTCATTGGTCCCAAGGGCATGATTGAGATACGCCCATGCCGCCTCCTTGTTTTCCGAAGTGCCGCTGATAGCCAGTGCTGAACCGCCTATATTGGCGGCGTGCGGACCATCAGCAGTCAGGCTCGGCATGGGATAAACACCCCATTTGCCATCCAGCTTGGGAGAATTGGAGCGAATAGTGCCTTCGTACCAGCCGCCGTAAAGCTGACTTGCGACTGTACCCGCCGTGCTGGACTGAATCTTTTCATTCCAATTGCCGGCTGCCAGCGTACCGGCGCTTTTCATCTCCTTCACCTTTTCCAGCGCCGCCACGCATGCCGGTCTATTGATCGTAATAGACTGACCATCCGTGGAAAAATATCCACAACCTTGCTCATTAGCGAGCATCCGGAACCATTCGCTGTCGCCATTGAAATCGGCTTGCGCCATGCTGACACCGGAATTGGCGGCAGCGATTTTTTTACCCGCCTCGATAAAATCATCCCAGCTCTTGATCGATGCCGGATCAACACCGCCCTTTTCATAGAAATCCCGCCGATAGAAAACCGCCACCGGCCCAGAATCCCAAGGCATAGCATAAGCGACATCGCCGACTTCCAGCTCAGTACGTTTAAACTCCGGAAATTTGGCCTGTATGTCGGCCGTATAGCCCAGATCCTTCAAATTGCTGAAGCAATCGGGAAAGCGGTTCCATATAATTTCAGCTTCGAAATTTTCGACTTGCACAATATCGGGCAGTCCCGCGCCACCGGCAGCACAGGCGGCCAGCGTCTTGTCGAACACTTGCTGATTGCCCAAATCCTGAACGTCAACCTTGATATCGGGAAACTTCTTGTTGAAATCCTCAAGTACCAACTTCAAGGATGAAGCCGCTACATCCCATGCCCAAATTGTTATATTGCCGGATTGCGCCAATGCTGGCGCGGTGCTTAAGCCAAGTATCGTGACAATCGCTGTCACGCAAAAAGATTTGAAGCGCATTGAAATTCCTCCCTTTTCAATTGCTCGCTCTTTGCAAACATGGCTACAGTAGCGGCAAGGGAGCACCTGTCTCCTAAAAAGGACACATGAACTGGGCGGAAAGTAAGATGCGGGAAAGGCCGGTTTACCATCCCGGAGCAAGCAGCGTCGAGGGAATGCCGACTTCGTTGCAGATGTTTTACAACCACCCCGCAACTATGACTATGCCTCATTGGCATGCGCAGGTAGAAGTCAACTATATCATCAGCGGCACAGTTCACTATCGAATGAATGATCATGCCATTCGCCTCAATGCAGGCGATATGTGCCTGTTCTGGGGCGGACAACCCCATCAAATGGACGATTCATCCGACGATGCGATCTATGCAGGTGCGCATCTGCCGCTTGTGCATTTTTTTCGGATGCATCTGCCCGAAACAGTACCCAGCCAATTGATGCAGGGCCGAACATTGGTCACATCGGCGACTGATGCCGCCGACAAAGAGAATTTTGTACGATGGTTTCATTATGCGCGTTCCGGCAATCCCTCCAAAGAAGCGCATGCGGTCAGCGAATTATTGCTTCGAATTGAGCGCATCTGCTTCGAGCCCTATCGAATGGTTCCTGAAAAGCCGGTTGGGGCGTTCGAAGCTTCGTCCATTCAGCAGTCGGCGCGTGCAGTCAGCCGCATGTGCGATTTCATATCCGCCAATTTCCTGGAAGATATCGATTCCGTCGATATCGCTGTCTCGGCCAATCTGCATCCAAAATATGCGATGAGCGTTTTCAAGAAATCGACAGGCATGACGCTCAATAATTATGTCACTTTGCTACGGCTTTCCTATGCACAGGCAATGCTGCTCCGGCAGGAAGTCAATGTCTTGCAGGTGGCTATGGAGAGCGGGTTCGGTTCGCTGAGCGCTTTCAACAAGTCATTTCGCAATATTGCCGGCATGTCTCCGTCGGACTTCCGCCGCGATGTGAAGTGCCGAACATAGCAACGTCAGCCTGGAATCCTATTGCTAAAAAAATCAAAAACCATGTCGGGAAAGACAAGGCTTGTTCGTCCTAGTTTCATACAACCCAAAGTGAGGAACACAGACATGAGAAAGATCATCGCAACAGCCTTCCTGTCACTCGACGGTATAATGCAGGCGCCAGGCGGCCCCGAGGAGGACACGGATGGCGGCTTCAAATATGGCGGCTGGACATTTCATTACTGGGACGGAATCATGGGTGAGGTCATGGACAAAGCCATGGCTACACCTTTCGATCTTCTGCTTGGCCGCAGAACCTATGATATTTTTGCAGCACATTGGCCACGAGTCGAAGCGGGTGACCTTATTGGTGACAAATTCAACGCTGCCACAAAATATGTAGCCACCTCTTCCCCCGATACGCTCACCTGGAAGAACACTGTCGCACTTGATCCCAATATAACCGAAGCAGTGCGCAAACTCGGCCAATCTGATGGTGCCGACATACTTATTCAAGGCAGCAGCCAGCTCGTGCACGCATTGCTGGCGGATGATCTTATCGATGAGCTGAACCTTTGGGTTTTCCCGATTGTGCTGGGCAAAGGCAAAGCCTTTTTCAGCGCGGAGGCCAAGCCCGGCGCACTGAAACTGGTTGGTTCGAAGGCTTCAACGACCGGCGTGGTTATTAACACCTATCATAGGGCCGGTGAAATCAAGACTGGTTCCTTCGCGCTGGAATAGTCAATCCTGTGCAGATGCCACACTGATAAGACACAACCAAGGGAACGCTATTGCTTATAAAGCGTTCCCTTGAGCAAGCTGGCGAATTGACTGTTTATCGGAGGAGACGAAAATCATGTTGAAGAAATTGATTATTATTGGTGCGGCATCCCTTATGGCACTCACGGCTGTGCCACAGACTTTCGCGCAAAGTATCCAGTTGGGCCCCGATGGTGTGCGTATCGTTGAGCCGGATCGTATGGACCGGCGCGACCGCAGAGACCGGGATCGCCGCGAGATCAGCGAGCGCCAGGCCGTTCGTATTGCGCGCGCTGAAGGGGTGAGGACCGTCGATGAAGTGAAAAGAACACGCTCGCGCTATGTGATTGAAGGCCTTGATCGTCGCGGCCGGGATATCGAAGTCAGTGTTGACCGTCGCACGGGAGATGTTCTTTCTGTCGATTGATAAGGTTTGATCGGAACAGCCAAAGGATGCGTGCATTCTTTGGCTGAACTTTCAAGATCGGCCAACTTTAGCACGACACGGCGGTCGTCAGGGCTTTCAGGCTAATCCATTAGATTGAGCACCAAGTATAAAACCTTCCGGCAGGAACCAATCCGCACAGAACGGCCACTTTTAAAAGGCGCGCCATATCAATTATTTACGGAGCAAGGCAGCGCCGTTCAAAGCGTTGTCCGGATGGCTTGCCTTCAACAGGATATGACAAAAAGCGCCGAAAATTACATCATCACTATTGCGGAAGTGCGAAAGTTCAAATTTTAACCATATATTAACAATGGCGGGATCGTGGCGCCATTGTGATTGACTCATGGTCCACTCCGACATTAACGTTTTGTTAATGATCGGCAGTCGGTTGGAGTTAAGAATGTTTGCAGCAGTCAACAAAATGAAATCCTTGGGCTTTGCCCTTGCGCTTTTCACTGCTGCATTTTGTGCAAATCCTGCCGCCGCCGCGGAGCCTTTCATGCAGACGGGTGGAATGACATCACAGCCGATCGGTCATTACGAGTTTTGCAAAAGGCTTCCCGCAGAATGTAACATCAAAAGCCGGAATGTAATGCCGGAAACGATGAATCATGATTTCTGGCAGCTCATTGTCAGCGTCAACAGCAATGATAACCAGAAGATCAAGCCACTGACCGATATGGAAATCTATGGTGTTGAAGAATTCTGGGCTTATCCCGATGCGGTCGGCGATTGCGAAGATTACGTTCTTTTGAAGCGTCGCGATTTGATGGAAGCTGGTATTTCGCCAGCCAATCTTTTGATAACTGTCGTTCGCAAGCCTGATGGCGAAGGTCATGCCGTCTTAACCGTACGCACCGATCGCGGCGACTTCATCCTCGACAATCTCGTTGATGGCGTGAAGAACTGGTCGGAAACCGATTACACCTATCTGAAGCGTCAGGCCTCCAACAATACAGGCCGTTGGGTCAGCATTGAAGCCCCAAGCAACATTCTGGTCGGTTCAGTTCAGTAACAGCGTTCAACCCATCTTTAAGTAAATCGCTCTGTTGAACGAGAAGGCTCTAGCTAAAAATATCCGCATTGCGTTCGACCTGATGCCAATGTTGGTTCACCGGTAAGTCTTTAGCGCGTTGCCTGATCGTATCAATGCGGACCGGCATGAAATTCCAAAGATCGACACCAACATTAATGCTGTTACACGAACCCTGCCAGTGTTGGTGGACATGCCCGAACAGCTGAATTGCTCCACATCTTGCATGGCTCCAGCTAATCATAGGATAGTGACACAAGGTCAGGCTTTGCTCGCCGTCCTTGATTTCAATCAATTGGGAAATGGGTGCCCAGCCGAGTGTTTTCACCTGTCTGTTGTCGTGATTGCTAACAAATAAGATGCTTGTTGCCCGGGACTCGCTCAAACAGCGATTTTAGATAACCTGCCTTATGCTTTTGCCGACCATGGCTGAAATCTCCAATGATCCAGAATTCATCATCTGGCATCACGCATTGCGTATAATTGGCCAATATCGCCGCGTCATTTCGCTGGTGAGCGAAAAGGCCGCTGGCAAAACCGCAGGATGTTTTCATGACCGAAATGGGGATCAGCCGTTTATCCATGTGCCATCAATAACCTCTTATACTTTCATGCTGCGTCGTCGCCATATCTGCACCCATTCGGTATGAGATAGCTTCGGCGAGATGGATACGACCGATTGTTTCCTGTCCTTCCAGATCCGCCAAAGTTCGCGCTACCTTGAGCACCCGGTGATAGGCCCTGGCCGAAAACTTCATCTGCTCGCTGGCTTGATGCAGCAGGGCCGTGCCTGCTTTGTCCGGTTGAGCTATTTTCTCGATTATCGCGACAGAACATTGCGCATTGGTCGTAATGGCCGAAACCCCCAGCTGCTCGAAACGCAGCTTCTGCATCGTGCGGGCGCGCGCAACGCGTTGCGCCACCACTGCGCTGCTTTCCGAAGCCGAAGGCTTGATAAGATCAGCCGCGCTCACGGAAGGTACGTCAATCCTGATATCAATACGATCCAGCAGTGGGCCTGAAATCCGCGCCTGATAGTCCTCGCGGCATCTTGGGCCTCTTGCACAACGGTGCCCCGGTTCACTCGCCATGCCGCATTTGCACGGGTTCATGGCAGCAATCAGCTGGATTTGCGCCGGATAGGATATGCGATGGTTGGCCCGGGCAATCATGCACTCTCCAGTCTCCAGCGGTTGCCGCAGCGAATCCAGAACTTGCGGTGTAAATTCAGGAAACTCATCGAGGAACAATATGCCGCGATGGGCGAGCGAGACCTCGCCCGGTCTCGCCCGTATTCCTCCGCCCACCATCGCCGCCATGGATGCAGAGTGGTGGGGCGCACGGAAGGGACGTCGGTCGGTCAGCTTACCACCCATCAGCTCGCCTGCGATGGAAGCTATCATCGATACATCCAGCAATTCGCGCGGCAATAATGGCGGCAGGATAGAGGGGAGCCGTTGCGCCAGCATGGATTTTCCGGACCCTGGAGGGCCCGACATCAGCATATTGTGTCCGCCGGCAGCTGCGACCTCCAAAGCACGTCGGGCACTCTCCTGCCCCCTTATATCGGTCAAATCCGGCAAGCCCGTCGCACTGGCCTGCATTGCAGGTTCCGGGCGCGACAAAACCTGCGTGCCACGAAAGTGATTAGCGAGGGCAATCAGGCTGCGCGGCGCGAGTATATCGATCTCCGAACCAGCCCATGCCGCTTCTGGTCCACAAGGCGCAGGACATATGAGGCCACGATCCTGCCGGTTCGCCGCAATGGCAGCGGGCAGGACGCCTGCAACATGCGTTATTGTGCCATCAAGTGAAAGCTCGCCCAGCACGACATAGGATTGCAGCGCATCAGCCGGAATAGCTCCAAGGCCAGCCATAAGCCCAACCGCAATGGGCAAGTCATAATGACTGCCTTCCTTGGGCAAATCTGCGGGAGCAAGATTTACGGTAACCTTCTTGACGGGCATCGAAAGTCCGGATGCATGCAAAGCTGCCTGTACGCGCTCGCGGCTTTCGGCAACAGCCTTGTCCGGAAGACCAACAATATGCATCCCCATTTTCCCGGGAGCGATCATCACCTGCACATCGACGGGCTGGGCCTCAATGCCCTGAAAGGCGACCGTACGGACACGGGTAACCATGCAATGATCCTTGAAAATACAATAATCCAAAATGAAAACGTGCTAATGTTTTCACATCAGCACGTTTCATCACGCATGACAAGAACATTGAGTGAACAGGCGGATTTTATCGCCGCTTGGCTTCCACTGAATCCCAGAACAAAGCCGCAATATCAGCACCGCCGAACTTTTTGACTTCCCTTACACCGGTCGGAGAAGTCACATTGATTTCGGTCATATAGTCGCCAATGACATCGATCCCGACGAGGATGAAACCTCTTTCACGCAATGACGGGCCGATCCGGGCACAAATTTCGCGCTCGCGGTCTGTCAGCTCGGTCTTCTCGGCCCGCCCGCCAACATGCATGTTGGACCGTGCATCGGTTTCGGAAGGAACCCGGTTGATCGCGCCCACTGGTTCACCGTCAATCAGGATGATGCGTTTGTCGCCGGCGCGGACATCCTTGAGATAGCGCTGCGCGATAAAGGGTTCGCGGAACATCTGGCCGAACATTTCCAGCAGCGATGTCAGATTGCGGTCACCATCAGCCAGATGAAATACGCCTGCGCCGCCATTGCCGTAAAGCGGCTTCAGAATAATGTCGCCAAACTCTTTACGAAAATCAGCGATTTCCTGCGGGTCTTTGGTGATAAGCGTTTCCGGCATGAGATCGGGAAACTCGGTAACGAAAATCTTTTCCGGACTATTGCGCACCCAGGCCGGGTCATTGACGACAAGCGTCTTCGGATGAATGCGCTCCAGCATATGGGTTGTTGTGATGTAGTTCATGTCGAACGGCGGATCTTGCCGCAGCAACACCACATCCATCTCTGACAGGTCGCGGGATATCTGCTCACCAAGCGTGAAGTGGTCACCCTCTATGTCGCGAACACTCAGCTCTTCAACCCGCGCATGGACAACACCATCGCGCATGCTCAGCCGGTCGGGCGTATAGTGATAAAGCTCATGACCGCGCTTTTGCGCTTCAAGACAAAGCGCGAAGGACGTATCGCCGCCGATCCGGATAGAATTGATATGGTCCATCTGGACCGCGACTTTCAGTGCCATGGAACGCCCCCGATTTTAACGCGAATGTTCACATGGCGATGTCACGTTCAACGATCAAGGTCAATGCCGAGATTATTGGCGTATTTATTAGAGACGGGCCATGCAGATATTTGTGTGACCCGCACCGACAAAGCCCAGACGGTTTGCAGCTCCCTTTGAAAGATCGATCACACGACCTTTGATGAACGGACCCCGATCATTGATACGCACGACGATGGATTTGCCATTACGCTGATTGGTAACTTTAACCTTGGAGCCGAAAGGAAGCGTGCGATGCGCAGCTGTGAGAGCGGAAGGGTTCATGCGTTCACCAGAGGCGGTTTTGGAGTGAAGTGCATACCAGGAAGCGCCACCGCATGCGGCATTGGCGGAAGCCGCACCAAACATTAAAAGAACAATGGAGGTGACGAGTACCGAACGGATACCTGCAAAAGAGATCATAAATAAATCGCACTTTAAATGGCCCACGGCAGAAACGCCTGATGAAGAAACACGCTCGGAAATGATCTTGGGCAAGTAGATCGCAGCGCGGATGATGCGCCTCTTCTATTTTGTAGAAATGTGGCACCGAGGTGTCGCGATTGATAAGAACAGTTGAGTCTATCTGAATAGAAATGCCAAGTTATTAAAAAAACTTGTCTTATTGTGACTCAAAACGTGATCACGGTTGCTTATCTGGGGTTTAGATATGCCTCTGGGGCTTTCGAACTATGGCGATAATGTGATGATTTATGATCGAATTATTAAACAGGATGCCATTAAGATGTGGGTTGGCGCTAAAAGGATTAAAAACCATTAAGTCTTTAGATGTAGAAAACCCCGGCTCGATTTGAACCGGGGCTGAAGAAAATCCAAAATGTGATCAGATTTAAACGAGTGCGCTCGCGTCCAGAGCGTGAATAATACCGCGCAGCTCGGCAAGCCCCCGCAGACGACCGATTGCAGGGTAGCCGGGGGTAACTTCCTTGTTCAGATCATCAAGCATGCGATGACCGTGGTCCGAGCGGAAAATAATGCTGTCCGACTTGGCACGCTTCCTATCTTCGGCGAGCAATTCGCGCAACACCGCAACCATATCAACATCGCCTTCCAAATGCGCTGCTTCATGGAAACTGCGCCCATCGCCCTCACGCGTTGTTGCACGCAAATGGGAGAAATGAATGCGCGAGGCAAAGCGCCGCGCAATCTTTGGCAAATCATTATCGGCGCGTACGCCAAGGCTCCCTGTACAGAAACACATGCCATTTGCAGCAGATGGCACAGCGTCGAACAAGGCGGCATAATCGGCTTCTGTCGAAGCAATACGCGGCAAGCCAAAGAGCGAACGGGGCGGATCATCCGGATGCAAGGTAAGCTTCACGCCAAGATCGTCGGCCACAGGCGTCACAGCTTCAAGAAATTCGATCAGATGCTTGCGCAAACGCGGTGCATCAATGCCGGAATAGGCTTCAAGCTTGTCGCGGAAGGCCGGAATAGTAAGCGGTTCAGTAGTCGACCCTGGAAGCGCACTCGCAATATTGCGGGTGAGGTCAGCAATCTCCTGTGCGCCCATGGCTTCGTAAAGATCGCTGGCGATTTCACGATCGGCAGCAGAATAGTCTTTTTCAGCGCCGTTACGCTGCAGGATATGCAGATCGAATACGGCGAAGCTGTTATGGTCGAAACGCATGGCCGTCGAGCCCGTAGGCGTTACATAATCAAGATCTGTACGGCACCAATCGACGACGGGCATGAAGTTGTAGCAAATGACCTTGATGTCATTGGCGCTAAGCGCCTCCATGCTGGCGATCCACGCGGCAATTTCGTGTTTTGCCGCGCCACCAAGACGCTTTACGGCATCAGGAATTGGAATGCTTTCCACCACGGACCATGTGAGCGGTGTACGATCCGATGGAGTCGATTCAATTAATGATTTACGAGCGCGAACCTGATCTGTCGTCCAAGCCTCGCCGATTGGCACTTCATGCAGGGCAGATACAATATCGGTCGCGCCTGCCTGACGCACATTATCAAGCGAAACCCCGGCCTTGGGTCCAAACCATCTCCATGCCTGACGCATTATTCCTCCGTCAAATTTTCGTATTCCAACCGCGGATCAGACAAATGATCCAGGGTGGGTTTTTCTCAATGTTTCAATGTCGGGAATGACGGCATTCAAATGCTGCTTCATTGCCGCGCAAGCGGCGGGAACGTCATGGCTTTCAATCGCGTCGCGAATGATCTTGTGTTCGGAAAGAACATGGTTCATGCGGCCCAGACCCGGAAGCGTCATACGCCGTGCCCGGTCAATCTGCACTTTCACGGGTTTTAAATAGTGCCAGATGCCAGGATGTCCGGAAATTCCCGCGATGGCCTCATGAAAGGCCTCATCAGCTTCGTGGAATGCACTCATATTCTGCCTATCGGCAAAGAAATGCTGGCGGGCGAGTATCTCGTCCAGCCATTCAACATCCTTCGCCGTCGCAACCGCCGCCGCGCGTTCGACCGTAGCGCCTTCAAGCGCCTGCCGGATGATCACCGCTTGCGGTATCAATGCTACAGGAATACGGGCAACGAAAGTTCCCGATTGCGGAAACACGTCGACAAGTCCGTCTTCAACGAGGCGGATCAATGCTTCGCGGACAGGCGTGCGGCTCACACCGAAACGCTCCGTCAAAACTTTCTCGTTAAGTGCTGTGCCAGGCGTCATCTCCATGGCGACAATGGCTGCATGAAGTTCGCGATAAATAGCCATCGCGGTGGTCATACGCCCTGCAGGAGCGCCTCTCGAACTGGATCGCGCAGCTTGAACGGCGCGATCAGGCTTGGATTCCGGCGCTGGCGATGCTAGCTCCGCAGTCTTCCCCCCGACATTCTCTGCTGTCATTTCAGCACTCCATTTCCACCTATCACAGACCGTCAGTCTCATTGAATGATGGAATTCCGTATAAATTCATAGTCCAATGGCATCGTTATCCGGCGATATAAACGCAATCGCACGCTGTTGACATACTAATATATTATTATTTACTCTTCGCCAAGATCATCGTTCACATCAATTGAACGGCGGCGAGGAACATCCATGGCACTCCACCCAGACAGACTATTCCCAATTGAATCTGACGCGCGTTTGATTGCGAGACGCTTGTTCGACGCAGTGGAGCGTCTACCTATCATCTCACCACACGGCCATACGGATCCATCATGGTATGCCAAGGATGAGGCTTTTCCCGATCCTGCCAGCCTTTTTGTAAAGCCCGACCATTATATTTTCCGCATGCTTTACTCGCAAGGTATCCAGCTTGAGGATCTTGGTGTGCCAAGACAGGATGGCGGGCCGGTCGAGACCGACGGGCGCAAGATATGGCGCTTGTTTGCGAAACATTTTTATCTGTTTCGAGGCACTCCATCACGACTTTGGTTCGAGCAAGCACTCGAAACCGTATTTGGGATTGAAGAGCGCCTTACGGAGAAAAATGCAGACGCGCTCTATGACAAAATCGCCGGTCGGTTGGTTGATCCATCCATGCGTCCCCGGGCCCTCTACAATCAGTTCGGGATTGAAGCCATCTCCACCACGGATGCCGCTACAGACGATCTGGCCGCACATGATGCGATACTAAAATCCGGCTGGGATGGCCGCGTGGTGCCAGCCTATCGCCCCGATGCCGTGATTGACGCATCGCGTCCGGATTTCCGGAGCAATGTTGAGAGCTTCACCGCTTTGGCTGGCACGAAGCTTGATTACCAGGGTTATCTTGAAGCTCATCGCATAAGGCGAGCCTACTTCAAGAAGCGTGGCGCTACATCATCAGATCATGGCCATCCGAACGCGCGTACCGCCAATCTTTCGGCTTCGGAAGCTTCGGCATTGTTTGAGCGTGTATTGAAGAACGCCTCAGTGGCCGATGCGGATCTTTTCCGAGCTCAAATGTTGACCGAAATGGCGCGCATGAGCACCGAAGACGGGCTGGTCATGCAGATACACCCGGGTTCCTTCCGAAACCATAATGCATCGGTGTTCGAGCGCTTTGGCATGGATAAGGGTGCCGACATTCCGCGATCAACAGGCTATGTGGAGGAATTGAAGCCGCTATTAGACGCATTCGGCAATGATAGCCGCCTGACACTCATTCTGTTTACGCTGGATGAGACAAGTTACAGCCGGGAACTTGCACCTTTGGCAGGTCATTACCCTGCCCTGCGGCTCGGACCTGCATGGTGGTTTCATGATAGTCCTGAAGGGATGCGCAGGTTTCGTGAATTGACGACTGAAACCGCTGGTTTCTACAATACGGTCGGCTTTAACGATGACACGCGAGCTTATCTCTCCATCCCGGCGCGGCACGATATGGCGCGTCGTGTCGATTGTTCATTTCTTGCCCGGCTTGTTGCCGATCATCGACTGGACGAAGACGAGGCGCATGAAGTCGCCCATGACTTGGCCTACCGCCTGGCAAAACAAGCCTACAAGCTTTGACTGAAAGAATACAAAAATGACTAAACCAGCACGTCTTTCCAACGCTACGCTTTCACATCTGTCAAAGGAGGTGACGCGCCCTGGATATGATCGAAGCCAGACAAAAATCGGCATAGTTCATCTTGGCATTGGAGCTTTTCATCGCGCGCATCAGGCAGTTTATACGGATAGCGTATTGGCCAGCGGCGATAATAGCTGGGGTATCCTCGGCGTGTCTTTGCGCAGTGGTGATACACGTGATGCTTTGGAGCCACAGGACGGGCTTTATACCGTTGCAACACGCAGTGGAGATGAAGACAGCTTCCGTGTGATCGGAAGCATTGGCGGGCTTATGATCGCCCCGGAAAATCCGGCTGCCGTTCTCGACGCCATGACGAATGCGGCGGTTCGGATTGTCTCGCTTACCGTGACCGAAAAGGGCTATTGCTATTCACCGGCTTCCGCAGCGCTCGACGAAGCTCATCCCGACATTGTTCACGATCTTGCGAACCCCGCTGCTCCGAAATCGGCGATAGGCTTCATCGTTGAAGCTATTTCTCGTCGGCGCGCCAATAAGATCGAACCTTTTACGCTTCTATCGTGTGACAATCTTCCCGCAAATGGCGAGACGTTGCGACGTGTCGTGACACGCTTTGCTGAACTGCGCGATTCCGAACTTGCAAATTACATCAAGGAGA
Source organism: Phyllobacterium sp. CCNWLW183 (assembly GCF_037203775.1). Taxonomy (NCBI): domain Bacteria; kingdom Pseudomonadati; phylum Pseudomonadota; class Alphaproteobacteria; order Hyphomicrobiales; family Phyllobacteriaceae; genus Phyllobacterium; species Phyllobacterium sp. CCNWLW183. The sequence continues at coordinate 343,584 of NZ_JBBCBN010000002.1, read as the reverse complement.
AAATCGCCTTTCCATCAACGATGGTTGATCGAATTGTTCCAGCGACCACTGAAGCTGACCGCGCAACGACTTTGAGCGCAACAGGGCTGGTTGATGCCTGGCCGATTATGACCGAACCCTTCACGCAGTGGGTTATAGAAGATCATTTTCCGGCTGGCCGACCAGCTTGGGAAAATTTCGGCGCAACCTTCGTGGAAGATGTTGATGCTTTTGAACTGATGAAGCTTCGGCTCCTGAATGGCAGCCACTCCACATTGGCATATCTTGGCTATCTGGCGGGCCATGAAACGGTCTCGGACGTTATGAAAGCTCCAGGTTTCAGCGAACTCATCAAAGCGATGATGGATGAGGAAATTTCCCCTACGCTTCCACCGCTTCCGGGTTTCGATCTGGAGGCTTACAAGGCGCAATTGCGTGAACGCTTCTGTAATCCTGCTCTTAGGCATCGTACGTGGCAGATTGCCATGGACGGCTCACAGAAACTGCCCCAACGCCTTTTGAATACTATCCGCAAATGTATCGACAACGGCTTGCCGTTTGATCGTCTGGCGCTCGGAGTAGCAGCCTGGATGCGATACGTGACTGGCGCAGACGAAAAAGGAGACGCTATCGACGTTCGCGATCCGCTTGCAGCTGAACTCAAGAAGCGCGCAGCGAACAAGAACAATGCCGAGGAGTTGGTGACCGCATTTATCGGAATGGACCAAATATTTGGACGGGATTTGCCAGAAAATGAAGCATTCGTTCAATTGGTAAAGACCCAACTTGCGAAGTTGATGCGACTTGGAGCAGCAAGAACCGTTACACAGATAGTCTAAGATGAAGGCCCTTGCTATCTCCATCTGATAGATTAATATATTAGACAATACTGACCAGTCGGGAAGCTGGTCGTGCCCGAAAATAGGGCGAGAGAATTAAACAGGGAGGAAGTCATGATCCGCATTACACGCAGGCACGCTATTGCCGGATTGGCGGCGGTTGCCACCTTGCCGGCAACACGTCTTTTTGCTCAATCCAAACTGGCTTTGCCGAGTTCACCCATCACATTGAATATTGCTGACGTGGCGGGCAACCTTGCACTGACGCAAACGGCGATCGAAAACTACGCCAAGGCAAAACCGGAACTCGTTTCTAAGATCACCTTCACGAAAGCGCCGGCACCGGAACTTCCCGGAAAAATCAAGGCGCAGCAGGCCGCAAACAGGCTCGATATCGATCTTGTATTGACGGGCACAGATGCGCTTTCGGCGGGTCTTGACCAGGATTTGTGGGTCAAGCTTTTGCCTGATCATTCGGCTTCCTTGCCCGATCTTGCTAAAATCTATCTCGAGCCTGCGCACCGCATGCTTGCCTTGGGCAAGGATCACGGCGTAATCGTAACCTATTATCCCTCTGGGCCGCTCCTCGAATATATGCCGGAGCGTGTGAAAAAAGTTCCAACGACCGCCGAGGAACTGCTTGCGTGGGCAAAGGAAAATCCAAACAAGTTCCTCTATGCGCGCCCCGCAAACTCCGGCCCGGGCCGTACATTTTTGATGGGTCTGCCCTATTTGCTGGGTGATATCGACCCGCGAGATCCGGTCAAAGGCTGGGACAAGACCTGGGTCTATCTTAAGGAATTGCACAAATATATTGAATACTACCCGACCGGCACGGGCGCCTTGATGAAGGAACTCGGCGAAGGAACGCGCGACATGACCGTTTCCACCACCGGTTGGGATATCAATCCACGTGTGCTGGGCGTTGTCCCGAAGGAAGCCGCTGTTGCACCGTTGAAAGGTTTCCATTGGGTCGCTGACGCGCATTACATGTGCGTGCCAAAAGGTATCGCTGATGAGAAGCTTGCTGTTCTGCTTGATCTGATGAGCTTCCTGCTTACACCGGAGCAGCAGGCATATACTTATGATCAAGGTTACTTCTATCCGGGTCCTGCGGTGAAGGATGTTCCCATTACGATGGCCCCCCAGGAAAGTCAGGATGCCATCGCTGAATTCGGTCGTGCCGAATATGCTGACTGGATCGCCAATAACCCGGTCGAAATTCCCCTCGAGCCATCATCCATGGTCGTGGCTTTCCGCCGCTGGGATGAAGAAGTCGCAGCCAAAAAGTCCTGATCCCTAGACGAACATGGAGCCATCCGGTGAGACCGGATGGCTTATAATTATGAGGTAATCGATGCTGCTTGCGTCATCCCCGTTCAAGGAAATCCGTCTCGATCGGATGAGCCGTGCCTTCGGTTCGCACAATGCGCTTAAAGATGTTTCTCTTTCGATCCGAAAAGGAGAATTCATCGCTTTGCTCGGCCCTTCCGGCTGTGGTAAATCCACGGCGCTGAACTGCATCGCCGGTCTTCTGTCCACTACGGGTGGAGGTATCTTCATTGACGACAAGCGCATTGACACGTTGAAGCCCGAAGATCGCGGCTTTGGTATGGTGTTTCAGAACTATGCGCTTTTTCCGCATATGACCGTCAGACAGAATATCGGCTTTGGATTAAAGATGCGCCGCGTGCCCAAGGCTGAGGCTGAAAAGCGCATCGAAGAAGCCTTGAACCTGGTGCGGTTGCAAGGACAGGGACATAAATTGCCAGGCCAGCTTTCCGGCGGTCAACAGCAGCGTGTCGCCATTGCCCGTGCCATTGTCATCGAACCGCCTTTGGTGCTGATGGACGAGCCGCTTTCAAATCTCGATGCGAAGCTGCGCCTTGAAATGCGCGCCGAAATCCGCCGTATTCACAACCAGCTTGGTGCGACAACCATCTATGTAACGCATGATCAGGATGAAGCTTTGTCGCTTGCTGATCGGGTTGTCGTGCTGCGGGATGGCGAAATCCGTCAGGTTGGCGTGCCGAGCGATCTCTATGAGCGTCCCGACCATTTGGATGTGGCTGAATTCATGGGATATCGCAATCGCCTGACCGGGAAAGTCATTGCGGTTGACGGAGATAAGACCAGCATTGCCGTTGGCGCTTCAACGCTATCCGGAATTGCCCGAGACACGTTGAAGGTTGGTGACACTGCAGTTGTGGCAGCTCGTGCCGATGATGTTGTCGCGGGGACGAAATCCGGAACGACTGTCGAAGCTGTCGTCGAAACCATCGAATATCGCGGTCGTGAATTCGTTGGGACCGCTCGCACTGCTGAAGGGCTTGAGCTTGTATTTCATGCACCTCAGACGGCTGCACTGGGCAGCGCTATCTGGCTTTCAGTCGATCCGGCGCGTGCGCTGGCTTTTGCGGCGTGACAGCCATGACCAGTGTGACCTCAACGCCTTCGGTCAACCATTTATCTTTGCGCCAGCGGCTCGCCCTGCGCGGGATTGACGGTGTGACATTGCTTGTCTTGCCAGCGGTTATTTTCCTGCTGGCGGTTTTTATCTACCCGTTCATTTACGGTCTTATCCTCTCCTTTGAACCCAAAGAGGGAGGCATGTTTGCCAATTATCAGAAGTTCTTCTCCGACCCGTTTCTCTATGACACGATCCTGACGACGCTTTGGCTTGCGGTGCCGGTTACCCTGATAAGCATTGCCATAGCCCTGCCGGTAGCCTTCCGTGTTCGTCTGATGACCCACCAGCGTTTGTTGACGACGATACTGGTTTTGCCAGTTACGCTTGGCACGGTGCTAGTAGCAGAAGGATTGTTGAACTACCTTGGTCCGCAAGGTTGGTTCAGCCGTACATTGATGATGATCGGCATGATCGACAGTCCGGTAAAGCTCACCAATAATTATTGGGGCGTTTTCGCATCGCTGATCATTACCGGCTTTCCATTCACCTTCCTGCTGACCCTGTCCTATGTTTCAGGCATCGACCCGGCATTGGAGCAGGCTGCCGCCACGCATGGCGCAAAAAGTTGGCAGCGTTTTCGTTATGTGATGTGGCCTTTGCTTGTGCCCGGCCTCACCATTGCGTTCTGTCTGTCCTTTGTGCAGGCCTTCGCAGTCTTTCCTTCAGCCGTTCTGCTTGGCGCGCCGGCAGGACCCACCCGCGTTATTTCCATTGCAGCCTATCAGGCAGCTTTCGAGCAGTATGACTATTCAATGGCATCGGCCATCGCCATGATCATGGCAGCCGTCCAGTTACTGATTGTGGTGTCACTGCTCTCTATTCGTAACTTGTTCTATCGCGGCTCGACCGCTGGCGGAAAGGGCTGACGATGATCCGCGATACGACCATTGGAGCAAAGCTCTGGATCACTGCCGTATGGGTGGTGGTCGCCTTCTTCATCATCAATCTTCTGGCGATGATCGCAACAGTCGTCATATCCTCTTTCGGCACCCGTTGGCTTGGCACTTGGCTACCCGCCGGATGGACGACAAAATGGTATTTCACCGCATGGTCGGAATTCCAGCTTAGCGACGTGCTGATCGTTACATTCCAGATTGTCTTCACGGTGGTAGCGCTTTCGGGCCTGCTCGGCGTTACGGCTGCCTATGCTTTGGCGCGCCGCAACTTTCCTGGCAAGAAACTGATCATGCTCCTGTTTCTTTTGCCGCTGCTCGTGCCGCCGATTACCTTTGGTATTCCACTGGCCACGGTGCTCTATCAAGCGGGCGTAGGCGGCACTTTCTGGGGTGTGGTTCTTGCCAATCTGGTGCCGACAGTGCCCTTCGTTATTCTGGTGATGATCCCCTTCATAGAGCAGATCGATCCGAAGGTTGAAGCTGCCGCACGGGTGTTTGGAGCCGGCACATTCCAATTGTTCCGATATGTGCTGCTGCCAATGCTCCTGCCCGGCATACTTGCAGCGCTGCTATTGGTACTGGTGCGCACGGTGGCCATGTTTGAGCTGACCTTCCTGACCGCCGGACCAACCAGCCAGACGCTTGTGGTCGCCCTTTACTACTCGGTATTTGCATCCGGCGTTCGTGCCGTGCAGTCGATCGACGCGATGGCGGTTGTCTATATGGTCACCACGCTGGTCTGGTTGCTCATCGCACTGCGTTTCGTCAACCCGACACAGATCGTGGCTCGGGCAAAGACACAACAGACAACGGCCTGATCTGCACATGCAAAACCCGCCGGAATCATTCCGGCGGGTTTTCATTTCAAAGCTGCTCAAACTGGCTGGAAATTGGATGGATCCGCCCGGATGATATCCGCGATAAATTTTTGGGTCGCCAGAGCTTCTTCCCCTGTCACTATTGGGTCCCGTTTTTCGGCGACTGCGGCCAGAAAATCCGCAATGAGCGCCCGATGCGCATCATGGGGGAAATCCATGATATTCGCCCCACTGCCGGACTTGCCTTCCGCCTCGATAATTTCCTCGTGTCCATCCAACCAGGAAAGCTTCAAGGCGCCGCCCGCAAGATGAGCCGAACCAAGCGATCCGGTGATTTCCAGCGTTTCCGGAAAACCCGGAAAGGCGGCTGTCGTGGCCAAAAGAGATGCAGGCGCGCCATTGGCCAGGGTCATTAAGGCTGTAACATGATCTTCCGATTCCATGCGATGCAGCGCGGTCGTTCGTACCTGGGAAGCCACAATAGTGCTGATGGGAAGAAGCGAACGGAACAAATCCAATGCGTGGATTGCCTGCGATAGCAGCACACCTCCCCCATCGCGAGCGAAGGTTCCCCTTCCACCTTCATCATAATAACTCTGCGGACGCCACCAGGGTACGCGTAGCGACGTTGCCTGCACATCACCCAGACTCTTGTCTTCCAGCGCTTGGCGTAGCCTGAGGCTGGCGGGCCTGAACCTGTGCTGCAATACAACACCGAATGTCAGCCCGCTGGCACGGCCGCGTGAAACAATCTGCTCCGCACGTTGCAACGTAATGTCCAACGGTTTTTCCAGAAGCACATGTTTGCCAGCGGCAAAACTCTTCTCGGCGATTTCAAGGTGGGCATTGGCTGGTGTCAACACCAGCACAATGTCCACCGCAGGATCTGCGATGGCAGCATCAACATCGTTGGTCACCGGAAAAGGAAAACTCTTCGAAAACTCTTCCGTCCGCTCTTTTGTCCTGCTGACCGCCCATATCACATCCACCTTGTCCTGAAGGTCGACAAGGCTTTTCGCATGGGGCAGCGCCGCGGGCCCAAGGCCGATGACTGCAAGGCCGGGCTTTTTCATTGCTTGTTCTCCTGCGGTCGAAACGCGGGGCGGTGCGCGAGGATGGTCGCGCGTTTTTGTGCGTCAAGCGCCAGCCTGCTCACGGTAAAGACGTGGCTTTGCTTCATCGTGGTTTCACTGCGCTCGCGCACATCCGTCAGAACGGTCCTGAAGTAAGTGATCGGTTCCCGGCTGGCATCCATATGTTTTGTGCCCTTGCTGTTCACGAGGAACACGTGGTCCGTCCCGTCGCGACCGGCAATATCGACATATTTACGCAGCTCGATCGTGCCTTCTGTGCCAAGAATGATCAGCCTGCCGTCGCCCCAGGTGGAAAGCCCATCGGCGGTGAACCAATCCACGCGAACATAGCCGGTTGCCTGATCGCTGCGCAGTAACACTTCGCCAAAATCCTGAAACGCCGGAATATCGTCGGCACCAAAATGGCCAATTGCGCTGGATATGATCTCCGCAGTGTCAGACCCTGTATAGGTCAGAAACTGATCGATCTGGTGCGAAGCAATATCGACCAGAATGCCGCCGTAAAATGCAGGATCAAAGAACCAGTCAGGCCGAATGGGGCGGTTCAGCCTATGGGGTCCAAGACCGATAGTCTGGATTACACGACCGATGGAGCCCTCATCAATCAGCTTCTGCGCCACTCCGGTTGCTGGAACAACGAAACGCTCCGAAAAGCAGATGGAGAATATGCGTCCCGTTTCCGCTACGACCTTTTCGATCTCTGCAAGCTGTGCGTAATCGGTGATCCCCGGCTTGTCCGACATCACGTCCTTGCCAGTCTTCATGGCTGCAATGGCAATTGCTGCGCGCTCACTTGGCACTGCCGCTGTAACAATTATATCAATCGATGGATCATCGATAAAAACCCGGCCATCGGGTACGGATTTCAGGTCGGGAAAACGCTCGGCAATGCCTTCGAGAATTTTCCCGTCTGATGTTTGCGAAACGAAACCGGCGCACTCAGCGCCGGCTTCAATCAGACCATTGATCATATGGTAGATATGACGATGATCAATGCCAATGACGGCAAACCGCATGACTTTACCTGCTACTTGTTCATCTTATTGGCACCGACTTCACGGTCCCATTTTTCAAAAGCTGCAACAAGCAATTGCGGCTTCAAGGGAGCCTCCACCGGATATTTCGCGATCAAATCTTCATAGATTGGGCGCCCAAACTCGGCGATGACATCCTGGCTTTCCTGCGGCGCCATATTGAGCGGAACGTCCTTTACTGCCGGACCGGGATAGAAATAGCCCTTGTCATAGGTATAGGCCTGCTGCGCCGGTTCGAGCATGTAGGACATGAGCTTGAGCAGCACGGCAACCTTGTCATCACCAACCCCGCGCGGAATACACATGAACTGGGTGTCCGGAACCCAATGGGTGCCATCAAGCGCAAAGGTTTCTGCTTCCTTGGGTACTACGCCAAGGACGCGCGGATTAATGTCCCAACCGAAGGTGGACACGATCATATCACGCGTGCCTTCAGCAAACTCCTTCATGGTCGCGGTGGTGCCGGGTGGGTAATAATCAATGCCCTGATCGAGTTCTTTCAAATATGCCCATGTCTTTTCCCAGCCATTGATGGGATCGCTGGGGTTTTTATCGCCGAGAATATAGGGCATGGCCATCAAGAAGGTCCATCCAGGTCCCGAATTAACCGGGCGCGCGTAACAAAAACGGCCAGGATTCGCCTTGACCCAAGCGAGCAATTCCTCCGCATTCTTCGGCACTGTTTTGACGCGATCCGGCGCATATTCAAACAATGGTCCGGAGGGTGAGTAGACGACAGCCACGCCTTCATTTTGGCCGAAATTCTTCTGCATCATGAGTGCCTTCTCATGATAGATTTCATCTGCTTTCGGCAAGAGGTCCGGGTATTTCGTCCAGACATCGATCCAAAGACCTTGTGTAATGCCATCTGACATAGCGCCGGGGCCTGTCAGCACCAGATCAATATCGACCCGGTTGGCAGTCTGCTGCGCCTTGAGCTTGGCCGGAAGCTCCGGTGAAGGGGCGCGCGAGAAAATCACTTTCGATATAAGTGCTGGATTTTCCTTGGCAAACTTCTCGATTGCCGCCTGTGTCAGCTGCAGATTTCCAGCTACATCGATGATGTTCAGCGCGACAGGTGACGATGGCAGAGGTAGTGATTGCGCAAAAGAAAAGCGCGGCATTGCAGTTATTCCGGCAATGCCAGCCAATCCCCCGATTGCTTGTCTGCGATTAATTCGGATCATTATTTTCCTCCCAGAAATGACCGATTATTCTTATTTCTCCCAAAACAAGAATAATCATATTAGTATATTAATCGGAGGAAAAGCAACCCGGCCTCAATATTCGCCTAAGTCGGGAATTCCATAAAAAAGGGAGCCCCGGCTCCCTTGATTTAACTCATTTCTTTGGAGAGACCTTACATTGTGGCCCCGATTTGCCATGGCACGAATTCCGCATCGCCATAGCCCAGAGCCTCGGATTTACTGCGCTCACCTGAAGCGATCTTCAGGATATGCTCGAATATTTCGCGTCCCTTGTCTTCGATGGAGACACCGTCGAGGACGTCACCGCAATTGATATCCATATCCTCGATCATCTGCGTATACATCGGGGTATTGGTAGCGAGCTTAATGGACGGTGTGGGCTTGCAGCCATAGGCAGAACCACGGCCCGTGGTGAAGGCAAGAATATTGGCACCGCCTGCCACCTGGCCCGTCGCGGAAACCGGATCGTAGCCGGGCGTATCCATGAAAACCAGACCGCGCGCCGTAACAGGTTCCGCATAGCCATAGACCGCTTCGAGCGGCGTTGTGCCAGACTTTGCCACCGCGCCAAGCGACTTCTCAAGGATGGTGGTCAATCCGCCCGCCTTATTGCCGGGTGAAGGATTATTGTTCATTTCCATGCGGTTACGCGCCGTGTAATCTTCCCACCAAGCGATGACCGATTGCAGGCGTTCGACCGCTTCAGGGTTTGAAGCGCGCTCAATCAACAGGTGTTCTGCACCATAAATCTCCGGCGTTTCGGAAAGAATGGCGGTGCCACCCTGCTGCACCAGAAGATCAACGGCCGCGCCCAACGCCGGATTGGCGGTAATGCCGGAATAACCGTCCGAGCCGCCGCATTGCAAGGCGAGCATGAGTTCCGATGCGGGAATGGTTTCGCGCTTCACATTTGCCGCTGTCGGCAGCATGTCACGCACGGCAGCGACACCCGCTTCCATGGTCTTACGCGTGCCGCCCACCTCCTGAATTGTCAGGCTGCGGAATGTGTCGCTTTCGACAATATTATAGGCTTCTTTCCAGCGTCCGATCTGGAAGCCCTCGCATCCAAGGCCGACCATGAGCACTGCGGCGATATTGGGATTGGTCGCATAGCCCCACTGGGTACGCTTCAAAACCTCGTAACCCTCACCCTTCACATCAAGCGCGCATCCACCGCCATGAACCAGCGGAATTATGCCGTCAACCATCGGATATTCGTCAAGAATACCGGACTTTTGCACTGCCTCAGCGATGAACCGGGCAACCGAAGCGGAGCAGTTCACGGAGGTCAAAACGCCGATATAATTGCGCGTTCCGGCACGCCCATTGGCGCGGCGAAACCCTTCAAAAACAGCACGTTGGCCGATTGGCAGTACGCCATGCACGGAGGTCGCGTGAGCCGCATCAGGTTCGCGCGCGAAATCGCTGTAGTCGAGATTATGTTCATGCACCCATTGGCCTGGCTCGATCTGCTTGGAAGCAGAACCAATGATCTGGCCAAATTTGCGAACCGGCTCACCCTTGGCAATCAACCGCGAAGCGAGTTTGTGGCCGCGCGGCACGCGATCCGTTACGGTAACATTTTCAATGCGTTGCCCGACCTGAAACGTGTCGACAGCAACGACGACATTGTCGCTGGCATGCAGGCGCAAATGCCGCGGTGCGGTGAGGGTGTCCATGTAACTCTCCAATTGGTCAATTAATATATTAGTCGCGTCGCGCTGGCTTGCAATGTGTCAAGATGAAACAGCGGAAACATTCCGGGTCAAAAGGCTGAGCTCACGGTGAATTATCAACCGATCACAACTAAAACACACGCTGCGATAGAGAATATTCAGCAAAATTTGCCAGTTTTTGGGGAAAAATCGGCAAACATTGCGAAGTTTCCAACCGATACGGTCAAATCACGCAGGAGACAAAGCTTTCTTTTCAATTTTCCAGGAAACAAAATTCACAGAGCCCCCATGAATTTCGGCGGCCATGGCGAAACTTTTTTTCGGAGGCAATTGGCGGCACAGGGCGGCGTACCCTTCGTTACTCAAACCTGCGTTCGTTGAAAGATAAGCGAAATTCCAAATATATTTTAATTCAACTTTTGAAATATATTGAAGCTATATTTCAAACATACTTTGTCATAAAAATTTGGGTTGGAATAGAACTAAATTTGTAGTTCATATTCAAAATATATCCAAGCTTATCTGAGTTAAACTCTCCAATCGAGGACTGCCATGGCGCTCAATCAATCCCTGCTCGACCTTTTGAATATTCATCCGGAAAATGGTCTCGACGAGGTCATTGTCGGCAATAATGGCGACGACACAATTTTTGGTGGCAGCGGCAACGAATATATCGAAGGTGGAAGCGGAACCGATTTGCTGTTCGGCAATGAGGGTATCGACACGCTGGGTTATGCCGGTTCGAAAGAAGGAGTCATGGTACGTCTGGGCGGACTTGACGGTTCGGGCACGCTTGGCGGTTGGCATGGCGATGCGGAAGGTGACCGGCTTGCCGTCGGTTTCGAAAACGTTGTGGGTTCCGGTTTCAACGATGTCATTTCCGGCGATGCCGGAGATAATGTTCTGGCTGGCCTCGACGGGGATGACGGCCTTGGCGGCGGCGCCGGCAATGACACATTGGTCGGCGGTGCCGGCAATGACTGGCTGGACGGCGGAACAGGCGACGACAAGCTGCTCGGCGGCGAAGGCGAAGATTACGCCTATGGCGGCGCTGGCAATGATGTTCTCGACGGCGGCAATGGCGATGACCGGCTTAGTGGCGACGAAGGCGACGACCAATTGCTCGGCGGTGCCGGTAATGACTGGCTCGACGGCGGTACGGGAAATGACTATCTCAATGGCGGTCTGGGCGATGATCATATTCGCGGCGATGCTGGCGACGATACACTGATCGGCGGCGCTGGCGATGACGTTCTGAATGGCGGCGACGGCGACGACCGCATCAGTGGCGGCACCGGCAATGACGCAATTGACGGCGGCGAAGGAACCAATTGGATTGATGCCGGGGCTGGTGATGACGAGATCCACACCAGCGGTGCTGCAAACTGGGTCAATGCTGGCGATGGCGATGACAAGGTATTTGGTGGCTCCAGCGATGACAGGATCAGCGGCGATGGCGGCGATGATCAGCTCAATGGTGGAGCCGGCACGGATTGGATTGATGGCGGCGATGGCAATGACACGTTGTTAGGCGGCGAAGGCGATGATTTCCTTCGTGGCGGCTCAGGCGACGATGTCCTGAATGGCAGTGCGGGCGATGACCGCTTGAACGGCGGCGAAGGCAATGACATTCTTAATGGTGGCGACGGCAATAATTGGCTGAGCGGTGGGTCTGGAGCAGACACGTTTATCTTCGAGACGTTCGGGCGGACTGCCCACATTACCGACTTCAGCGCAACTGACGGTGACAAGATCGATCTGAGCCGTCTCGATGCGGATACAAATACCGCTGGCAACCAGCCTTACCATTTCATTGGCGAAAGCGACTTCTCCGGTGCGGCAGGCGAATTGCGGATCGTGGTGCCGGAACAGGCAAGCGATACGCAATATCTGCATATCGAGGCTGATAGTGACGGCGACGGAATTGCCGACCTTATCATTGAGGTCAATAATACGGACCATGACTGGTCGGCAAACGACTTCAATCTGTAATGGAAATGAGAAAGGGCCGCTGATCAAGCGGCCCTTATCTTATGGACTATTTGGATTGATGCGGCTAATTTTGCCAGAGCGCCCGGGCGCTTTGTAAGTCGGCAAACTAATCTCTAACCCGCCCGACGTTTCCGCTCGTATCAAGCGCGTCGCGAGATGGGTGTTACATTTGATTGACGTTTTGCCTGTGCGTGGTCATTGACGAATTTGACGATCCGCGGCGCGATTTCAGCGCGGAATCTCGACCCATTGAAAACACCGTAGTGGCCAACCTTGGGCTGTAGATAATGTAGCCGCATGTCTTCAGGGATATTGACGCATAGCGTTTGCGCGGCCTTTGTCTGACCCACACCCGAAATATCGTCGTTCTCTCCCTCAACAGTCAGAAGCGCCACATTGCGAATCGCAGATGGGTCAACCGGCAGGCCGCGATGCGTCATCTCCCCTTTTGGTAAAGCCTGGCGCACAAAAACCGTATCCACAGTCTGCAAATAAAACTCGGCTGTCAGATCCATAACCGCAAGATATTCATCGTAGAACTCCCGGTGCTTGTCTGCGGAATCGCCATCTTCCTTGACTAGATGCACAAAAAATTCCTTGTGGGCAGTAATATGCCGGTCGAGATTCATGCTCATGAACCCGGAAAGCTGTAAAAACCCTGGATATACATCGCGCATGAAACCGGCATGCGGCCATGGAACAGACATGATTACATTTTCGCGGAACCAGTCGATGCCCTTTTCTTCGGCAAGCTTGTTCACCGCTGTCGGATTCTTGCGGGTATCAATTGGCCCGCCCATCAGCGTCATGCTCGACGGGGCAAACCGATCGCCATTGGCTTCCATGACTGCCACGGCAGCAAGCACGGGCACAGAGGGCTGGCAGACCGCGACAACGTGGGTATCCTCGCCCAATGCATGAAGTATTTCGATGACATAATCGATATAGTCGTCAAGATCGAAAGAACCATCGCTCAAAGGAACAGTGCGCGCGTCGACCCAATCGGTAATGTAAACCTCGGCATCCGGCAGCAAGGCCTCGACTGTGCCGCGCAGCAAAGTCGCATAGTGCCCGGACATGGGAGCCACGATCAAGATCTTGGGATCGGCAGCCCGTTTTGCCGACAATGAGCGCTTGAAATGAACCACGTTGCAGAATGGCTTTGACCAGACCGTTTTCTCGCGAATTTCCGTTTCAACGCCATCAACGACAGTCGTCGGAAGGTTGAACTTTGGTTTTGCATAGGCTCTCGTGGCGCGCTCAAACAGCTCGCAGCCAGCAGTAATCGAACGCCCTAAAACCGTTTGTGACAATGGATTCAACGGGTTGTCGTAAAACAACTTGGTAGCGTCAGCCAGAGCGCGATAGGGCTGAAGCGCCGCATGGTTGAGTTCATAAAGCTGGTAAAACATTCCACCGTCCGATCCATCAGCACAACTGCAACCTAAAGAGCATCTCACTCACAGGTGAAAAAGTTCTTGATTGATCAGTGAGCCTATCCGGTTTTGGTAATATTGCAATGCAACAAACGGCTAAGGCCGGATAAAAATGCCTTAGCCCGGCATGGCCAGAAACCATTGAAATTATTAGCTAAAGTTTCAAGCGCCCTCGACAATCAGCATTTCAGCATCAGCTACGCTTTGCCGAATTGCTTTAGCCGCCTGATATTCCGGCGAATTGTAACAATCCAATGCTGCTTGGACCGACGGAAACTCGATCACGACATTGCGGCCACGGGCTTGCCCTTCCAATGTGTGAAATGGACCGCCCCGTGCCAGGAAATTGGCGCCAAACTTTTCAAAGGCCGGTTTTGCCGTCGAGACGTAATCCTTGTACCGTTCAGCATCCCGAACGTCGACACGTGCTATCCAATATCCCTTGGCCATAGTCCCTCTACCTTTTGCAATTGGTTACTCTTACAGCTTGAGACCGTGCTCTCATTTCCAGCCATTGGCTCGATTTGAGAATCACATCCCATCCTAATCGAGCTTATGCTGGCGCAAATCCGTTTGCCATTTCGCTCAATATCGATTCAGCCGCTGAACGCCGATCTTGCGCGGCAATAATCGGACGCCCGACCACAAGATGTGTTGCCCCGCCACGAAGCGCATCCGCAGGTGTCATTACCCGTTTTTGGTCTCCAACATCCGCACCTGCCGGGCGGATACCCGGTGTCACAATATTGAGTTTAGGTCCGACAATCTCGCGTACGCCCGATGCTTCGGCGGCAGAGCACACAATGCCGCCCATGCCGGCGTCGGCGGCCTGTTTTGCGCGCTTTAGAACAAGAGCTTCGGGACTGTCGGCGTAACCGGCCTCAATGAGGTCTTGCCCATCCATCGAAGTCAGAACAGTGACACCGAGCAAGCACAGATCCGATCCGTGTGCTGCTTCGACCGCTGCCCTCATGGCCTTCGGATAAGCATGCAGGGTGAGCATCGACACGCCCATTTTAACAATATTCTCGACGCCCTTGGCGACAGTATTGTCGATATCGAGAAGCTTCATATCCAGAAAGACTTTTTTGCCCGACCGGACCAGGTCAGATGCAAAATCCAATCCCCCGGCAAATACCAGCTGATAGCCGATTTTATAGAAGGTCACCATATCGCCAAGTTCGCCGACAACCTCATTGGCCACTTCAACCGTAGGCACATCAAGGCCCACGATCAGGCGCTCGCGCAAAGCCGCATTCGTCATGACAAATCACCTTTTCTGTTGATCGTATTCCAATCGCACAGAAACGGCCAACAGGAAAGAACCTAATCGGCGCGCCGATACACCCAAAGCCGGGCTGGCGGCACATTGCGGATAATGAAGTCGAGATGTTCGACCTTGTAATTACCGCGTCCAGCAGGAACAGGCGACATGGGGCCATAGGTAATCTGAACAACCGGGCGGCCATGGGGGATACGGCGCAACAGATCTTCGATGATTTTAACGCGGTCGCCGACGGGGAAGTTCAACAAGGGCACCGCCGAAATGACCGAATCAAACTTCTGGTCACGCTTGTCGCCAAGGGTCGTATCCAGATCGAAAGCATCGCCTTCGATAATGTTCACACCAGGAAAATCTTCTCGCAAATGTTCAGCAAAATCCGCTGAATATTCAACGCAGTAAAGGTCGGATGGCTCTACACCGCGCTTCAAAATGGCTTTGGTGATAACGCCCGTGCCCGGCCCCAACTCCAGCACAGGAAGGCCGGAATGCGGATTGATGACACTTGCCATGCGGCGAGCCGTGACAGAACTTGTCGGCAAAATTGACCCGACAGCCTTCGGCCCGTGCATCCAACCCTTGAAGAAGCGAATTTCCTCGCCGAATTTTTCGGCAAACTTCTTGCCCAGTGGTCGTGACATGCCATTCCTCCGTCGCAGCAAGAACAATTTATGACGCAACCGACGATAGATGCAAGGCTGCAACTTGCGAAAAACTCAATAAATTACTCGCTCAACCCCTCAAAGAAATCCTTCATGCGGGAAAAGAAGCCTGTCGATTGCGGGCTATTGTCCTGCGAAGAAACGCGTTCGAATTCTTCCAGCAATTCGCGCTGCTTCTTGTTGAGGTTTTGCGGGGTTTCAATTGCGATCTGAATATAGAGATCGCCCATGGCGGGTTGCCGTAGAACCGGCATGCCTTTGCCTTTCAGGCGGAACTGCTTGGCGTTTTGCGTACCATCTGGAATCTTGACGCGCGTCTGGGTGCCATCCAGTGTCGCCACCTCGAACTGTCCGCCAAGCGCGGCTGTAGTCATCGAGATCGGGACTTTGCAATAAAGATCGGCACCATCGCGCTGGAAGAATTCATGTGGCTTCAGCGAGAGGAAAATATAAAGATCGCCTGAGGGGCCGCCGCGAAGTCCTGCCTCGCCCTCACCCGTGAGGCGAATGCGTGTTCCATCTTCAATGCCGGCTGGAATATTGACCGAGAGAGAACGCTCTTCGGTGATACGTCCCTGGCCGCTGCATTTCGGGCAAGGGTCCTTGATGATCTGGCCGCGGCCATGACAGGTCGGGCAGGTGCGTTCAATGGAAAAGAAACCCTGAGCTGCACGCACGCGGCCGGAACCGCTACAGGTGCCGCATGTGACCGGTTGCGTGCCGGGCTTGGCACCACTGCCGGAGCATTCGTCGCAAGTAATCGATGTCGGGACATGGATTTGCGCCGTCTTGCCTGCATAGGCTTCTTCAAGCGTGATTTCCATATTGTAGCGCAGGTCCGCACCACGCTCGCGGCCACCGGAACGGCGCTGGCGTCCGCCGCCCATCATCTCGCCAAAAATGTCTTCAAATATGTCGGCAAAGCCACCGCTACCGCCGCCACCGAAACCACCGCCGCCCATGCCGCCATTTTCAAAGGCAGCGTGACCGAAGCGATCATAGGCCGCGCGCTTTTGCGGATCTTTCAGCGTTTCATAGGCTTCGCCGATTTCCTTGAACTTGTGCTCGGCATTGGCATCGCCCGGATTCTTGTCAGGGTGGAATTGCATTGCCAGTTTACGGAAAGCGCTCTTCAGCTCTTTCTCATCAGCGCCTTTGCCTACGCCGAGGGTTTCGTAATAGTCAGCCTTCATCCAAATACTCGTTCCATGGGATCGCCAGAACTTCCGCAGAAGCTCGTTCAAGAGCGGTATTTAGGTGCTCACGCCCGTAAATGCCATAGTTAACTTACATTGATTCTAATCAAATGGCGCATATTTGCCGTTTAAAGCGTTTATGTGGCAACAATCTGCGCCAAGCCAGCCAATCAATAACGCGGCAAATCGAACGACCAAATTTTTCTTGAACTTCGAAGGCCGTTCCAGCTTGACCGCCGAGCAAACAAAAAGCCCGGCTCAATGGCCGGGCTTTTCGTTAAACGCTGGGCGTTAGGATCAGGCAGACTTCTTCTTGCCGTCTTCGTCGATCTCTTCGAAATCGGCATCGACAACATCATCATCTGCCTTTGCAGTCGCATCGGCTTCAGCACCTTCGCCAGCTTCCGCAGCCTGTGAGGCTTCATACATGGCCTGACCAAGTTTCATCGAAACTTCGGCAAGAACTTGCGTCTTGGCCTTGATGTCTTCAGCGTCATCGCCTTCGACAGCAGTCTTCAGCTCGGCAAGGGCGGTCTCAATGGAGCCCTTGTCTTCAGCCGAAACCTTATCGCCATAATCCTTCAGCGACTTTTCAGTCGAATGGATCAGAGCTTCAGCCTGGTTCTTCGACTCAACGGCCTCGCGGCGCTTCTTGTCGCTCTCTGCATTGGCCTCGGCGTCCTTGACCATCTTCTCGATATCGGCGTCGGAAAGACCGCCCGATGCCTGAATACGGATCTGATGTTCCTTGCCAGTGCCCTTGTCCTTGGCCGAAACGTTGACAATACCATTGGCATCAATGTCGAAACCGACTTCGATCTGTGGAATGCCGCGTGGTGCTGGCGGAATACCAACGAGATCGAACTGGCCAAGCGACTTGTTGTCAGCAGCCATTTCACGCTCGCCCTGGAAGACGCGGATCGTCACGGCGGACTGATTGTCTTCAGCCGTGGAGAAAGTCTGCGACTTCTTGGTGGGGATCGTGGTGTTGCGTTCGATCAGACGTGTGAACACGCCGCCAAGCGTTTCGATGCCGAGTGACAATGGCGTTACGTCGAGCAAAAGAACGTCCTTGACGTCGCCCTGCAGAACGCCAGCCTGAATGGCAGCACCCATGGCCACGACTTCGTCCGGATTCACACCCTTGTGTGGTTCCTTGCCGAAGAAGGCTTTGACGATTTCCTGGATCTTCGGCATGCGGGTCATACCGCCGACGAGAACCACTTCATCGATTTCGCCAGCCTTGAGGCCTGCATCCTTGAGCGCGGCCTTGCATGGCTCAACCGTGCGCTGGACCAGATCGTCAACGAGGCTTTCGAACTTCGAGCGCGACAGCTTCATGGTCAAGTGCTTTGGACCCGAAGCATCTGCCGTAATGAATGGCAGGTTGATTTCAGTCTGCTGCGACGAGGAAAGCTCGATCTTGGCCTTTTCGGCAGCTTCCTTGAGGCGCTGCAAAGCAAGCTTGTCGTTCTTCAGGTCGATGCCCTGTTCTTTCTTGAACTCGGCTGCAAAATACTCGACCAGACGCATGTCGAAATCTTCACCGCCAAGGAATGTATCGCCATTGGTGGACTTAACTTCGAAGACACCATCGCCGATTTCCAGAACGGATACGTCGAATGTACCACCGCCAAGATCGTAGACGGCAATGGTCTTGCCTTCCTTCTTGTCGAGGCCATAGGCCAGAGCAGCAGCAGTCGGTTCGTTGATGATACGCAGAACTTCAAGACCGGCAATCTTACCGGCATCCTTGGTGGCCTGACGCTGGGCATCGTTAAAGTAAGCCGGAACGGTGATAACGGCCTTTTCAACCTTTTCGCCCAGATAGGCTTCAGCTGTTTCCTTCATCTTCTGCAGGATCATTGCGGAGATCTGCGAAGGCGAATACTTCTTCTTGTGCACTTCTACCCAAGCGTCGCCATTATCGCCTTTGACGATTTCATAAGGAACAAGCTTCTTGTCCTTGGCAACAGTCGGGTCTTCGTAGCGGCGGCCGATAAGGCGCTTGACCGCAAAAACGGTTCCTTCCGGATTTGTTACAGCCTGACGCTTGGCCGGCTGGCCAGCAAGGCGCTCATCACTATCCGTAAAAGCGATGATCGAAGGCGTTGTACGTGCACCTTCTGCATTTTCGATGACCTTCGCGCTCTTGCCGTCCATAACGGAAACGCAGGAATTGGTCGTACCCAGATCAATACCGATAACTTTAGCCATTACTCTTCTCCATTCAGCAGGCTGCCGGGACCTCTGCCGAGCATTCCATACGGGCAGCCCCTAGGGTTTAACAAAATCAGGGCTGCCGGGGCGGGCAGTTCCTTACAGTGTTGAGGGCTATATAAGAAGGGGTAAATTGCCATGCAAGTAAGAAGCAGTGCAATTTACACCCTTAATAGCCCAAAAAGACACATAAAATGGGGTTTTCAGCCCGTTTTATGCGGATACTTATAAGAGTCGTCAGACGGTTTCCCACTTGCCGCTCTTGTCGGAGCGATAAACGGCATCAATGAGCTTTTGATTCCGTACCGAATCTTCCAGCGAAAACACACCGGCCTTCTCGTCTTGGGCCTCGCGGGCAAATGCCTCGACCTGCAACCTGTAGTGGTTGACGCCACCAAAGTTGAATTCCTGCGCACCGTCATGTGCCGCGTTATGCAGCCAAACCTTTGCGTGGTCATACTTGCCTGTGTTGAACGGCGCCAGAACCTCGATATAGCCCTTGTCGCCATGAAAAACGATGGACTGGCGCGACGCAAGCTGGGTCCCGACATAGAAACCCAGTTCAAAACCATCAAAATCAGCACGGACGCTGGCATAGCGGTCCGTGCCGAAATCCGGGTCGCGCTCGACTGTGGCGCTCACCCGAAGCGGCTCCTTGCCGGTGACGAAACGCGTGACAACAGTCGGATAGACGCCAATATCGGGCAAGGCACCGCCACCCAGCGATAGCTGATTGCGCATATTGCCCGCATCCTTGTTGAAATAGGTGAACGCTGCCTGAACCTGACGCAAGGTTCCGATGGCTCCACCCTGCACCAACTCACGAACTTTCAGCCATTGCGGATGATAGGTGACCATGAAGGCTTCTGAAATCAAGACGCCATGCGTATCGCGGGCATGCTGCAAGGCGGCGATCTGATCGGCATGCAGCGAAATCGGCTTTTCGCACAGGACATGCTTTCCAGCTTCGGCTGCCTTCAACGACCATTCGACATGCTGCGAGGTCGGCAAGGGAATATAGACGCCGTCAATATCCTTGGAGGCGAGCATTTCCTCGTAGGAGCCGAATGCATGGGGAGCGCCAAAACGATCCGCCACCGCGCGTGCTTTCGACAAGTCACGGCTGGCAACGGCCGATAGAACCGAATTTTCCGCATCGCAAATGGCGGGAATAACCACGGTGACGCCAATTTTGGCAGTAGACAGAATACCCCAGCGAAACATGCAAACTCCTTCTATGACCGGCCCGATAGGCGGTCAGCACCCTATTGTATTTCGGTTACGGAAGGAAAGACCGCTCAACCGGTATATTTGAAGAAATCGATAAATGCGCGCAGTGCCGGACGCATTTGCCTGCGGCTGGGGTAATAAAGATAGACGCCGGGAAATGGCGTGCACCAATCCTCCAAAACGCGTTGCAGCCGCCCGTCGGCAATTGCTTTGGGCACCATATGCTCCAAAAGAAAAGCAATGCCCACGCCGCCAAGCACTGCTTCAAGAACCAGCGTGTCATCACCCAGAATAAGCGGGCCATCGACATCAAGGACGATTTCTTCCACGCCTTTTTCAAACTCCCAGCGATAGACTTGGCCGCTCGAAAACCGGCGGCGGATACAGCGATGATTGAGCAAGTCTCTCGGGTGTAACGGCACCGGATTGCGTTTGAAATAGTCCGGCGTAGCAACGACACTTCCAGAAATCGTATCGCTCATGCGCACAGCGATCATATCCGATTCCAGGCTCTCTCCAAGCCGCATGCCCGCATCCATGCCAGCGGCAACGATATCATTGAATTGTTCCTCCACCCGCAATTCCAGCGTGATTCCGGGATAGGTCTGGCTGAAATCCGCGAGCCTCGGACCCAGCAGCCAATGCGCGGCGAAAGGCGGTACGCTGAGCCGCAGATTGCCTGCCACACGATTATTGGCTTCTTTAACTGCACCCAGCGCCAGGTCGATCTCACCAAGGGCAGGCTTCAAGCGCTTCAGCAGCATCGCCCCTTCATCCGTCAGGGCGACGCTGCGCGTGGTACGGGTCAATAATCGAACCCCCAGCGATTGCTCCAGCGCGGCTATGGCATGACTGACCGCCGAAGGCGCAATGCGAAGCTCCTTGGCGGCACCGCGAAAACCACCGCAGGCGGCGACTGTGGTGAAAATGGCAAGTTGGGGCAAATGAGAACGATCCATTGATCTATAATATAGAACAAGCTGTGAAATTTTAAGCGAATTATCGAACAGCAATTTACGACCTATGTTTGCTTCACCACACCAGGCAATTTCAGCGAAGCGGTTTTCCGTCAGGAATTGCGTAAAAGGAGATAAGTGATGGAACAGCGTAAACTTGGAACCAATCTTAACGTATCAGCGGTCGGTCTCGGCTGCATGGGCATGACATTTGCCTATGGCGGACAGGACGAAGCGGATGCGATCCGCACCCTTCACCGCGCTATCGATATCGGCGTTACATTCTTCGATACTGCCGAGGTATATGGTCCGTTCGACAATGAAATTCTGCTTGGCAAGGCTTTCAAGGGCCGCCGCGACGAGGTTTTGATCGCCACCAAATTCGGATTCAAGATTGCCGATGAGGGTGAAGGCGCCGCCCGCATGATAGGCGTCGATAGCCGACCGGAACATTTGAAGGCTGTTGCCGAGTCCTCGCTCGGACGACTGGGTATTGAACAGATTGACCTGTTCTACCAACATCGGGTGGATCCCAATGTTCCTATTGAGGAAACAGTCGGAGCCATGGCCGAACTGGTCCAGCAGGGTAAGGTGAAGGCGCTGGGCCTATCGGAAGCAAGCGCCGCCACGATCCGCCGCGCCCACAAGGTGCATCCCATTGCTGCGGTCCAAAGCGAATACTCCCTATGGAGCCGCGAGCCGGAAGACGAAGTATTTGCAGTTTGCCGTGAGCTCGGAATCGGCTTTGTGCCTTACAGCCCGCTTGGCCGTGGCCTCCTGACCGGGACGATCAACAAGCCTGACGAACTTGGCGCTGACGATTGGCGCAAGACATTGCCGCGTTTTCAAACGGAAAACATGAACGCCAATGCCGCACTGATCGCAACATTGAAGGGGCTGGCTGCCGATAAGGGCGTGACAGCAGCGCAATTGGCGCTTGCCTGGGTGCTCCATCAGGGCGACTTCATCGTGCCTATTCCCGGTGCCCGCAAGATCAAGCACCTGGAGGAAAACACTGCCGCCGCCGACATCAAGCTGACAGAAGCTGAGCTGATCCGCATCGGCGGTGCTTTAACGCCGGATCAGGTGGCCGGGAGTCGCTACACGGAAGCTGCATTGGCCTTGGTGAACGGCTAAACGACAAATGCGGGGCGCTGGGCAATCAGCGCCCCTGCTTATTTTTGAATCTCTGTCGGATCAAGCGGAATACTGTTGCCGTCCGGATCGACAAGCGCCTTCTTTATGGCGTTGAGAAACATTTCGGGATCGTCAATGACAACCCTGACGCTTCTGTGTTTCTTGAACGGATTCAGACCAGAGAACTTTAATGTCGCTGTCCTTTCGTCATACCGAATTTCCTGCAATTCGCGGATACGCATGTCGCCAAGATCCTTGCTCTAGCATTTGCAGCTAAGCTTTTCCGAACCTTGTGTCACAATCAAGTCCGGCAATAGGTAGCGCGATTTGAAGACCTGTCTATACCGCGAGAAACACACCGGAAATGGTTGTGAGCATCAATGCGCCACCAGCCACTCCGGCGGTCTGCTTCCTGTTTAAAACCACATGGGACGCTGCAAATTCAACAGCGACAAGAAACACGATAGTTGCCAACACCGGGTTTGAGGCAAGGCTGGGATAAATGACCGACATGATGATGTAGAACAGCTCAATGGCAGACAGGCCGAACACGCCGATCAAACCACCTTGCCAAAATTGGGCCCCTGTCTGGATTGCGCCAATCATACTTCCAAGCACCGTGGTAACGGCCAGCACGAATAGCAAAACATGCATCAACTCACTCCTGGTTTCAGGCGTGTATCTGCACCGGCAAGCTGACAATGCGCTGAACGATCAGCGGCCCGTACTATCAGCAATTGCGCGCGTTGCATCATCGGCAGGAAAATACTGCTCGATGAAAATTCCCTCCGTCAAAACCTCTTGCGCTGAACCGAATGACGTAAGCGTCGTGATCCAATTTGTCTCCGTATCGCCAAGCCGTAATCGGGCTGTGATAATTGGCGGTGGATTTCTCTCGCCTTCATCGTTGCGTAATAAAGCGGAAATCTCCGTATCATTTTCATAGACCGCCAAGCGCTGCGCCAAACCGCTTTTCGGCCCATAAAGACGGGCTTCATTCCGCGCTCTTTTCAGGAAGAGCAGGGCAACTTCCGGCCAGTTGGTCATTGCCTGCCGTACAGGACCCGGCTCAAGCACGAGCGCCAGAATGTTTATTCCCGGCGCGACCGATATGCCGAGCGCACCCGCCAAAGCAGCAAACCCCGCATTGGCAGCAAGAATATCGTGGTCGGCATCAAAAGCGACGGCGGGCCATGGTTCATGTTTTGTCAGTATCAGATGCAGCGTGTCGCGGACCAGAACAGGCAATCCTGCCAGTCCATCCCGCTCCGCCGAGAAATAACGCGGCGCGAAACCGGCAGCACTGAAGAGCTCGTTCTGTATTCTGTAAGGCAGGTCAAGCGCTTCGCAAATGCGGATGATCATGCCTTCCGAGGGCCGGGAACGTCCGGTTTCAAGAAATGACAAGTGCCGGGAGGAAATGCCCGCCTCAAGGGCAAGGTCCATCTGGCTCAGGTGCCTGTGCGAGCGCCATTGCTTCAGATGATCGCCGAACTCCATGCCATTCTCCTTTTGGCAAACCTGACTTAGGCCCGCTGGGATATCCATTACCTCCAAGGTAATTGTTTTGCTTACGTCAAATTGACATGCTTGCCTCATCAACGCAACAAAGGAGAGCGACATGATACAGATCAATCTGAAAGATGGCATGATGACCAATGCCGTTTTGACCGGCGTAACCGGACTTGGACTTGCCGTATTTTCCGAGCTTGCCACGCAATATCTCATGCCCGGCGCACCAAGCTGGCTGGTCCTGGGACTTGGCATTGCGCTTCTGCTTTTCGCCGCTGACGTTGGCATGATAGCTCAGTGGAAAACCCGGTCGCGACCTTTCGTCGGCTTTGTCTTTATAGCGGACTTGCTATGGGTCATCTGCGTCCCGGCGATCCTCGTGCTGATGCCCTCTGCCTTTACGCCGCTGGGTGTGGTCGCAGCTGTTGCCGTTACTGCCGTGGTTGCTGTCTTTGCCCTGATCGAATGGAACGGATTGAAGCATTTGCGAGCGGCCTGAATTGCCTAAGGCAGATGAGCGAACCAGCCGCTCGTCTGCCTTAGTCTTGCCAGAAACCGGCCGCACTCATATTCGCCGCCGCTGTTCTGTTTCGCTTTGGAGTCAGCGCGCAATATACAAAAATTTATTGTCCTGTTTGTCCCCAACACACGCCAGCCACCCCTGTATATTCATCGATGGTCGGGCCTTCAAAAGCTGGAATATCATGGAAAAATCCACCAGAAAGTCACTTCGGCGCTGGATTGCCGGAATCGTAATTCTCACCTTTCTCGCCTTCTTCATTCCTTATCTCGAATTTTTCTATCTCGCCTGCGGTCTCTATGATCTGGCCCGTAACAAGAACCTGAAACTCCAGGTCGTCGAACAATATTTCTTTGGCAATGGACTGTTCACCTGGCTGCTATCGCCCTTGAACATCCTGCTCGATATTCTTTCTTTGCCCTACAGGAACAAGGGCGTTTACAAATTGCAGGATCTTCCGCCAGCCTATCAGGCGGAAGTGAAGCGCCTGATCACCGCGACACAGAAGGAAAACATTATAGGACAATTGCAGCAGCGGGCAGAACAGCAAGGCCGCAGCATGTTCTTCTTCAAATGGTATGGCAAAGACCAGCCAAGCTTTGCCAATGTCCCTTCATTTTATGAGCATTATGACTTCGTGAAGACGATTGGCGTTTCTGTGTTCAACAAGAAGAACTCGACTTCAAAGCATTTCGGCCCGATCCGGGCAACAATCCGCGTGCTTTACAATATCAACGATATGAATGACCGGACTGCCTATATCTGGTGCGGCGATACCACCAGCTATTGGAAGGATGACAAGCTGTTTATTTTTGATGACACGTTGATGCATCAATCCGTCAACCAGACCAATCAGACGCGCTATTGCCTATTTGTCGATATATTGCGCCCGTCATACATGCCGGGTTTTTTTGCCGCGATCGTCACATTCATGGGTGTGATCCTGAAAGGCAGCAACTCGATATTCTACAAGAACTGGAAGGTGATCCAGAAATAGTATCAGCAGGGTAAGAGAGGGGGGTGATTTGCCCCCTCTCTCACAATTTCTCTCCCCCGATGGGGAGCAAGGCTTACCCGCGCAATACGCCGCCTGTCTGCTTGGCAACGCTTTCGACCACGCGCTTGGTCAGCGCGTCGAGATCCTCATCGTTCAAGGTGCGCTCCTGTGGTTGGATCGCCACTTCAATAGCCACGGACTTCTTGTCCTCGCCCAGCGAAGCGCCCTCGAACAGATCAAATACCTGCACGCCGACAATCAACTTCTTGTCGCTGCTCAATGCCGCACGGACAATGGTGCCAGCTTCGACAGATTTGTCGACGACGAAAGCAAAATCGCGCCGTAGAAGCTGCAAGTCGGAAAGGTTGAGCGCCGGTTTCGTCCGGGTGGCTTTCTGCTTCGGCTCCGGTATCGCATCAATGAAGATTTCGAAGCCGCAAAGATTGCCGCCGACATCCAGTGTTTCCAGAGTTTTCGGGTGGAATTCGCCGAATGTGCCAAGAATCACTTTTGGACCGAGCTTGATCGTGCCGGACCGACCTGGATGATACCATGCTGGACCGCCTGCCTCGATCTGCAACTTGTCGACGGGTGCACCGCATGCCTCCAGAACCGCAATGGCATCGGCCTTGGCATCGAATACGCCAACGGGCGAAGCATTGCCTGACCAGTGGCGACCAGTTCCCTCGAAACGAGCCGTGCCACGACGAACACCTGCCGCAACGCGGCGCTGGTCATCCGGAGCATTGCCTTCATAAGTGCCGGAAACC
Organism: Phyllobacterium sp. CCNWLW183; assembly: GCF_037203775.1. Taxonomy (NCBI): domain Bacteria; kingdom Pseudomonadati; phylum Pseudomonadota; class Alphaproteobacteria; order Hyphomicrobiales; family Phyllobacteriaceae; genus Phyllobacterium; species Phyllobacterium sp. CCNWLW183. The sequence continues at coordinate 317,660 of NZ_JBBCBN010000002.1, read as the reverse complement.
TCGAACAATGCGAGATCGTTGAAACCGCGATCCGCATTGCGTTGAGCAGCGGCAAGCAGGCCGGGTAACAAGGAAGGACGCATGTCGGACATATCGGCGGCAATCGGATTGCTCAATTTAAGCTCCGGCTTTCCGCCACCAAAGGCTTTAGCAGCGCTTTCCGAAATGAATGACCATGTGACAGCTTCCATCATACCGCGCGACGCGAGTGCTCGCTTGGCATTGCGCGTGCGGATCTGCAAAGTCGTTAAAATCTTGCCATTGACTGCGGCGTGGCTGACCAGCGGCTGCGGCTCAATCAGATTGATACCGTGAATACGCATGACTTCTTCAACCAGATCGGCCTTGCCATCCACATCCGGGCGCCATGACGGCACCACGACATCAACCAATTCGCCTGTACCCTGAGGCACGAAACCCAGGCGGGACAAGATATCGAGACTGGTCTTGGTCGGCACGTCGATACCAGTCAGGCGCTTGACTTCAGATGCGGGGAACTTGACCGTCTTAGGAGTGTGGCCCTTGTAGCCCACAACCTTGGTTTCAGACGGCGTGCCACCGCAGAACTCAAGAACCAGTTGCGCAGCAAGTTCAACACCCGGGATCATCTGCTCAGGATCAACACCGCGCTCAAAGCGATAGCGGGCATCGGTGATAATACCGAGCGTGCGGCCCGTGCGAGCAACGTTCATCGCGTCCCATAGCGCGGACTCAATGACGACATTGACCGTGTTTTCGTCACAACCGGAGTGCTCGCCGCCCATGACGCCAGCAATGGATTCTACCCCGTTGTCGTCAGCGATAACGACATTCTCCGGGCTCAAAGTATAATCCTTGCCATTGAGACCAAGGATCGTTTCACCGTCGCGGGCGCGGCGGACCGTCAGCTGGCCCTTGACCTTATCCGCATCGAAAACATGCAGCGGGCGGCCACGGTCGAACGTGACGTAATTGGTGATGTCAACCAGCGCATTGATGGGACGCAAGCCAATAGCGATAAGACGTTGCTGCAACCATTTCGGGCTTGTGCCATTCTTGACACCCTTGACGGTGCGCCATGCAAAGCCCGGGCACAGATAGTCTTCGCCTTTAAGATCGAGAGCTACCTCGACCTGCGGCGCGCCTGTGCCTTTTACAGGTTCAATCGCAGGTGTTTTCAGCGTGCCAAGACCAGCGGCAGCCAGATCGCGGGCGATGCCATAGACACTGGTACAATCCGGGCGGTTCGGTGTCAGGTTAATCTCGATGACCGGATCATCAAGGCCAGCATAGGCGGCAAAGCTCGTGCCGACAGGGGCATCAGCAGGCAGATCAATAATGCCATTATGTTCATCGGACATTTCCAGCTCACGCTCGGAGCACATCATACCATGGCTCTCCACGCCCCTGATCTTGCCGACCGAAAGCGTGATATCGATACCCGGCACATAGGCGCCCGGCGCTGCAAAGGCTCCAATCAATCCGGCACGCGCGTTGGGTGCACCGCATACAACCTGAAGCGGCTTGCCATCGCCCGTATCAACGGTGAGCACCTGCAGCTTGTCCGCATCCGGGTGCCGTGAAGCCGTCAGAACCTTGGCGATGACAAATGGCTTAAGCGCTGCCTTGTCGTCGAGAGACTCGACCTCAAGACCGATCATGGTCAGGGTTTCGACGATTTCATCCAGCGAGGCTTGCGTCTCAAGATGATCTTTCAGCCAGGAGAGTGTGAATTTCATGATTTCACTCGTTTCTCAATATTATTCGGGCTAGGCCCGATATCTCGGTCGGTTCTGCCGCGCCTTAAGCGCTCAGACCTCCAAACAGGGTTGGCATGTCGAGCGGACGGAAGCCGTAATGCGACAGCCAGCGTACATCGGCATCGAAGAAGGCGCGAAGATCGGGCATGCCATATTTGAGCATGGCAATGCGATCAATGCCCATGCCCCAGGCAAAGCCCTGATACTCATCCGGGTCCAACCCGCCATGACGCAGTACATTTGGATGCACCATGCCGCAGCCGAGAATCTCCATCCAGTCATTGCCTTCACCGAACTTCACTTCCTTGCCGGAGCGGTCGCACTGGATATCCACTTCCAGCGATGGCTCGGTGAAAGGGAAATAGGACGGACGGAACCGCATCTTCAAGGATGGGACCTCGAAGAAGGTTTTGCAAAATTCTTCAAGCACCCATTTCATATTGGCAACATTGGCCGTCTTGTCGATGACCAGCCCCTCGACCTGATGGAACATGGGCGAGTGGGTGGCATCGGAATCCATCCGGTATGTCTTGCCCGGAATGACAATGCGGATCGGCGGCTTCTGCGCTTCCATGGTACGGATCTGCACAGGGCTCGTGTGGGTACGCAGCACACGCCGGTCATTCTTCTCATCTGGATTGAAGAAAAACGTATCGTGCATTTCGCGAGCCGGATGCCCTTCGGGAAAATTGAGCGCCGTGAAATTATAGTGATCGGTCTCGATATCCGGACCTTCGGCAATAGCGAAACCCATATCGGCGAAGATCGCCGTGATTTCGTCAATGACCTGACTGATCGGATGAATACGACCGCGCTCTGCTGGAGAAGCTCGCAAGGGAAGCGTCACATCAAGCTTTTCCCTGGCAAGACGCTCGGTTATTGCAGCATCCTTGAGCATCGTCTTGCGAGCGCTAAGTGCTTCAGTAATGCGATTCTTCAAGCCGTTGATTGCCGGGCCTTGGCTCTGGCGCTCTTCCGGCGACATGGAACCAAGCGATTTCAGCTTTTCGGAGATAGACCCCTTTTTGCCCAGCGCCGCTACGCGAACGGCCTCAATCGCGGCTTCATCGTTGGCAGCATCGATCTGCGCGGCAAGGGCGCTTTCCAATTGTGTAAGCTCATCCATGGCTTTTCACCTGTTATTCTACAGTGACATGTCGGATGCCGCTTTTTCCTTGCAGAACAGAGCGGCGTTAAAAATCGAAAAACCCGCGCCAGCCGAGCCAGCGCGGGTTTCCCAAACTTAAATTTTCGAATGCTTTGGGAGCGGCGGCTGGACTTAGCGGACAGCGCCTTCAAAAGCGTTCGGTGTGGTATCTTTAAGATATTCGAGCGCCTTCTTGGCAGAAGCCACGATTGCACCGAATGCTTCAGGCTCGTGGATCGCGAGATCCGAAAGAACCTTACGGTCAACTTCGATGCCCGACTTTGTCAGACCATCGATGAAGCGGCTATATGTCAAACCATGCTCACGCACAGCTGCGTTGATGCGCTGTGTCCAGAGAGCGCGGAATGTGCGCTTCTTGTTCTTGCGATCGCGATAGGCATATTGCTTCGAACGATCGACAGCAGCCTTGGCGGTCTTGATTGTATTCTTGCGGCGACCGCGGAAACCCTCGGCCTGCTTCAGAACTTTTTTATGCTTGGCGTGGGACGTAACGCCCCGTTTTACACGTGCCATGATATGATCTCCTTAACTTAGGATGGATAACGTTGCCCGGATCAGAGACCGTTAGGCAGGAACTTCTTCACGATTTTCGCATCGGCATCAGCAAGAACCATGGTTCCGCGAGCGTCACGAATGAATTTGTTCGAACGTTTGATCATGCCATGGCGTTTGCCAGCGGCGGCGGCTTTGATTTTGCCAGTTCCGGTAATCTTGAACCGTTTCTTGGCAGCAGATTTGGTCTTCATCTTGGGCATTTTGCTACTCCTGATTTATTGAGGCTTGCGTCATTTCAAAGAAACAACCACCTCTTGATTGACTTCAGGCCGACCAAAGCCTGAAAGCATGTAAAACCGCCACGGCATGCCCTGCCGGGCGGTTTGAACGGGTGCTTCTTACCAGAAGACACCAAAAGCGCAACTGTTGAATCGTGCAGCGCTGCTGAATTTATCAATAAAGCCGCAACAAAACCGGCAAAACATGGGTCGATTGCAGATATTCAACAAATTCCAACAAGGGGTATGACACAAAAAATACCAGCCCGTCAGCCAGCGTCTTATACAGCATGGATGCCCTGACGCTCAATAATTCACTTTCCCTATAAATGGATAGATTCGGGAAAAATCGCGGCACAGCGCGTTTATAGGATATGTAGGTCTCGCCAAAATTCCGCTCAAGGTAGCCTTCCTCGGCAAGAATGACAAAGTGGAAGGCCGCATAACAGATGAGGGAAAGAGCCACCCCCACGATCAGACTACCGGTCATCATGCCGATACCCGCAGCGCCCAGCGCAGAAAACACATAAAGCGGGTTCCGGCTGATCGAATAGGGGCCGAGCCGCACAATTTCAGCGCTCTTGCGCCCGCCAATATAGAGCGTGCACCACATTCGCCCGAGAATTGACAGGACGATCATGCCCACGCCGATATCCTCGATATATTCATGCGCCCAATCATCCAGCCATGCCGAACGGATTGTCAAAAGAGCCATGAGGACAAGTGCAGTGATGCCCGCAACAACCAAACGTCTGCGCCGCTGAAAACGCGACATGTCTTTCGGGGAATTCAATGCCATGGGGATGTCATCCATTTGCCAGGCATTATGCCATGAACGGAAAAAGCCGCCCGAAGGCGGCTTTTCAAAGGCAGTAGATCGATTTTAGCGAGGTGCCAGAACCATCATCATCTGGCGGCCTTCAAGCTTGGGCTCGGCTTCCACTTTGGAAATCTCCACGGTGTCTTCCTTGACCTTGTCGAGGAGACGCATGCCGAGTTCCTGGTGGGCCATTTCACGGCCGCGGAAACGCAGTGTTACCTTGACCTTATCGCCTTCTTCAAAGAAACGCTTAATCGCGCGCATTTTCACGTCATAATCATGCGTGTCGATGTTCGGGCGCATCTTGATTTCTTTGATTTCAACTGTCTTCTGCTTCTTGCGAGCTTCCGCAGCCTTTTTCTGGCCCTGGTATTTCAGCTTGCCAAGATCAACGATCTTGCAGACCGGCGGCTCAGCATTTGGCACGATCTCGACAAGGTCGAGTCCCGCCTCGTCGGCCATCGCCAACGCTGCCTGAATCGTTACGATACCGTGGTTTTCACCTTCGGCATCAATGAGCTGTACCTGGGGTACCCGGATATCACGATTGGAACGTGGTCCATCTTTCTGGACCACCTGGGCTCTAAAGGGTCGGCGAATGGCAGTAGTCTCCTTGAATTATTTCGGACCCGCAAATAGCATCACACGGCCTTCGCCGCAATGCTTATGCTGTGCTGGCAGGCACCAATGTTACTATTTTCAGGATAAATCACTCAAATTAGAGATAGGAATATTTCAGTTTTATGCAATGGGGCAGGCTTTATCGTTCTGTTTTCCCATGCAAGAAGAAGAATATCGAGAGTGAGTCCCGCCCATGACACAATCCCCGCCCGAGTTTCTTGAGCTGAACGGAATCAATATTGCCCTGCGAAAGCGTGCCGGAGCCAATCCTGGCATAGTCTGGCTGGGCGGATATCGCTCGGACATGCTCGGTAGCAAAGCAAATTTTCTGGACGAATGGGCCACGGAACACGGGCATGCTTTCCTGCGCCACGATTATTCCGGCCATGGGGAATCGGGCGGCGAATTTCGCGACGGAACCATCTCGCTCTGGCTTGAACAAAGCCTTGCAGTTTTCCGGCAGTTCTCATCGGGCCCGCAAATTATCGTCGGCTCCTCCATGGGCGGCTGGATTGCCCTGCGTCTGCTCGCAGAATTGCAAAGGCTCGGAGAAGGCGGCCGCATTGCCGGTCTGGTGCTGATTGCACCGGCACCGGATTTCACGTCAGAACTGGTGGAGCCAAAACTGACCAATGACCAGCGCCGCCAGATTGCCGACCGCGGTTATATGGAAGAGCCATCCGAATATTCGGACCAATCCTATATCTACACAAAGGCCTTGCTTGAAGATGGCAGGATCAATCAGGTCTTGAAAGGCGTTATCCAGACCGATTGCCCGGTGCACATACTTCAGGGCATGCAGGATGAAGATGTGCCTTATAGCCACGCAATGAAGCTCGTAGACCATCTTCCCGTCGATGATGTAACGATTACGCTTATCCGCGATGGAGATCACCGGCTTTCGCGACCACAGGACCTTGAACTTTTGGGTCGTACCGTGTCTTCAATGGCTGGCAGTATCCAGCCCACTCCCTCTGTTCAATAATCAGGTCCGCCATGCGCTTTTCCGTCATCGCCTCCGCTGTCGTTGCTGCCGTCGTCGGATTTGGCGGAACTTTGGCTCTTGTCATTGCGGCAGCCAACGCCCTGGGCGCTACCCAAGCCGAAACAGCAAGCTGGGTTACGGCAAACTGCCTCGCCATGGTTGCGGCCACGGGCTATCTGAGCTGGCGCTATAAAATGCCGATCATCAGCGCGTGGTCGACGCCGGGCCTTGCACTGATCGGCAGCTCAATCGGCTTTACCATGCCGCAAGCCGTTGGTGCATTTATCGTTACGGCGATCGCCATTATTCTTACGGGGCTAATCAAGCCCATATCCACCTTTGTATCGAAGATCCCTGCATCGATCGCTTCCGGAATGCTGGCGGGCGTGCTCTTTGCCTTTCTGACGGGAGCCGCCCGCACCATCCCTATTGATCCCTTGTTCGTCTTGCCGCTCATTTTGCTGTTTTTCGTCATCAGGCTTTTCAACCCGGCCATGGCGGTGCTTGCGGTTCTTTTCGGCGGCGTGATTTTTGCTTTTCTCAGCGGGCGCGTGGCCAGCGTTCCGGCGATTGAACTATCCACGCTCACGCTTATCATGCCGGTATTTGATATGCAGGCGATGATCGGCCTCGCCTTGCCACTCTACCTTGTGACAATGGCCTCGCAGAATCTGCCGGGATTTGCGGTAATGCGTGCTGCAGGTTACGAGCCGCCTACAGCGGCCGCACTGCAGGTGACAGGGCTCGTATCGCTGCTCACCGCACCCTTTGGAGCGCACACCAGCAACATGGCGGCAATTTCCGCCGCGATATGCACCGGGCCGGATGCTCATCCCGACCCGGCCAAACGCTGGCTGACCGGGCCATTTTATGCATTAAGCTATCTTGTATTTGCAATTTTCGGGGCCTCGCTGGTTGCGCTTTTCGCGGTTCTTCCGGCGCCCTTGATTGCGCTTGTGGCTGGTCTTGCCCTCATTGGCGCATTCGTTAACGCGCTGACTCTGTCGTTGAAAATCGAAGATGAGAGACTGGCGGCAATTGTCACTTTTGCCGTGACTGCATCCGGCATTGCCATTGCCGGTATTGGTGCTGCATTTTGGGCTTTGGTGGCAGGACTACTCGTTGCCGGACTGGAGCACGCAAAGAAACGGGCCTGATTTCAAACTCTTAGAGTAATTGAAATCACGTTTTCTTGAAAAGCCGCAAAGTTTTTCCCATGTCGTTCATAATCGACCAATTGGGGTCGGGGTTCTTAAGAAGGAAGGGCTCAATATGAACAATGCTGCTTTGATCCGGCCGGGCTGGACTCCCGCGACCATCGCTCTGATGATTATCGGGTTCATGTTATTCTGGCCGCTGGGTTTTGCCATGCTCGCCTATATTCTCTGGGGCGATCGCCTTGAGGGTTTCAAGCAGGATGTAAATCGCAAGACTGACAGTTTCTGCGGTGCGTTTCGCCGCAACAAGCGTTCGGCACATTTTGGCCGCGCTCCCTTTGGCACAGGCAATGCTGCTTTCGACGAATGGCGTGACAAGGAATTGGAACGTCTTGAGGAAGAGCGCCGCAAGCTTGACGAAATGCGCGCGGAATTTGAAGACTATGCCAATGAGCTTCGTCGCGCCAAGGATCGCGAAGAATTCGATCGCTTCATGGCAGAACGTAACGCAGTCTCCAAAAAGCCATCTGGCACCGTGCCGGATGTGAATGAAGACCAGCAATAATCCGCTTTGTTAAAATCCAAAAAGCGGCGGCGGAAATTTTTTCGTCGCCGCTTTTGCTTGTCGAAGCACGCACGATGATTTTGCCACCGAATCATTTAATATCATCATCATGATCCTATCCTTCTTTCGGGCTTCACCTCCCAAACCGGTCAAGAAATCAGCCACACTGAGGGCCGAGCGGAGCTATGAAGTTGCGGGCCGAATTTTGCCCTTGCGCGTGGTGGAAAATGCACGGGCGACACGGCTGACCCTGCGCATTGATGCGGGTGGCAAGGGTTTACGCATCACCGTGCCTCCCGGCGTTCCATCACGCGACATCGACAAGTTTCTTGTGCGCCATGAGGGCTGGATTGAAACGCGTATTGCCAAAATGCCGGATCAGCCCAAGGTGCGGCCCGGCGTAAAAATACCCGTGCGCGGTGTGCCGCATCTTATCGTTCACGAGCCGGCGGCGCGTGGAACTGTGCGGCAGGAAAACGGTGCTGAAGGCCCACGCCTCATCGTTTATGGCGACAGACCTCATCTCGCTCGGCGTGTTGGCGACTTTCTCAAGCGTGAAGCCAAGCGCGATCTCGAAATTCTTGTGGCACGGCACACGGCAACGGTTGGGCGGCGTGCCAAAGTCATCCGCATCAAGGACACAAAAAGTCGCTGGGGCTCGTGCACATCCGATGGCACGCTGGCGTTTTCCTGGCGTATCATGATGGCTCCGCCGCCAATTATCGACTATCTGGTCGCGCATGAAGTGGCGCATTTGAAAGAAATGAATCACGGCCCGAAATTCTGGAAGCTGTGCAGCGAGCTTTGCCCCGATACCGAACGCTGCAAGGCTTGGCTGAAGCGCAATGGCGGCTCTCTGCAGGCGATCGATTTCACCTGATGTCTGCTGTTGTTTCACCCGCCATGCTTGAGGCAAGCCGCGTGCTTTGGGATTTTCACCTTGTCTATGATGAGCTTTCCCCGGCAGATTTGATTATCGGGCTTGGCAGTTATGATCTGCGTGTTGCGGATCATTGCGCAAAGCTATTGCATCAAGGTTTGGCCAACCGGATTTTGTTTACCGGAAAATCAGGCAATTGGACGGGTCGGCTTTACCCGACATCGGAGGCAGAAGCCTTTGCCGCGCGCGCCGAGGAGCTTGGTGTTTCCGGCAAAGCAATACTGATCGAGCCCAATGCAACCAATATCGGGGAAAATATCCGCTATGCCCGCGACATGGCGGGCGATGCTACCAAGCGCATTATCATCGTTACAAAACCGCAGACGCAGCGCCGCGCTTTTGCAACGGTTCGGGCGCAATGGCCGAATGTCGAGGCGATGGTAACGGCGCCGCCGACTTCATTCGAGCAGCAGCCTACCAATGCCTATCCCCTGGACAATTTCATCAATGAAATGGTGGGCGACGTGAAGCGCCTGATCGATTATCCCGCCAAGGGCTATCAAATTACGCAATCCATCCCGGCGCATGTCGCGGATGCGTTCGATTTTCTTGTTAAAGCCGGTTACGACAACCATCTATAATTGGTGGCTGCAAAGGCGTTTTGCACCAAAATCCTCGACTTTGACGCATTTTCATGCGAGTTGCGCCCTATGAACCTTGATATCAAAATATGCGGATTGAAAACCGACGATGCAGTTGCTGCAGCGCTGGATGGTGGCGCATCGCATATTGGCTTTATTTTCTTTGCAAAAAGCCCGCGCAATATCGATCCGGTTGAAGCAGGAAGGCTGCGAAAAGCAGCCATTGGCAGGGCAAAGGCAGTTGCCGTGACTGTTGACGCCGATGATGCAACGCTTGATGCGATTGTTGCTGCGATGAAACCGGATTTCCTGCAATTGCACGGGCACGAAACTGTAGAGCGTGTTGCCCAGGTGAAGGCGCGTTTCGGGCTGCCTGTAATCAAGGCTTTTGCCTTACGCGAGCGCGATGATCTTGACCAGATCAAACCTTATGATGGCGTGGCCGATATGTTTCTTTTTGATGCCAAGCCGCCCAAGGGATCTGAGCTTCCGGGCGGAAATGGTGTTTCTTTTGACTGGCAGCTGCTCAGCGCGCTTGACGGGCAGGTTCCATACATGCTTTCCGGCGGGCTGAACGCGGCTAATATTGGCGCGGCGCTGCAAGCGACGAATGCGCGCGGTATTGATATTTCATCGGGTGTGGAGTCCGCTCCGGGCGTTAAAGATGTTAGCCTGATCAAAGAGTTTTTTCAGGCGGTACGCGCCGCTCAAAGCGTGAATGCGGTATGACAGGGAGTATGGTGGTGGACAAGGTGGCGGAACCCAATTCATTTAAAACAGGCCCCGATGAAGAGGGCATGTTCGGTATATTCGGCGGACGATTTGTTGCCGAAACCTTGATGCCGCTCATTCTTGAACTCCAGCAGGCCTATGATGATGCGAAGAACGACCCTTCCTTTAAGGCGGAGCTGCAGGAACTCTCCACCCATTATGCCGGACGGCCTTCAAAGCTCTATTATGCGGAGGGTTTGACCAAACATGTCCGTCAGCTTGCCAAAGATCAGGGTCTTGATGGCGGTGCCAAGATTTACTTCAAGCGCGAAGACCTGAACCATACGGGCAGCCACAAGATCAATAATTGCCTCGGCCAGATTCTTCTGGCCAAGCGCATGGGCAAGACCCGCATCATCGCGGAGACTGGTGCTGGCCAGCACGGTGTCGCTTCGGCTACGGTTTCTGCGCGCTTTGGCCTGCCTTGCGTTGTTTATATGGGCGCGACCGATGTTGAGCGCCAAAAGCCGAATGTCTTCCGCATGAAACTGCTCGGCGCTGAAGTGAAGCCCGTCTCATCGGGCCACGGCACGCTGAAAGATGCGATGAATGAAGCGCTGCGCGACTGGGTTTCGAATGTCGATGACACATATTACCTGATCGGCACTGCGGCGGGTCCGCATCCTTATCCAGAACTTGTGCGCGACTTCCAGTCTGTCATCGGATCGGAAGCGCGCGAGCAGATCCTGGAGCGTGAAGGCCGTCTTCCCGACACGATTATCGCTGCTGTTGGCGGTGGTTCCAACGCAATCGGGTTGTTCCATCCATTCCTTGACGACAAAGGTGTCGAGATCATCGGTATTGAAGCAGGAGGCCGTGGACTGGACGGCGAAGAGCACTGCGCTTCGATGAGCGCTGGCCGCCCGGGCGTGCTACATGGCAATCGCACCTATTTGCTGCAAAATGCCGATGGCCAGATTCTCGATGGCCATTCGGTTTCCGCCGGTCTTGATTATCCCGGCGTCGGTCCCGAGCACTCATGGCTGCGCGACACGGGCCGTGTCTCCTATGTGCCTATCCTCGATGATGAAGCGCTGGACGCTTTCACGCTGACAACGCGCACGGAAGGCATTATTCCTGCGCTGGAATCGGCGCATGCGATTGCCCATGCGGTGAAAATTGCGCCCAAAATGGCGCAGGACAAGATCATGATCGTCAATCTTTCAGGCCGCGGCGACAAGGACGTGCATACTGTCGGCCAATTGCTTGGAATGGATATCTGACAATGGCGACACGTATCGATGCAAAATTCGCGGCTTTGAAGGCTGAAGGCCGTCCGGCACTGGTCACCTATTTCATGGGTGGCGATCCGGACTTTGAAACCTCACTCAGGATCATGAAGGCCTTGCCCGGTTCCGGCTCAGACATTATTGAGCTTGGCGTGCCTTTCTCCGATCCGATGGCCGACGGTCCAGCCATTCAGGCTGCCGGTCTTCGCGCCCTTAAAAAGGGCATGTCGTTGACTAAGACGCTTGATCTGGCGGCGCAGTTCCGGGAAACGGATAATACGACGCCAATCGTCATGATGGGTTACTACAACCCGATCTATATTTATGGCGTTGACCGCTTTCTGAAAGATGCGGTTGCCTCGGGCATTGATGGTCTCATCATCGTTGACCTTCCACCGGAAATGGATGAAGAGCTTTGCATTCCTGCAATCAAGGCCGGTATCAATTTCATCCGTCTTGCCACACCCACGACTGATGAAAAGCGCCTGCCAAAGGTTTTGCAGAATACATCCGGCTTCGTTTACTACGTTTCGATGAATGGCATTACCGGTTCAGCTTTGCCGGACACGACAAGGATTGCCGCAGCCGTTCACCGGATCAAACAGCACACGGATTTGCCTGTCGTGGTTGGTTTCGGCGTCAAGACTGCCGAGCAGGCCAAGGTCATGGGGGCTTCCGCTGACGGCGTTGTGGTCGGTACCGCAATCATAAACGCGGTGGCCAATACGATTAATCCGGATGGTTCGCTGGTAGCCGATCCTGCCGAAGCTGTAGCGACGATGGTTCAGGGCCTGTCGAGCGGCGTACGCGCAGTGCGACTTGCAGCAGCCGAATAGAAGTCTTAAATCAACATTCCGATAGATAAAAAACAGGACCGATCATGAACTGGATCACGAACTACGTCCGGCCGAAAATCAATTCGATGCTTGGACGTCGTGAAATGCCGGAAAACCTCTGGATCAAAGATCCCGAGTCCGGCGAAATGGTCTTTCATACGGATCTGGAAAAGAACCAGTGGGTTGTGCCATCGTCCGGCCACCACATGCGTATTCCAGCCAAGGATCGTCTGAAGTTCTTCTTCGACAATGGCGTTTACGAAACATTGGAACAGCCGAAGGTTGCGACCGATCCGCTGAAATTCCGCGATGAGAAACGCTATGTCGACCGCCTGAAGGAGCACCGCTCCAAGACCGGACAGGAAGATACAATCATCAATGCGCTTGGCACGATTGAAGGCCTGCCTGTTGTCGTAACCATCCACGACTTCAACTTTATTGGCGGCTCGCTCGGCATGGCAGCCGGTGAAGCCATTATCAAAGGCTTCGAAACTGCTATCGCCCAGAAGAAGCCGCTCGTTCTCTTCGCTGCATCTGGCGGCGCGCGCATGCAGGAAGGCATTCTTTCGCTGATGCAATTGCCGCGCACGACAGTAGCGGTGGAAATGCTGAAAGAAGCAGGTCTGCCCTATATTGTTGTTCTTACCAACCCCACGACAGGCGGCGTTACTGCTTCCTACGCCATGCTTGGCGATATTCACATTGCCGAGCCTGGTGCGCTCATCGGATTTGCCGGACAGCGCGTCATCGAGCAGACTGTTCGTGAAAAACTGCCAGAAGGCTTTCAGCGTGCAGAATATCTCAAGACGCATGGCATGGTTGATATGGTTGTTCCGCGCACGGAGCTGAAAACGACAATCGCACGACTTTTGAAGATGTTGATGGGCGAACCGGCAACGGAGAAAGTTGTTGAGCCGGAAGCGGAAACGCCAGCAGTTCCGGCAATAGCTGAAGCGCAATCTTGACGGGTTTCGGTTTATTGGAAACCGCATTTTGATGTCATCACGCGCGTCACAGGAAATAGAGCGGCTTCTCGGACTGCATCCTAAAGGTTTTGACCTTTCGCTGGGCAGGATTACCCGGCTTCTGGATACGCTCGGTAATCCCCATTTGAACCTGCCGCCGGTCATTCATGTGGCTGGCACAAATGGCAAAGGCTCTGCCACCGCCTTTTCCCGCGCATTGCTGGAAGCGGCGGGCTATACGGTCCATGTTCATACGTCCCCGCATCTTGTGCGTTGGCATGAGCGTTATCGCCTTGGTGCGCCCGGAAAGGGCAAGATTGTCGATGACGATACGCTGTTCGAGGCGGTTCGGCGTGTGGCTGATGCCAATGCAGGGCAGCAGATTACGGTCTTCGAAATTCTGACCGCCGTGACTTTTGTCCTTTTCGCCGAGCACCCCGCCGATGCCGTCCTCCTTGAGGTTGGGCTTGGGGGACGTTTCGATGCAACCAACGTCATTCCAGAGCCTGCCGTCAGCGTTATCATGCCGATTTCGCTCGATCATCAGTCCTATCTCGGAGATCGAGTTGAGCTGATTGCCGCCGAAAAGGCCGGTATCATCAAGGCGGGTTGTCCGGTTATTATCGGCGCACAGGAACATGATGCGGCACGCACAGTGTTGATCGAGACTGCCGAGCGCCGTGATTGCCCTTATAGTGTCTATGGTCAGGATTTCCTGAGTTTCGAAGAGCGCGGACGCATGGTCTATCAGGACAATATAGGCTTGATGGATCTGCCTCTGCCCAACCTGCCCGGCCGCCATCAATTGGCAAATGCCGCCGCAGCGATTCAGGCGGTCAGGACTGCGGGCTTTACCATTCCCGACCACGCCGTTGAAACAGCGATGGGTACAGTTGAATGGCCCGCCCGGATGCAGCGCCTGACCAAGGGCAACCTGGTCGATATGGCAGTGCCCGGCTCAGAAATCTGGCTCGATGGCGGGCATAATCCCGGAGCTGGCATGGTGATCGCTGAGGCAATTGCCACGTTGGAGGATCGCAGCCAGCGTCCGCTATTTTTGATTACCGGAATGATCAATACCAAGGACCCTGTAGGGTATTTTGAGGCTTTTACGGGCATGGCGCGGCATGTTTACACGGTGCCGATCAGATCAAGCGATGCAGGCATTCCCCATGAGGAACTCGCTCTGGCAGCGCAAGAAGCCGGACTTTCCGCCGAGCCTGTTTATTCGGTGGAAAACGCCTTGAAAATCCTGCGCGATAGCTGGGACAAGTCCGAGCCCGCTCCACGGATATTGATTGGCGGATCGCTCTATCTGGCTGGCGACGTGCTTTCAGAAAACGGAACGCCGCCGCAGTAACTTCCAATAACAAAAAGCCCGCTTTACAGCGGGCTTTTCGATGAATATCAGAACTGATCAAGCAGCCGAGTTTTTGATCCAGTCGGAAAGCTTGCTCTTTGGAGCAGCGCCAACCAGATTGGCAGCGAGCTCACCATCCTTGAACATCAGCAAAGTCGGAATCGAGCGCACGCCAAACTGGGCAGCCAATTCAGGGTTCTCATCAATATTAACTTTGGCGATTGTAACTTTGCCATCCATTTCCGCAGCGATTTCTTCAAGCGCCGGTGCAATCATCTTGCAAGGGCCACACCATTCTGCCCAAAAATCCACAACGACAGGCTGACCGGCCTGAATTACATCGGACTGGAAATTGCTGGTGTCAATTTTGACGGTGGTAGCCATGAAGCTGTTCCTTAACCTTGTGAATGTGTTGCCCATCATGTGGTGAGTCTGCTGTGCCTAGTCAAGCCGACTCATGTCACGATTCAGTGCAATCTGTCACCTGACGGCTTTCAACCCTGCGTTTGTTGCTCAAAGCACTACTTCAATCGTATTTCGTCAAGCAGTTTGAGGGCGAAGCAGCAGCACGGATCCAGCCAGTGCACCAGGGAGATGGCCTCCCTGGCTGAGGCATACGGCCATATGCCCTCAAACTTGGAGCAATAGATATGTGGTATCTGCCAATGTCTATTACCTTTGAGGTACGAAAAACCCGGACCAGCTGGACACTGACAATCCGGGTTTCATTCGTAACATCATAGGGAAGTGGGGTGGGCAAAGCTCACCCCACACTCCAAAATCAATATAGCAGCTTTCTTGCCAATTCCAAGACGGGAACAATCCTGTCCAGTTTCAAGCCATTCGCTCAAGAGCAATCTGCATGGCGTCCACCGGGATGTCGATAAGATGGGGACCTTCGGTGAAAAGCAAAGCCGCTTCTACTGTCTTGCCGGGATAAAGCGGCTCAAGCAGCTTCCGGTAAAGGGCAAGCTGAGCGATATAGGCATCTGGAACCGTCGACAGATTTTGCGGCGGAGGACGGTTAGTCTTGTAGTCGACAATTACAACCCGGCTTTCGCTCACAGCAAGCCTGTCAATAACGCCGGAAACCGCATGATCCTTACCGCGAATATGCAGCGTTCCCATGATTGCGACTTCCGCCAATGAACCTGGCGCGAAGACCGGCGCAAAATCGGCTGAATTCAGCACAGCAAAGACCGAGTTAAGCGCCTTCTCGATCTCCTCCGGTTCCCAATCATAAGCGGCGCGGCTGAGATAACGCTGAGCCGCCTGCGCACGTTGTTCGTCCGGAATATCGGGCAAAGTCTGCAACAGCGCGTGGATGACCGTGCCGCGGCGGATGGCGAAAGCGGGATTCTTTCCATCTGTCAGTAGCACCGGCGAACCTGTGACCAGCGGCGCCTCATCATCGGGCTCGATCAGCACCGATACGCCCGATGGTGCAAGGGGCCTTGGCAAGCCCGCTTCCCGAGGCATCGGTATGCGATAGGTAGGAGGAAAGGGAACGGCCCTTGGCTCAAGGGGAAGCTCAGGTTCTACAGGTCCCATGGTCGCCCGTTCAGTCAGCCTGTAAAATTTGGCGGTGACGGATTCGACAGGATGTTGCATTGGTTTGCTCAATTCGCCCAAGGCGGCTTCCACCAACCCATGCCATGTGTCCGGCGCCTGCCGCGATCCACGATAGCCACAAATGATGAGTCTATCTTCAGCACGTGTCATGCCGACATAAAGCAGGCGGCGATATTCTTCTTCTGCCCTTACCTTCAGCTTATCGACAAGGCCCGCCGAGAAAGCAGTCGCATAGGCCTTTCCGGGTACGAACAAAAACCCTTTGCCCTCCCAGCCGCTATATTCTCTCATATCGAAAGAAAGCAGATTGGACATACGCCCGCCTGAAGAAGCCGAACTGCCGGAATCGACGAGGAATACCACGGCGGCTTCAAGGCCCTTCGCAGCATGCACCGTCATGATGCGGACTTCATTACGGCTTTGATCCAGCTCCCGCTTGATTTCCGGCGTTACTGCTTCCAGCGTTTCCAAAAATGCCTGCAAGCCCGGCAAACCGGTTTTTTCGGTTGCGATTGCGTAGTTTTGGAACTCATCGATAACATCGCCCGCCTCATGGCCAAGACGTGCAAGAAGCTCACGGCGCGCGCCGCCGCGTCCAAGAATATCCGCATAAAACTCGAAGACTGGTACAGTATCGGCACGGTTGCGCCACTCCTGAAGACGCGCGGCAACCGGAGCCAGCAACAGATCATCCTTTGCCTGCGCCAATAGCCGCTCATAAAGCGTTTCATTAGCTGCCCGCTCATAACCGAGCGTAAAGAGCTGATCGTCATCCCACTTGAACAGGGGGCTTTTGAGGAGTGCCGCCAAGGACAGATCATCGGATGGCAAAAGCATGAACCGCCCGAGCGCCATGAGATCCTGGACTGCGATGTGATCCGTCAATTTCAGACGGTCTGCACCGGCGACCGGAACATGGCGCTTCTTTAATTCGCGCGACAAAGCCGGCATGAACTGGTCACGCTTGCGTACCAGCACCATGATATCGCGTGCTTCAAGGCGCCGGTTCTGCCCTTCAATGATTTCACCATTCTTCAACCAGTGCTCAATGGTTCGGGCAATTTGCTCCGCAAGACGCACGGGTGGTGCTGGCAAACTATCAACTGGTGTTCGCCAGTCATCCTCTTCCGGTGTTGTTTCCGGTGTCAGCATATCCCAGATCTGCACTTCACCCGGATCATGGTCGCGGATTGCCGTATGAACTGTAGGGCCATGATCGACACCAAAGCCGCGATGGGCTTCCGGCCGCTCGAACACCTTGTCCACTGCAGACAGAACGTCCGGTGCAGAGCGGAACGAGAAGTTGAGATTAACGCGTTCAAAGGTCAGTTCAGCTTGGCCGGTTTTTTGCTCCGTCGCCTTGCCGTGTCTGGCAAAATCCTCTGGAATCGCACCTTGAAACGAGTAAATCGATTGCTTTTCGTCGCCGACTGCAAAAAGGGTGCGCCGCACATTGCGTGCGGTATTGCCGGTAAAGAATTCCTCGCTGAGAAGCCTTATCACGTTCCACTGGTTTGGGCTGGTATCCTGCGCTTCGTCGACGAGAATATGGTCAATTCCCTTGTCGAGCTTATATTGCACCCAAGGCCCTGCATCCTGCCGCGCAAGCAATGCCACGGTCCTGACAATGAGATCGTCAAAATCGAGAAGCCCGCGATTTCTTTTCATGTGCTCATAGCGGCCGATAAGGTCATCGACCACCACCAAGGCTGAAAAAGTCAGCCGGAGAAGGCGCAATTGCTTTAATTTATCCAAACCCTCGAACACGCGCTGTGCAGCGCGGTCGAATCGCTCGATGAAATCCGGAAAGCGTTCTGTTACGCCCTTTGTGCCGATATAGGCGCCACTTTTGGGCTCTCCTGTTGCCTTGATAAACGCGGTTCGCAATGCCTCTTCGCGTTGGTCAGACTCCGGCCCAAACTTGGCGTCGAGCAGGATCATCGCAAATTCCTGCGCTCGTGCGGCACTCTTTTGAATGTCGAGGATCGAACGCAGCATTTCCCGGTCAAATTCCTGAACCGGCCACAGTGCCGAAAGGATATCGTCTTCTGTTTCAGTGCCGGTAAATCCGAAATGGGAGTAGAACGCCGTCCTGCGCAGGTCGTCTTGCCCGACTTCTCGAATAAAGCGGGTAAGATCATTGCGCTTGGTGACCGCCTCATCAAGAAGCTGTTGCAGGCCGAACTCCCCGGCAGCGTCAAGCACATCCGCAAAGGCTGAAGCAAGCTCGACATTATGATCAAGACGCGCTGCTTGCAGCACCTGCCGCCGCGCTTCGCCAATAAGCGCAACCTGCATCATGTCGTCCATCAGTTCGAAATGACCGGCAATATTCGCCTCTAACGGAAACTGATGCAGAATGGCTTCGCAAAAGGCGTGAATGGTTTGTATCTTGAGGCCGCCGGGGGTCTCAAGCGCCCGCGCAAACAAGCGGCGCGCCTGAGCCAGCCGCTTTGGTCCGGGCCGTGCACCGTCAATGTCCTCAATGATTTTTGCCAGTGCGTCGCCATCCATGGTTGCCCAATCGGAAAGGCGTGCAAAGACACGGTTTTGCATCACCGCCGCAGCAGCTTTCGTATAGGTCAGGCACAGGATTTTCGACGGGTCGGTGCCATCCAGCAGCAAGCGGATGACACGGTCCGTCAAGACATAGGTTTTGCCGGAGCCCGCATTTGCCGACACCCAGACAGAGTCCTTTGGATTTGCTGCCCTGCTCTGGTTGCGCGTGGTTTCCGGCGGGATGGTTCGAGGCTTTCTCATTCGCCCTCCCCTCCCTCTTCAGCGCCACCAGCCGACCACTCCAAAACGCGGGCCAGATGGTCATAATCGCCGGTCAAATCACTTTCCCTGAATGGCAGAGCACGGGACAGATAGCCCTTATGCGGATCACCATAGGCCGTCAGCAATTCATTGAGACGCAGCCACGACAATTCGCCCAACTCCGGCGCAGTTTTTTCACTTCCATTGGCAGCCGTGCCGATTCTTAAAATGGATTCCGGATCAACTTTTCCATTTGGCCGTAACCGCACATAAAGAAGATCGGCAGCTTTGCGTGCCCCAACCTCATGAAACGCACCCCGTGCCAGCAATGCGGCTTCCAGCGCTAGCTGCGGCGACAAAAGAACATGGGCCTGCCGCTTGGATGGTGTTGATCCGGTCTTGTAGTCAATGATGTCAACCGTACCGTCGCGGCGCAAATCCACTCGGTCTGCCCGGCCTGAAAGTGTGACGCCAGTTGCTTCGACGACAATCTTTTTGGAAGCAATTTCGGGATGACGTTCGGAAATCAGATGGTCTCGTAGCCGCTCCCAGTTCAGATATTCCGGCACCAGCGATTGGAACCTGGGCCACCAGACTGCATCGATTTCTTCCGGTAGCGCGATGTCGTCAAAATACTGCCTGCCTATTTCCAGAAGACGTTTGGCGGCATTCGCATCAAGAGGATCAATGCCCTGTTCCGTGAAATGCGCGAGGATATTGTGAAAGAGCGAACCGCGCTCAGCCACGTCAGGATCACGGATCAATGGCTCAATGGGCCGCAACCGCAAAATGCGCTTGGCAAAGATGGCATAGGGATCGCGCCGGAGCGTCTCTATTTCTGTAACTGAGAAGTGCTTGGGGCGGGCTGTTAAAGGCGGCTTCGGTTCCGGTCGTTTGACAAAATCCTCATCCGGCGCGTGGTCGATTTCCCGCGCCCATCCAAGATATTTTGCCCCACGCCTGCGCAGCTCTCCGGTAGCGTCATTGCCAAGAACCGTCTCCAGCCTTTGCAACCAGCGCGAAGCAACCGTTGGCGCATTTGCTGAGCGCTGTGCACGTGTAAGAATGACCTGGTCCATTCCCAGCGCCATCTGAAAATCGTGCGCGGCAAGGCCGGTGCGCCGCTCCGGCGGATCAAGATTTATAATGGATTTCATCGGCCGTGACATGAACGGATCATTGCGCGTTTTACCCGGCCATGAGCCCTCATTCAGTCCGCCGATAATCATCGTATCGACCGTTTGCAATCGCGCTTCCAGTGCGCCCCAGATAAACAGGCGCGGATGCGCGCCCGCTTTTGGTTTTACAACCTCTCCCGCAATCAAAGCTTCCATCATTGCGGGGAATTCGCCGACAGAAAAATCGAGCTGCGAATCCGCCGAGATCAGATTGCGCAGGAAGGCGGCGAATTGTTCACCGGCCGCTCCACTATAAAGTGCAGCAATATCTCCCTGATCATCCCGCACCAGATTTTCCAGACTGGCAACAACCGCCTGAATGATCTGCGGCAGCTGTACAGATTCCGTGACTCCAACAAAATGAATCAAGGGTTCCATCGCACCGCTAAGCGCCTTGCAGACGATATGCGCGGACTCAATTCTTGCAGCGCTGATCTGGCGAAGCCAGGCCGGTTCAAATGGCGTAGATCCTGTTTCGGCAAGGCGTCTTTCGAAATGTTGCTGGAAATCCGATAGGGTGGCTCGCCCTGTACCACCACGCAGCGCAACCAGTTCAATAGTTTCTGCAGCCTGGCGAACCCTGACACGATCAAGGCCAAGCCGCGTCAGTGGATGTTTTAGCAAAGCCAGTAACGCAACCGGATCCCCGGGATTGAAAACAATATCCAGGACCAGTCGCATCAAAGCCGCAGGTTGCGTTTCGCGCATGGCATGTCCACCGGAATCATCAGCGGCTATATTGAACCGCGCGAGTTCCGTTGACACACGGCGGGCAAGATCGCGATCGGCGGTGATCAGAGCTGCGGTCTTGCCCGGTTGTTCTATGGAATCGCGCAAGGCCACTGCGATGCTCAGCGCTTCCTCGCGCTCATTTGAGGCTTCAATCAAGGCAATGGAGGCAACGGCGGCGGAAAACTGACTGCTGTTCCGGTTAATTTGCGCCCACGCCTCACTCGTGTCGGCGGGGCGCATCGCCTCGGCCAAAAGGTTTTCGCGTTGGCGTTTTTCTGGAGTGACGCCGCCCAGCACAATCACATCCTGACGCAGCACACCCAGTTCACCGAGCAGTTTGCGCAGTCCATATTGCGGGTGACCAAAAATCGAAGGATTGTCTGCAGTGCTTGCCAAAACATCCCAACTGACGGCATCCATATCGCGATCAAGCCCTGGAAGGACCAGGGCGCCCATGGGCAATGAAGCAATAGCAGCCAAGAGCTTTGCCGTTGCAGGTATGGATCCAGTAGAGCCCGCCGCAATGACAGGACCCTGCGACGCCTTGCGCAGGAGCCTTTCGGCTTCAAGCTCGATCAGGCGGTTACGGTGGGCAGCGGGGTTGGAACGTCTGCGTTCAGCCAGAATATCGGGCCAAAGGCTTGTGACGATGTTTAGAAAATCGAGAGTGACCTGCCACCAATTCGGCAGTTCTTCAGAAACAATATTGGAAAGCGTTGACCATCCGGCAGCTTCAGTCTCAACCTGATCCATGAGTCCGGCAAGATCGCGGGCAAGCCAGATCGCATCGGCGGTCGTTGCCGGAATGGCAATTTCCTCATTTCCAAACAAGGCACGCACATGTTCTGGCAGGCGTTCGCGCCAAGGCCGGACCAGTCGCGCTAAAAGCAAAAGTCTCTCGACACTGCCTATTGCCGGCAGAAGGTCGAAGAAGGCATCGGAACCCATGTCGAACATGGCTGCATCTTCATCGACATCGCCCAATGCTCGGATTACTGGCAGGATCGCTGATTTAACCGGGCTTTTCTCGACAAGTAGCGAACGCAGCGTTCGCGCTGCACGACGGGTCGGCACATAGATTGTAGCATGGGCCAGCGCCATTGGATCATTGGGGTTTGCAGGATAACCCGGAATCAAGGCTCCCGATTGCAGCGCATCCACAAGCGCCGGAAGAAAAGGCGTACCCGGCGCTATGGAGAAAATATTCGGATTCTGGCGCTCAGCCATGAATCCCCTGCTTGGCAATAGCGGCATCTGCCTCTTCTATTGCATCCGGCGTGCCGACTGTCAGCCAAATGCCATCCATCGGCAGTCCAAAGAGCCTGTCAGCTGCAATCGCTTCATCGAAATATCGGTTCAATGATACTTTACCCGATGGAGCATTCGCGAAAATGCGCGGATGGATGATCGCCGCTCCGGCATAAATATAGGGCGATGTCTCACCCGGCTTCAAACGGCGCAATTGCCCGGTATTGCTCATGCTGAAATCGCCACCACCTTCGCGTCCAACAGCCTGATCCATATGGGCAATCATCAAGAGAATATCCATGCTCGCATCATTCCACCCTTCGGCAAGCAGGACAAGATTGGGTTTGTCGCTATCGGTCCAGAAAGTATCGGCATTCAAAACATAGAATGGTTCAGAGCCAATTTGCGGCAGGGCTTTGATGATACCCCCCGCAGAGTCGAGCAACTGCTCTCTTTCATTGGAGATTTCGATCAATGGCGCTGTGCGCTCCATCAGATGCGTTTCAAGCTGGTCGGCAAGATAATGCACATTGACCACGGCGCGTCGCACGCCAGCGCCGGCAAGCGAATCCAGCCCCCAATCGATCAATGATTTGCCGGCTACCTTTACCAAAGGTTTTGGTATTGTATCGGTTATCGGTGCCATGCGTTTTCCCAAACCGGCAGCGAGAACCATAGCTGTATGCGGTGTCATGCCTTAATCCTTTGGGCGAGTATTCCATTCTTTTCGCACCAATCCTTGACTGGCGCCAGAGCCGGATGATCAATAACCCGCTCCAGATAAGTTTGAATACGCGGAAGATGCCTCAAATAAAATGGTTTGCCGTCGCGCTCATCGAGCCGAACGAATATGCCAAGAATCTTTGCATTGCGCTGCGCCGCCATAATGGCAAAGGCTTTTTTGAAACCGGTCTCATCAAAAGCTGTGCTTCCCGCGCGACGCTCTTCAATATAGGCCGCAAGCAACAAATCCTGCATGTCGGGCTCAATCGTCACGCGCGCATCCATGATGAGAGATGCGACATCATAGGCCGAAGGACCGAGCATCGCATCCTGAAAATCAATCAGGCCAACGCGTTCAATACCTGATCTATGAGCCTGCCAAAGGATGTTGGGTGAGTGAACATCGCGCAGGAGCAGGGATTGCTCGGCATTACTAAGCTGGCTAAATACATTATCCCATGCAGCGATATAACTGCTCTTCAAATTGGGACTTATCACTGTTCCGTTCATGCGCGGCACATACCAGTCCGACAAAAGCTCAACTTCAATCATCATCGCATCCCGGTCGAAATGATGCAGACGATGCGTAGCTCCATTTCCTACGGGGATATCCTGCGGCCATATGAATTGATGGAGTTTGGCCAGCAAGCGCACAGCAGCCTCATAGCGCTCGAAGATGGGCGCTCCATCCTTATCAAGAATACCATCACTGCCGAGATTTTCGATGACGAGAAAACCATGCTCCAAATCTTCGGCGTTGATATGCGGGACATTGAAGCCTTTGGACGCCAGGAGACGATCCAAGGCCACGAAAGCATTCACTGACTGGGAAAGATGCGCAATCTGCATGTAGGTTTTGCCATCGCGCAGGATTGGACCGCCCGGATTATAGGGTGAGTTCATCAGGATGAGCGGGGTTCCGCTGCCCGTCGACAAGGTCTCATAGCCCCGGGCGGATGCATCGCCGAGAAGATAATGCCGTTCAGCATGCGCTAAACCCGATCTTGCCAGAAACGAGCGGATGGCCAGAGAACGTTCCAATCGCGCCAGAACATCAAGGGGGCCCTCGATGAAGGCTTTGCGGCCACTTCCATGATCCTGCAACGTGATGCTCAAGCTGACCGGCGGCAAAAACCCGTCAGCGCGTTCGGGCCATTCGACCAGTACAATTCCATCAAGCAGCGCCTCGTCGAGCCCCAACTCGTCAATCTCATCGGCAGTCGAAAGACGGTACAGGTCGACATGGCTAATGGGCAGCCGCAATTCGGGATAGGATTGCACGATAGTAAAAGTCGGGCTTGGTACATCATAATCCGCATCATCAGCGATCGTACGGATTAAACCACGGGCAAATGTCGATTTGCCCGCACCAAGATCGCCGCTCAAAGCAATGAGATCCCCTTTGCGTAGGGACAGACCAACATCTTGGCCCAAGCGTGCCGTATCTTCAGCGTTCGCAAGTTCTACAGAAAGCGGGGGCATTCAGACTATTCGGCAGCGAGGCTGAAGGTACGCGCCTCCAGCGGGAATCGACAGGTAACCAGCGTGCCCTTGCCTGCAGAACTGTCTATATCAACTGTTCCACCATGCAATTCGACAAAGCCCTTCACGATGGACAGGCCCAGCCCCGCACCGCGTTTGCGCCCGCCATTCGGGTAAGGCTGGAAGCGCTTGAAAATGCTGTCGAGCACATAATCCGGCATTCCGGGGCCATTATCCATGACACTGAACACCATTTCCGTCTGTTCGCGCCAGCACTTGAGCGTAATCGTGCTGCCTTCCGGAGCATAGTTTGCCGCATTGCTCAAAAGATTGGACAGCACCTGTTTGATACGGGCTGCATCGGCACGGAACGAACCTGTGCCTGTCTCAATACGCGTATCGAGCAGAATATTATGTTCCTTGAGCCGGTCGGCGACTTTCTCCGATGCAACAGTGACGGCATCGGTGACGGAAACATCGCTGATATCGAGCTCCATGATCCCCGCATCCACAGTGGCCAGATCAAGAATGTCATTCACGATGGTCAAAAGCACTGATGAAGAAGTGCCGATATGATCAAGATAGTCCCGTTGACGGTCGTTCAACGGTCCGGTCATGGGCGTTTGGAGAAGCTCGGTAAAGCCCATAATATTGGTCAGCGGCGAACGCAGTTCATAAGAGACATGCTGGACAAAATCATTCTTCAGTTCGTCAGTACGCTCCAGCGCTTCGTTCTTTTCTTTCAGTGCACGCTCAACCTGAACAGAATCCGTCACATCGACGAAGGTGAGCATTGTCTGGCCATTGGGCAGTGGCGCCGTTGCATAAGACAATATTTTACCCGTTGTCAGCTCTATATGACCGGAGAGCGAGCGGCGCTCATCATCAAAACCAGTGACTGTCGTTACAAAGGATTCCCAATTATCCGCGTCCGATACAGGTTCGCACACCCGCCGGATTGCGGAAATATGCGTGCCTTCCGCTACCTGTTCGCTCTTCAGCGACCACAGGAAGGCAAAAGCAGGATTGGCAAGACGTACTTTTCCGTCTGACCCAAACACCGCAACACCTTCAGCAAGGTAGTCCAGCGTCTGGCCTTGCACTTTGATCAGCGTGTTATAACGGCTTTCGAGTTCAAGCTTTTCAGTCAGGTTCTCGAACACCCAGGTAACGCCGCCCTTCGGCTGGGGATTGACGATAACCCGCAATGTGCGGCCATCGGTCAGGTGCCAGACATATTCCTGCGATTCGATAGAATGATAGGCGGAAAGAACCTGTTCCTTCCAGCGCCGCCAATCCGGCTGCTCGGGCAATATGCCATCGCTGCGGAAACGGTCGAGCAACATGGCATTGTCAGGATTGCTCTCAAGGAATGGTGTCTCGAGACCCCACAATTTGGCGAATGCCTGATTGAAGAATTGCAACTTTCGGTTGGCATCAAACATTGCGACAGCCGAATTCAGCTGATCCAACGTATCCGAATGATTGAGAACAGTCCGTTTAAATTCCTCCCGGATCAACTCAGCTTCGCTGATATCGATTGCCATACCGGCAGATCCATTGCTTGCGGCAATATCGGTAACGCTGAATACGTGCCTGTCGCCGCCAACTACGGTCGAGAGTTGATCGTGGAATTTACGGTTCAGTGTCTTGTCGCGCTCTATGCGTTCGCGCGCCTGAACACCGAAAAGCTCGCGACCATCGCGAACCGCGCTATTGGGGTCGCGCTCGTCGACCGCCTTTGCATAGGCCAGATTAACCCAATTCAACTGACCTTCACTGCTACGGCTCCAGGCTGGCATATCGATTGCATCCAGCAGACCACGCAGCGTCGCGACAGCTTCGCTCAAATGATAGTTTTCGGCTTTAAGCATGGCTTGAGCGGCACGAACTTCGCCTGGATTGATGAAGCGCACGATAGCATATCCGCCAGAAGTGCGGCCCTGCACCTCCAGCGGCGTGCCTTTCGAGGTCTCGATGGCTATGTCGAAAGGACGGGCTTTCTCGCGCAGCGCCGATACTGACCGGTCCAGAAGCGTGACGGATTCAACCCGCAACCAGCGGCCAAAGGCCAGAAAGAGCGAGCGGCTTTCGGGCACGCCTATTTCAGGCGGCAGACTGCCGATGAGCACGGGAGTCGACGAGCTTCCCTCCCAAACTATAACGCGCTGATCCTTAAGATTGAGCAGGGCTTCGTTGCGCTGAACCGTGACATTCAGATCGGCAACCTTGTCGCGCAAATGGCGGTTCTCATGGGCAATGCGGCTACGCTCCCGAATGAGCCAGCCCGCGGAGAGCAGGGCAGCACCCATGGCACCAAGAAACATTGCGAACTGAACGACTTCAAACGTGCCGACTTTCATCCCGAAGGGAGTATCGATCAGGCCAAGCATATCTTCAGCGTGAGCAGAGAAGGAGGCAGTCAAAATGATTGGCAGCGCGGAAACTGCGCTCAATGCCCGGGTTTGCAGCCTGCTCAGCACGGATCGTTTGTGTGCTGCATCTTCACTGCGAACATCACCTTTAATTCTCATGTCAACCGTCGCAGCCCCATCCAGACGAATGACGATCCTCTTTTCCATCCGGTTTATCACCATTTGGCCCATCAAGAGCAACGTCATCCCGAATCACTACAATAAACCTTGAGGGAATCGACGGGAAGAACTATGCGCAAAAAAGAAAGCCGGAGAATTTGTCAATTCTCCGGCTTCTATATATTGTAGGTATATTCTAGCTATATCAATATCTGTAGTGGTCAGACTTGAATGGACCCTTTGGAGTCACCCCGATATAGGCAGCTTGTTCTTCCGAAAGAACCGACAATTTCGCTCCGAGCTTGTCGAGATGCAAGCGCGCAACCTTTTCGTCGAGATGTTTCGGCAGGACGTAGACTTCATTCTTGTACTGATCACCACGGCTATAAAGCTCAATCTGGGCCAGAACCTGATTGGTGAAGGAGGCTGACATAACGAAGCTTGGATGGCCTGTTGCGTTGCCCAAATTCAGCAGGCGGCCTTCGGACAGAAGCAAAAGACGCTTGCCGTCTGGGAACGAAATCATGTCGACTTGCGGCTTGATGTTGTTCCATTTGAGATTGCGCAGGGCCGAAACCTGGATCTCGTTGTCAAAGTGTCCAATATTGCCGACAATGACCATGTCTTTCATCTGACGCATATGGTCGATGGTGATGACATCCTTATTGCCGGTCGTGGTGATGATAATATCAGCCGTTGGTGCTGCGTCTTCCAGCGTGACGACTTCAAAACCATCCATGGCTGCCTGCAAAGCACAGATCGGATCGACTTCAGTTACCTTGACACGAGCACCGGCACCCAGCAGCGACTGGGCCGAGCCTTTGCCGACATCGCCGTAACCGCAAACAACAGCGACCTTACCGGCCATCATGACGTCGGTTGCGCGGCGAATACCGTCAACCAGCGATTCCTTGCAGCCATATTTATTGTCGAATTTCGACTTGGTAACACTGTCATTGACGTTGATTGCGGGGAAAGGCAGCAGGCCCTTCTTTTGCAACTGATAGAGACGGTTAACGCCCGTTGTGGTTTCTTCGGTAACACCCTTGATCGCATCGCGCTGCTTGGTGAAGAAGCCCGGAGTTTCCTTCATGCGCTTCTTGATCTGCGCGAAGAGGATTTCCTCTTCTTCGCTTTCCGGCTTCGAAAGAACATCTTCGCCAGCTTCGGCGCGCGCGCCGATTAGAATATACATTGTGGCGTCGCCGCCATCATCGAGAATCATGTTGGACGGCTGACCATCCGGCCACTGGAAAATCTGATCCGTATAGGTCCAATATTCTTCGAGCGACTCGCCTTTAATCGCAAATACCGGCGTGCCGGTTGCGGCAATGGCTGCTGCAGCATGGTCCTGGGTAGAGAAAATATTGCATGATGCCCAGCGTACTTTTGCACCCAGCTCCTGCAAAGTCTCGATCAGAACCGCTGTCTGAATGGTCATGTGCAGTGAGCCGGTGATGCGCGCGCCTTTGAGCGGCTGCGACTTGCCGAATTCTTCACGGCTGGCCATCAGACCTGGCATTTCGGTTTCAGCAATGTCCATTTCCTTGCGGCCCCACGCGGCCAGCTCAAGGTCCTTGACTACGTAATCCTGCTTATCGGCCATCTTTTTTCAGCTCCGTCTTTGTTATTTGGATCGGCAAGGCCCAGTTTTTCAGACCGCCGGAGATGCGCTTGACTAGCAGATATGCCATCCGCACACAATGGGATATAAAGAAATCCTTATGCGTGCATATGCGGCATCAAGCAACTGCGCCATTTCTGTTGATGATTTTGATTTTACCGGAAGCGCAGGTTCTCGCGGGAAAGCTGATCAATGGAGGTGCAGCCCATAAGCTTCATGCCTCTTTCAACCTCTATTCTCAAGAGATCGACAGCGCGATCGACCCCTTCCTGTCCAGCGGCAGCGAGCGGAAACAAATAATACCGGCCGACACCCACCGCCTTTGCGCCTAGGGAAAGCGCCTTCAAGACATGCGTTCCCCGCTGAACGCCGCCATCCATGATCACGTCAATCTTGTCGCCGACAGCATCGACAATTTCGGCCAGCTGATCAAAGGCAGCGCGCGATCCATCCAGCTGGCGGCCACCGTGATTTGAAAGGATGATACCCGTGCAGCCGATATCAACTGCTCTTTTTGCATCGGCCACCGACATGATGCCCTTAAGACAAAACTGCCCCGACCAGAGCTTGACCATTTTTTCCACATCATCCCAATCCAAGGACGGATCGAGCATCTCCGTGAAATATTTGCTGATCGACATGGCTCCGCTTTCCATCTGCACATGCCCTTCAAGCTGCGG
This sequence comes from Phyllobacterium sp. CCNWLW183, assembly GCF_037203775.1. Classification (NCBI taxonomy): domain Bacteria; kingdom Pseudomonadati; phylum Pseudomonadota; class Alphaproteobacteria; order Hyphomicrobiales; family Phyllobacteriaceae; genus Phyllobacterium; species Phyllobacterium sp. CCNWLW183. The sequence goes on along the minus strand of NZ_JBBCBN010000002.1, from coordinate 288,617 downwards.
CAGCCTGAACTTTTCATGTGAAAGATAGTTCAACGCCCACATCGGCTTGATGGCGAATTGCAGCATTCCTGCCAGATTGAGTTTGAAAGGAATGGAAAAACCGGTCCGCTTGTCACGTTCGCGGTTTCCGCCGGTAATACTATCGACGGTCAGCATCATCACTTCAACGCCCGCACCCTTGGCGCGCTCCATCATGGCGTGGTTGAGCCCGCGATCCTTGTGAAAATAGAATTGATAGACCTGCGGGCCGCTATGCTGCTTGCGCAACTGCTCAAGATCGACAGTTCCAAGCGAGGAAACACCAAACATTGTGCCATATTTGGAAGCGACATTGGCCACGGCATGTTCGCCGCGATGATGGAAGAGACGCTGCAAGGCTGTTGGAGACAAATAGAATGGCAGGGCCAATTTCTGTCCCATAATCGTTACCGACATATCGACGGATTCAACGCCGCGAAGAACGCTTGGGAGAAGGTCGCAATTTTCAAAACTTGCAGCGTTGCGGCGCAGCGTAACCTCATCATCAGCCGCTCCATCGATATAGTCGAAGATGGGGCCGGGCAGACGCCGCTTGGCCAAGGCTCTGAAATCATGGAAATTATAGCAATCGCGCAGACGCATCGAAACCTCGTATCGGGCTTGGGAATCAGGAAAAGTGATCTCTCAGCGATCGAGGCTCAGGCTTCTTCACCAAATTTATCCGCAATCAAAACGCCAAGCGCTTTCATGACTTCGGAAGCCTGGCGACCAGAGGCGCTGACTTTGATGCAGCAACCGGGCGAAGCTGCCAGCATCATCAATCCCATGATTGAGGTGCCGCCGACGGTCATTCCATCTTTTTCGACACGCACATGAGCATCATATCCGTCAACCAGTTGGACGAACTTCGCAGAAGCACGCGCATGCAAGCCACGCCTGTTGACGATCTCGAACAATTCAACGAGCGCGTTTTCCGCATTAAATGTGCCAGTCGTTTCGGCAGTCAGACGCATTTACTACCTCTATTTGGCTGTCAGCACTTGGCTGGCAACATTAATGTACTTGCGTCCGGCATCCTGACTTTCCTTCAAGGAGGCAGCCATGTCGTTGGTAAGCCGAACACTGGAAAGCTTGATCAGCATTGGAAGATTAACGCCGGCGATAACTTCCACACGTCCAGCTTCCATTACCGAAATTGCAAGATTGGAAGGTGTTCCGCCAAACATGTCGGTGAGGATAATGACGCCTGAGCCATTGTCAGCGCGAGCGACAGCATCAACGATGTCCCGCCGGCGCTGCTCCATATCATCATCTGCACCGATCGAGACGGTCTCCAGATATTCCTGCTGCCCGACCACATGCTCAACCGCATGATGAAACTCTTCGGCCAGTCTTCCGTGCGTCACAAGCACGAGTCCGATCATTCTGAAACTGCTCCTGTCGCGCCAGCCCGTTCAAGAGTAGGCTTTTTCTGCGCTCTAAAATGCCCCGTTTGGCAGGTGTCGCATTCTGGCAGGACGAATCACGAAGGCAAGCAGAAAATGTCATCCACATGGCAGTCAGTCACTTTATCGCAGGATAACTCGTTAACCCGCTGAATCCACCAGCTTATTTTTCCACTCTGGCTTGAATAACCATGCTTCAACCGAACGGCAGGCGGATTCAACTTCACCCGCAGGTAGGTCCAAATCCGCAATTGCGACACCTTGCAGTTGTATATGGGTGTTTTCATGTAATCGCACAACCTGCGCGGGCTCGACCAGACGTACCATAAGGTGAATCACCGCGTGCGGTTCATAGGCAAATGCGTGCAGTCCTGAGCCGCGCACTTCCATTCCACCGCGTAGCGTATCGGGAGGCGAGCAAATCAATCGTCCGGAAACGGCTCGCACCAGACATTGATCATCACTGACCAATGTTGCATAGCGGCCCTCGGCAAAGGCTCTTTGCAAAAGAGCATGGGCGAGAGACGATTTGCCGGAACCCGAAGCCCCGATAATTATGATACCCCGATCACCAATCACGACAGCAGTGGCATGAATCAGTTCGGACATCCGATTATGCCTCGACCGGCAAAATGGCTATGAACCGTGCGCCAAGGTAATTTTCCGGATTTTTCGGATCAATGATATTTTCGGCATTCAACGTGCCGCCATGGGCTTCGATGATCTGGCGGCTGATCGAAAGACCAAGTCCTGAGTTTTGTCCAAAGGCCTCACCCGCTGGTCGATCCGTATAGAAGCGCTCAAAAATGCGGTCTATCTGCTCGACGCGAATACCGGGGCCATTGTCTTCAACCAGGATGCGGATTCGGTCGCCCAAATGCTGGAGCGTGACTGTGATGACGCCATTTTCAATGGGAACAAACGAGCGGGCATTTTCAATAAGATTTGAGACCACCTGCCCAAGCCGCAAATCATGGCCAACGACAAAAAACCCTTTTCGGTTATTTGGCAGCTTGTCCACGACGAACTCGATACGTGTATCTTTCTTGTTCCGCCGAACCTCGCGCGCGGCTACCACCAGATTGCCCAACAGGAATTTGAGATCCACATGCTCGGAATCTTCACGGGCAAGTTCTGCATCAAGCCGTGATGCATCGGAAATGTCCGTGATCAAGCGATCAAGACGGCGCACGTCGTGCTGAATGACATCCATCAACCGTTTGCGGGAATCATCATTCTTGGCCAATGGCAAGGTTTCAACAGCACTACGCAGGGATGTGAGCGGATTCTTCAACTCGTGGCTGACATCGGCAGCAAAGCTTTCGATGGATTCAATTCGCGCGTAGAGCGCATTTGTCATGTCACGAATTGAGGTCGAAAGATGCCCGATTTCATCCTGTCTTTCGGAAAAATCCGGGATTTCCTCGCGATTTTTCACACCATGGCGAACGCGATCCGCGGCCGCAGCAAGCCGACGCAACGGATTGGCAATTGTCGAAGCCAGAAACAGGGAAAGAATGGCCATGACCAGCGCTGCAACCGTGAATACACGGATAATTGCATAGCGTTCACCTTGGACGATCTTATCAATGTCACCGCCTTCGGTCGACAGGAGCAAAACACCGAGCACAGCACGAAAACGCTGGATCGGTACGGCAACCGATACGATCTGCTCGCCTTTTTCCGTCATGCGCACGACAGTTGCCGGTTGTCCCGTCAGGGCTTTAACGATTTCCGGATAGGACGAGCCATTACCGCCGGGCAATTCCTGGTAGATCGGCAAATCGCTTCGACGCAAAAGCCGTGTCATGCGATTGGTAAGACGCTCGAAAAAACTGGGCTCTTCCCCATCAATGGGTGGGAGGTCATAACGGAGCACCTGCCCGCGTGAATAAAGATGACGAGAATCGAGCAGGAGATTCGAATCCCGGTCATAAATGCGAGCACGGGTGCGTGTGGGAGAAATCAGCCGGCGCAGGACAGGAGCCACGCGTTCGGGATTGATGGGAAAATCGAGATTATCGAGAACGTCAGGGGAAGGCGTGATGCTTTGCCCTGCCTGGAGCTCCAGCAGTTTTTCCGGATCAATCGCAATGGAATTTGTATCCACAGTGGCCGATGAGGCAATTGCACCAGCGATGATCTCGCCCTGCGTCATCAAGCTTTCGACGCGTGCATCAATCAACCCGTCGCGAAATTGATTGAGATACATGATGCCGGAGAGCAGCACGGCCAAACCTGCGAGATTCAGGAAAAGAATGCGCCGTGTCAGACTTGAGAAGAGATAATTTCCAAAGACGCGATTGAGCGGCTTGAACAGCCGACGCAAGGCAACCGAGCGCTTCCGGCGCATGACGGCGCTCTTGCGCGTAATATTGCCGCCTCGCAGTTCGGCTACCATCTTTGCCTCAAAACATCAGGAACGGGTTGTCTCATCGCACTCATATCACGTTGAGACAACCGAATTTTACAGCCGATTGGTCGGCTTTGAAAGCAGGCTTGCCCGCAAATCAGGTTTCGCGGAAGCGATAACCAACGCCATAAAGCGTTTCAATCATATCGAAGTCGTCGTCAACGACCTTGAACTTCTTGCGCAGGCGCTTGATGTGACTATCGATTGTACGGTCGTCAACATAGACCTGCTCATCATAAGCAGCATCCATCAAAGCATCGCGGCTTTTTACAACGCCGGGGCGCTGCGCCAAGGAATGCAGAATGAGGAATTCGGTGACTGTCAGGGTTACCGGCTCACCCATCCATGTGCAGGTATGGCGCTCCTGATCCATGACCAATTGGCCACGCTCAAGCGACTTGGCCTGTACGCTGCCTGGCTTGGCGGTATTTTCACGTGCGGCGACCCGGCGCAAAACTGCCTTCACACGCTCGACGAGCAGGCGTTGTGAAAACGGCTTGGTGATAAAATCATCCGCGCCCATCTTCAAACCGAACAGCTCATCGATCTCATCGTCTTTCGATGTGAGAAAGATAACGGGCAGATCCGATTTCTGACGAAGGCGGCGCAAAAGTTCCATGCCATCCATGCGCGGCATCTTGATATCGAAGATCGCGAGGTTGGGTGGACGTGCAGTCAGGCCATCCAATGCCGAAGCACCATCTGTATAGGTCTCTACGCGATAGCCTTCCGACTCCAGTGCGATGGATACGGATGTCAGAATGTTGCGATCGTCATCAACGAGCGCAATAGTCTGCATTGCGGGTACTTCCCTCATGCCCTGCCTTCCTGTGTGCTACAAACCTGTGCGCTTGTGCCGGACAAATTAGGTACAAAATGTGGCACAGATCGCAAACCTTGTCATCCAATCACTTTTACAGGTGTTTTTTGCAGGTAAATAAGGCGGGCGTTCTCCTTCGCAACTAAACCGATTTAAAAAAAATTAAAATCTTTAAATCGATTAAACGTTTGAAACTATTTGATTTTTCTGCTTTTGACCAATTCATGTCGCATTTTACATTGAACATGTAGAGTGAGATTAACCAAAAGTTTGACCCATGCACCTTCTTAAACAATGGCGGACAGATGATTAGAGAGATCGGCATCCACAACGCGGCAATCGCGCTCGGCAACTCAGGTTTAAAGGGCGTTTCGGCGGCCTATTATAATCTTGGAACTGCTGAACTCTATGAGGAAACATTGCGCCGCGGCGAAGCTGTCTTGACGGCGCAAGGCGCACTCGTCGCCCGCACCGGCCAGCATACGGGCCGCTCTCCCAAGGACAAATTCGTCGTTCGCGATGCCTCCACGGAGGGTAATGTCTGGTGGGACAACAATTCGGCAATGTCGCCTGAGGCGTTCGAATTGCTTTATGCGGACTTCATGGAGCAGGCAAAGGGCAAGGAACTCTTTGTTCAGGATCTCGTCGGCGGCGCTGACGAAGATTACAAGCTTAATACGCGCGTGATCACCGAGTTTGCTTGGCACTCCCTGTTTATCCGCAATCTTCTCATTCGTCCGGAACGCGAGGCTTTGGCCGATTTTGTTCCGCAAATGACCATTATTGATCTGCCCTCTTTCCGCGCTGACCCGGCGCGGCATGGCACGCGGACAGAGACGGTCATCGCCGTCGACCTCAATCGACTTATCGTTCTGATCGGCGGCTCGGCCTATGCCGGTGAAATGAAAAAGTCAGTCTTCACGGCGCTCAACTATATTCTACCGGGTAAAGGCGTCATGCCTATGCATTGCTCTGCCAATGAAGGTCCTGATGGCGACACCGCCGTATTCTTTGGCCTTTCCGGCACCGGCAAGACAACACTTTCGGCTGACCCCACCCGCACCCTGATTGGCGATGACGAGCACGGCTGGGGTGAGCACGGCGTTTTCAACTTCGAAGGTGGCTGCTACGCCAAGACCATTCGCCTCTCCGCGGAAGCCGAACCGGAAATTTTCGCAACGACACAGCGTTTTGGCACTGTTCTGGAAAATGTCGTTCTGGACAACAAGCGTCAGCCCGACTTCAATGATGGTTCGTTGACGGAGAACACGCGCTGCGCCTATCCGCTCGATTTCATTCCCAATGCATCGAAAACCGGCAAGGCGAGCCATCCAAAGAATATCATCATGCTTACAGCCGATGCTTTTGGCGTCATGCCGCCAATTGCCAAGCTGACACCCGCCCAGGCAATGTATCATTTCCTTTCCGGATACACCGCCAAGGTTGCGGGCACCGAGCGTGGCGTTACCGAGCCGGAGGCGACATTCTCTACCTGCTTCGGTGCGCCATTCATGCCTCGGCATCCTTCGGAATATGGCAATTTGCTCCGTCAACTGATCGCTGACCACAATGTTGATTGTTGGCTGGTAAATACCGGTTGGACAGGCGGTGCCTATGGCGTTGGCAAGCGCATGCCGATCAAAGCAACGCGCGCACTTTTGTCCGCCGCTCTAGACGGCTCACTAAAAAGCGCTGAATTCCGTACAGACCCGAATTTTGGTTTTGCGGTGCCTGTTTCTGTAAATGGCGTTGACAATGCGATCCTCGATCCGCGCTCAACATGGGCAGACAAGGCGGGTTATGATGCGCAAGCGAACAAACTTGTCGCCATGTTCATCCGTAACTTCGACAAGTTCGAAAGCCATGTAGACAGCGATATTAAAGCCGCTGCCCCACACACGCCGGTTGCAGCGGAGTAAGGGTAGCGGTCCCATATTTGAAGGCCCCGCTCACCATGCGGGGCTTTTTTATGGTTCTTCCAGAGAATCAAAGTTTAGGCTACCAATTTGTCATGGAAGAAAGCCGTAGCCGCATAAAGATCAACAACCGAATCTGGATCGACGAGAGCGATCTGGAAGAGAATTTTATTCGCTCGGCAGGTCCCGGTGGGCAGAATGTCAATAAGGTCTCCACCGCCGTTCAACTGCGCTTCTATGCTGTGAAAGCAGGTTTGCCGGAGGAAGTTCTGGCAAGGCTTATCGCGCTGGCTGGTCAGCGGGCAACCAAAGACGGCGAGATTCTGATTGAAGCAAATCGCTTTCGTACACAGGAACGCAACCGTCAGGATGCGCGCGAGCGCATGGTGGCGCTGATTGCGAAAGCTGCTGAACCACCACCGCCGCCGCGCAGAAAAACCCGCCCGACAAAAGGATCGATAGAACGGCGGCTTAAAGAAAAATCGGGCCGTTCCGGGGTTAAAAAGATGCGCGGGAAGGTTCAAGGCGATTGATGGGATCAATTGGCTCATTACCGCGTTATGGTTCGGGTTCAAATCATCCTTTCCAAAGCAGGTATGAAATGTCACAACAATGCCTGTCGATTTGAACAATCAACAAGGAGCCAGTTATGGGACTATTTGATTTCGTAAAATCCGTAGGCAAGAAAATCGGTATTGGCGATGAAGAGCCTAGCGCCGAAGATCTGAAGAAGGAACTCGATTCCCACAAGCTCGGTACCGAAAACGTTGAAGTGGCAATCGAAGGTGACAAGGCAGTGCTCAAGGGCAATGTCACCAATCAGGAAATTCTGGAAAAGGCGATTATTGCGGTCGGCAATTCGCTGGGCGTTTCCAAGGTGGATACGGGCGGCCTGACGGTTGACCAAACCACAACCGGTTCCGTGGTAAAGGAACCTGTGTTCTATACGGTGAAGAAGGGCGATAATCTTTGGAAAATCGCCGAGTCCCAATATGGCAAGGGCAAGGGTGCCAAGAGCACCCTGATTTTCGAGGCCAACAAGCCTATGCTCAGCCATCCGGACAAGATTTATCCAGGCCAGGTGCTGCGTATTCCTGAACTTGGCTGAGTAAAGCTTCATGAACCCACAAACCCGGTGCATGGCGCCGGGTTTGTTTTTTGAGGTCGCAGGTCAATGATATTGCTCGCGCCGGGCATCCGCTACTTTCCTGATTATTTCACCCAACAGCAGCAGACCGCGCTGCTGGAAGAAATCCGGACCGTAGTAGCGGCAGCGCCGCTTTATGTTCCGGCAATGCCGAGAACCGGCAAGGAAATGAGCGTGCGCATGACCAATTGCGGCTCACTGGGCTGGGTTACTGACAAAGAATTTGGCTATCGTTATCAGCCGACACATCCCGTCACGCAGCAACCTTGGCCCGCGATACCACAATCGCTAGTCGAGCTTTGGCTCAGCGTTGGCGATTATCCGCAGCCTGCTGAGGCCTGTTTGATCAATTTCTATTCCGAAACAGCAAAAATGGGACTTCATCAGGATCGCGATGAGCAGAATCTTGAGGCACCCGTTGTCTCGGTTTCCTTGGGGGACACGTGCCTTTTCCGTTTTGGTGGAACGAACCGGAACGACAGGACGCAATCCATCAAGCTTTCAAGTGGCGATGTTGTTGTGCTGGGCGATGAAGGCCGATTGGCATTTCATGGGGTAGATCGTATTTATCCCGGAACCTCTACTTTGCTGAAAAGCACAGGCCGGATTAATCTGACACTCAGGCGCGTTACAGCTTCCTGAGCGCCACCTCTTCCACAAGGTGATTATCGCCCTTGCGCAGGATAAGGTCCGCACGGGGCCTCGTCGGCAGGATGTTTTCACGCAGGTTTTTCAGGTTGATATTTGCCCAGAGGCTTTCGCCAATTGCCCTGGCGGAATCATCGGAGATTGTCGAATAGCGATGGAAGAATGAGCTTGGGTCCTTGAACGCTGTCTCACGCAAGCGCATGAAGCGATCAATGTACCATTTGTGAATTTGCTCTTCATCCGCATCAATATAGATCGAAAAATCGAAGAAATCCGAGACAAACGGCACCATCTTGCCGTCTTCCGGCAAGTCACGCACCTGCAGCACGTTAATGCCCTCGAAAATCAGGATGTCTGGCGCATCGACAGTCTGAAATTGCCCCGGCAATACGTCATAAGTTAAATGGGAATAGAGCGGCGCATTGACGTTGCGCTGGCCTGCCTTGATCTGCGAGAGGAACCGCAGCACCATGCCGACATCATAGCTCTCCGGAAATCCCTTGCGTTCCATCAGGCCTTTGGTCCGCAAAACATCATTGGGATAAAGAAAGCCATCCGTCGTCACGAGATCAACTTTCGGGCTTGAGGGCCAGCGCGCCAGCAGCTCTTTCAATACACGCGCCGTGGTCGATTTACCCACCGCAACCGATCCCGCAACACCAATGATGAAGGGAGTCTTGAATGCGTCACCCGTATTGAGAAACTGGCGGCGCTGGTAGAACAGTAATTGACTGGCCTCGACATGGGCCGAAAGCAGACGCGAGAGCGAGAGATAGATCCGGCTCACCTCATCAAGATCAATCGGATCGTTCAATGAACGCAGGCGCTTGATTTCTTCATTGGTGAGAGTAATTGGCGTATCGGCGCGAAACTCAGCCCAGCGTTCTGCACTGAAGAAGTGGTACGGAGAAAATTCGCTGGGTGCCAATTGATCCACGACGTCGCCCTCCACAGCTATGATCGCCTGCCTGCCGCTTGCCGGGCCCGTGAACATGGTCAGCCCTGCCCCCGCGCAGCTTTCTCCTCAAGTCCGGTCTGTCTTGTCCGATGTTCCAGCTCTTGCAGAACCTCATCGAGCTTGACGCCGGAAATTCCCAGGACGACCAGCAAATGATAGAGCAAATCCGCGCTCTCGGAAACAACGCCTTCCCTGTCGCCGGAAACTGCCGCAATGACTGTCTCGACGGCTTCCTCGCCAAGCTTCTGGCTGGCCTTGCCAATGCCTTTGGCATAAAGGCTAGCGGTATAAGACTGGATATCCGTGGAGCTGGCGCGCGTTGCAACGATACGTTCCAGATCCGCCAAGGTGAATGCAGTCATCAAAATTCTCCAGTCAACGAACGGGGTCCAGCCGCATCGGGATTCCCGCAGCGGCCATATGCGCCTTCGCTTCCGCAATCGTATAGGTTCCGAAATGGAAAATGGATGCAGCGAGCACCGCTGATGCATGGCCTTCCCTGATGCCCTCAACCAAGTGATCGAGATTGCCCACGCCACCAGACGCTATGACAGGGACACGCACGGCATCAGCGATGGCACGCGTAACAGGGAGGTCGTAGCCGATCTTCGAGCCATCGCGGTCCATGGAGGTCAGCAGAATCTCGCCTGCCCCCAGATCGACGACCTTGCGGGCAAATTCGACGGCATCAATGCCCGTTGCATTGCGGCCGCCATGGGTGAAAATTTCCCAGCGATCCACTTCGTTGCCGGTTGATACTTTTTTGGCATCTATGGCGACCACGATGCACTGATTGCCGAATTTGTCCGCGGCCTCGGCGATAAAGTCGGGATTTACCACCGCAGCCGTATTTATCGATACCTTGTCGGCTCCTGCCAGCAACAATTTGCGGATATCGGCTACGGTCCGAACACCGCCCCCAACTGTCAGCGGCATGAAACATTGCTCCGCAGTGCGGGCAACAACGTCGAAGATCGTCTCGCGATTGTCCGACGACGCCGTAATATCAAGGAAGCAAAGTTCATCTGCACCTGCGGCATCATAGGCTTTTGCCGCCTCGACAGGATCACCGGCATCAATAAGATCAACGAAATTGACGCCTTTTACGACGCGTCCATCTTTCACATCCAGACAGGGAATAACGCGCGCTTTCAAGGTCATGCTGCGCGCTCCCGTGCCTGGCGAAGTACATTCAACGCTTCTTCAGGATCAATGCGACCATCATAAAGAGCGCGACCTGAAATAGCGCCCTCAAGCCTGCGAGCATCCGGCATGGTCATGCGAACAATATCGGCAATCGAGGCGAGACCACCTGACGCAATGACCGGGATGGAAACGGCTTCTGCAAGCTGCAATGTCGATTCCCAGTTAATACCGGCGAGAATGCCATCCCGGTCTATATCCGTATAGATAATCGCGGCGACGCCAGCGCCCTCGAACTTTTTCGCAAGCTCGATGACGCCAAGTGTTGATGCCTCTGCCCAGCCCTCGACAGCAACTTTGCCGCCTTTGGCATCAATGCCGACAGCCACTTTGCCCGGGAAATGTTTACAGGCTTCGACAACAAGTTCCGGATCACGCACAGCAACTGTCCCCAGAATGACACGGGACAGGCCCTTTGCCAGCCAAGCTTCAATATGATCAAGGGTTCGGATACCGCCACCGAGTTGCACGGGATTTTTCGTCGCCTTGAGAATTGCTTCTACAGCCGCGCCATTGACGGACTCCCCGGCAAAAGCGCCGTTAAGATCCACCACATGCAGCCATTCAAAACCCTGATCTTCAAATGCCTTCGCCTGCGCGCCTGGATCGGTATTGTAAACCGTTGCCTGATCCATATCGCCAAGCCTCAAGCGGACGCATGCTCCGTCCTTCAGATCAACCGCCGGAAAAAGGATCATGGGTTCCACCTCAAGAAATTGCCTATAAGCGCAAGGCCAAGGGCTTGGCTCTTTTCCGGATGAAACTGTGTTCCAGCCATATTGTCGTTGGCAACTGCCGCGGTCACTGGTCCACCATAATCGGTAATAGCAAGAACATCATTTTCTATCTCCGCATCGAGGAAATAGGAATGGACGAAATAGGCATGCAGCCCCTTCGGTCCGGTTTCGATACCGTCGAACAGCGGATGCGGCCGGGTCAAACGAATGGTATTCCAGCCGATCTGCGGGATTTTCAAGTCCTGGTCGGACGGCACCATTTCGCGGACATCGCCCTTGATCCAGTCAAAGCCGGTCGAAATGGTCTTTTCGAGGCCACGTGACGACATTAATTGCATGCCGACACAAATGCCGAGGAAGGGTCGCGCTTTTTCAACGGCTGCCTCATGAATGGCCTCGACCATGCCCTCTACCGCGTGGAGCCCGCGACGGCAATCAGCATAGGCGCCAACGCCGGGAAGCACGATGCGATCGGCCGTGCGCACACGTTCCGCATCCGATGTCAGATCAATGGTCGCATTGATCCCATTTTCATGCGCCGCACGTTCAAAGGCCTTCGTGGCCGAGCGCAAATTGCCCGAACCATAGTCAATAATCGCAACGCGCATGTTCAGTTCTCTCCGCGATGGCTTACAAGCCCGACCATTCCATCAAGCGCTGGCGCCGTGCTTGAACGATAGGCCGGCAGGTCGGTCTTTGGCGCCGGTTCGCTCAACGGCTCGGCCATAAAATCAGGTCCATGGAAATAAGCGATTTCTGCGTCAGCCGCAGTTTCTGCATCAATGACGGCACGCTGCTCGAAACCATTGCGTTCAAGCTTTGCATAACGCCAGCGGCGCGCCTCCAGCCCAACGAACAGGGAAAGAAGCGCAGTGATGAGAGTCGCCAGACCTGCATGGTCCGTATAGTTTCCAACCAGCGAGATGATTATTGTTGCCACAAACACCAATGCGGCCTCAAACCACAGGCGTTGCAGCACGAGCCACGGCACGGGGAAAATGAACCCAAGCCATGCAAATCCGTCACGGATGAAAACCGTGCGGTCATCATCCCGTTGACCGTTACGTAACTGCGGCGTCAGTACAACAAAGCTGGCCATAACTCAGCCTTTCAGACTGCCCTTCGTTGAAGGAATAGCATCCTTCTGGCGCGGGTCGGTTTCTATTGCGTGCCGTAACGTACGGGCCACGGCCTTGAAGCAGGTCTCGGCAATATGGTGATTGTTTTCGCCGTAAAGATTGGCGACATGCAATGTAATGCCGGCATTTTGCGCCAGAGCATGGAAGAATTCTCGCACCAGTTCCGTATCAAACGTGCCGATCTTAGGTGCCGAGAATTTTACGTGCCAGACAAGATAGGGCCGCCCAGAGACATCCAGCGCCGCGCGCGTCAATGTTTCATCCATGGCCAGATCGAGCGAAGCATAACGATTAATGCCACGGCGCTCACCCAGAGCCTTGGCGATGGCTTGGCCGATAGCAATGCCGGTGTCCTCAACGGTATGATGATCATCGATATGCAGATCGCCATTGGCCTTGATATCCATGTCTATCAGGGAATGCCGCGACAATTGCTCCAGCATATGGTCAAAGAAACCGACACCGGTTGCAATATTGAATGCACCGGTTCCGTCCAGATTGACCGAAACGGCAATGCTGGTTTCCTTGGTTGTCCGCTCTACCTTCGCTTCACGCGTGCTGACGCTTGTCATGCCTCTATCCCGCTTGGAGAAATACCTTTAATTGTGGCCTTCTAAAACACGAATGCCGAATCTCCAAATGCTTTGATGGCTTAGGGTTATAGACTCATTTGCATTTCCGTAGCGGCATCATACATAAGTGGAACAGAAGGGGTTCGCTGCACTGCTTTGATTAGGGTACAGGCGAACGCGCTTAAGGAGTTAATATGCAAGAACACAACCCCTCCACCATGTATGGAACCACCATCGTAACTGTCCGCAAGGACGGTAAGGTGGTGATCGCCGGCGACGGACAAGTCAGCCTCGGCAATACTGTTATGAAAGGCAATGCCCGCAAGGTACGCCGTATCGGCAAGGGCAATGTCATTGCCGGTTTTGCCGGTGCTACAGCAGATGCCTTCACATTGCTTGAACGGCTCGAATCCAAACTTGAACAATATCCTGATCAGTTGATGCGCGCATGTGTCGAACTTGCCAAGGATTGGCGTACAGACCGGTATTTGCGCCGCCTCGAAGCCATGATGCTGGTCGCCGACAAATCGGTTACGCTCGCGCTTACCGGTAATGGCGATGTGCTCGAGCCTGAGTATGGCGTAATGGCCATTGGTTCTGGTGGCAATTTTGCCCTGGCAGCAGCAAAGGCATTGATCGATACGGACAGGAGCGCAGAAGAAATCGCCCGCCGTTCCATGCAGATTGCAGCTGATATCTGCATTTACACAAATACAAGTGTAACGCTTGAGTCGCTTGATGCCGCCTGAACTAGAATCCGGACAGAAGTTTCGTTACCGCTTCATCCCGGTTGAACCACGCCATCTGAATATGATTTCGCAATGGCTGGCAGAACCGCATGTGGCACAGTGGTGGAACGAAGATCCTGAAAAGGAATTGGCCGACATCGCGGACCATATGGATAGTATTTCGGTTGAGCCATTCATAATCATGCTTGGTGACGAGCCTATCGGCTATCTCCAGACCTATGATCCACATCTTGAGGATGATCATCCTTACCAGGATCAGCCGAGCGGAACACTTGGGATCGACCTGATGATTGGTGAGCCGGACCTTATCGGCCAAGGGCATGGTGCACGGCTGATCGATGAATTCGTATCGCTCCTGTTCGAAGAAGGGGTGCCACGCGTGATCGTCGATCCGGACCCGGCCAATAAGCGGGCAATCAGGGTCTATGAAAAGGCTGGCTTTGCGGCATTTGATACGAGGACGTCAATTTATGGTCCCGCCCTTATGATGGCACGGGATAATTTGGAAATTTGGCCCGAAGACGGGCAGGAAGAAACGAGAATCCAATGACAACATTTTCTCCAAGAGAAATCGTCTCCGAACTTGATCGTTATATTATCGGCCAGAATGACGCAAAACGTGCCGTTGCTATTGCGTTACGTAACCGTTGGCGTCGCCAGCAGCTGGAAGGCCAGATGCGCGAAGAGGTCATGCCCAAGAACATTTTGATGATCGGACCGACTGGCGTCGGCAAAACGGAAATCTCACGTCGTCTCGCCAAGCTTGCGGGCGCGCCGTTCATCAAGGTTGAAGCAACCAAGTTTACCGAAGTCGGCTATGTGGGCCGTGACGTTGAACAGATTATTCGTGATCTGGTCGAGGTTTCCATCGGGCTTGTACGCGAGAAAAAGCGTGAAGATGTGAAGGCCAAGGCCCATGTCAATGCGGAAGAGCGTGTACTTGACGCACTGGTCGGCAAGACCGCCAGCCCTGCAACCCGTGACAGCTTCCGCAAGAAACTGCGGGATGGCCTGATCGACGACAAGGAAATCGAAGTCGAGATTGCCGACTCCGGCTCGCCAAGCTTTGAACTACCCGGCATGCCCGGTGCAAATATCGGCGTCCTCAATCTCAGCGACATGCTTGGCAAAGCTATGGGCGGACGCACCAAGACGGTCAAAACCACCGTCAAGGAGTCCTATGGTGTCTTGATCAATGACGAGTCGGATAAACTTCTCGATCAGGATCAGATCACACAGGAAGCGCTACGGTCCGCCGAGAATGACGGCATCGTCTTCCTTGACGAAATCGACAAGATTGCAGCGCGTGACGGCGGAATGGGTGCAGGCGTATCGCGTGAAGGCGTGCAGCGCGATCTGTTGCCGCTCGTGGAAGGAACGACGGTCGCGACCAAATATGGTCCGATCAAGACCGATCACATCCTGTTCATCGCGTCAGGGGCGTTCCATGTGTCCAAGCCTTCCGATCTGTTGCCGGAATTGCAAGGCCGCTTGCCCATCCGTGTCGAGCTTAGCGCCCTTACACGCGATGACATGCGCCGCATCCTGACGGAGCCGGAAGCAAGCCTGCTCAAGCAATATATTGCGTTGATGGCGACTGAAGAGGTCAAACTCGATATTACCGATGATGCAATTGATGCATTGGCCGATATTGCCGTTGATCTCAATTCGACCATCGAGAATATCGGAGCACGGCGTCTGCAGACGGTTATGGAGCGCGTGCTGGATGAGATTTCGTTCAATGCGCCGGACAAATCCGGAGCTGAGTACACGGTCGATGCCAAATATGTGCGCGAGACTATCGGCGACATGGCTAAAAACGCTGATCTTTCGCGTTTCATTCTCTAGCATTGCAAATAAGGGAAATCGCGATGGAAAACCATCGCGATTTCTTATTTAATGGGCGAGTCGCAACAGGAGATATCCCATGCGTTTCTTGCAATCCGTTCTGACGCTCATCATACTTTTCACGACCGTGCCTGCTGCCCTTTCGGCTGAATCCTGTGACAAGCCTAATAGCAGCCAAGCGGATCTCAACGAATGTTACAGCAATACCTATAAGCACTCAGACACCCAGTTGAATGCGCTTTACAGACAGATTACTGCTCGCCTGAAAGACGATGCGCAAACAACGAAACTGCTTGTGACTGCTCAAAAGGCTTGGGTTGCCTTTCGTGATGCAGAGTGCAATTTTTCAACATCGGGAAGTGCAGATGGCAGCGTATACCCCATGATGCAGTCCATATGTCTGAACGGTTTGACTGCATCACGCATCGAAGATCTGAAATCCTATTTGAAGTGCGAGGAAGGCGACATGAGTTGCCCAGTCCCCGCACAGTGAACTGACTTGATATCCAGATTGAGGTTTTTCTGGCTTTCGTCTGAACAAGCCGCTATTGCGGGCTTCTGACTGGATTTCTGGATCGATGATGAAACGAACCCTTTGCCTTTTTGCAACCAGCTGTTTTTTGCTGTTTTCCGTAACTGCCCAATCCGCATTGGCCGTAACCATGGTTCCGGAGGGCAATCGCAATGCAAGTCAGCCTGGCGTGCCAGCCGCTTCCGCCAAACGGACGCGCGAGATGAACACCACCTATGAGGCCAAATATCAAAAAATTTACGGCCTGCTGAAGAGCGACACGAAGCTGCGATCAAAAATTGCCAGCGTTTCCAGAACCTATGGCATTGATCCCGTTCATGTTGCCGGCGCCTTGGTCGGTGAACACACCTACAATGTCGATGCCTATGACAGGTTGCAGACCTATTACGTCAAGGCGGTTTCATATCTGAAACAAGGCCTCAGCTTTGACTATAAGGGAGAAACCATTGGTGATTTTGTCAAGCGACCCCAGTTTGCTGAATGCAATAAGTTTAAGGACAGCCTGCGCCTTTGGTCATGCCGGGAGAATGTCTGGGATACTACTTTTCGCGGGAATAATGTCGGCGGGATCAGCTACCCGAACAATCGCCTGAGCGCGGTTTTCTTCCAGCCATTCTATGCCGGCCAGAGTTTCGGCTTAGGCCAGCTCAGCCCGCTTGTCGCATTGCAAATGACGGACATGGTCAACCGCTATTCGGGATTGCCGCGTCTTGATGCGGATAATGCCAGTGAAGTTTACAAGACAATCATGGATCCTGACCTGACGTTGCCCTATATGGCGGCAACATTGAAACACTCGATCGATGTGTATAGGCGGGTTGCGGATCTCGATATATCCAAGAATCCCGGTTTGACAGCGACACTTTATAATACAGGCGGCGCGGATGCGCGCGCTCGGGCTCTGGCAAATATCAACGCACAACGTGTTGCCAATGGCGAACCGCTGCAAATGCCGGAAGAAAACTATTATGGTTGGCTGGTCAATGAGAAGGCTGATCAGCTTAAGG
The DNA here is from genome assembly GCF_037203775.1 of Phyllobacterium sp. CCNWLW183. Lineage (NCBI taxonomy): Bacteria > Pseudomonadati > Pseudomonadota > Alphaproteobacteria > Hyphomicrobiales > Phyllobacteriaceae > Phyllobacterium > Phyllobacterium sp. CCNWLW183. Next base: position 271,504 of record NZ_JBBCBN010000002.1, on the reverse strand, counting down.
CGCTTTTCTAAAGCATTTCAAGCAAACAGGCGCAGGCAAGCTAGCGTTTGCGTCTGGGGGGCAGCAGTTTCAACTTGCCAATGAACAACTGCGTCGTTTCCTGATCCATATCCTCAATCCGCATGGCAAGCAGATTTGCAAGCTCAGTTACAGACGGCGAAAGCCCACCCGTATCGATCGTTACACGGGGTTGCGAAATCAGAGCCAGTCTCTGCAATTCCTCCGCCTCATCCCAGATAATATTGAAATACTGAATGATGCGCTGGAGCTTGTCCCATGTCGGTTGGCCACGACGCCCATGTTCAAGCGCCGAAAGATAGGCCGCTGAAACGCCTATGGCTTTCGCCATGTCCTTTTGCGAGACGCCGCGTTCCTGGCGCAAATCCCGCAACCTTTGACCAAAGGGGGTCATGATGCCTCGCGCCGCAAACGGACATAAATCGCTCCGGTCCCGCCATGATTGCGCGCAGCATCCTCATAGCCATTGACCAGAATGCGAAAAGCCGGAGTTGTAAACCATAAAGGCACGGCTTGGCGAAGCACACCATCACTTCCGAAAGATGATCCTTTGCCCGTGATGACAAGCACATGACGTAGTTTCCGCAAATGAGCACGTTGCAGGAAACCGAGCAGCAAACCATAGGCCTCGCTTTGCGTCAGCCCGTGAAGATCAATGCGACCTTCTATGACCACGCGGCCCTTGGCGATTTTCTTATGGGTAGGTTTGTCGAGTGGATGGAGCAGATGAGGCCTGGGTGCCGGTTTTGCAGGAAATACGGGTGCCTGTTGTTTTGGCCTTTCGGGAGCAGAAGGTTGCTGTTCCGTATTGTCAGCTTCATCCGCCAAGAAAATCGGCTTATCCTTACCCTTGAGAGGGCGCGCTGTCTTGGCAACCGTTTCCCAAAGTATCCGGTCTTCAAGCGTGGCAAATTCTGGTGTTGCCTTTTTTTTCATTGGCTTGAACCCAACAGGCAACGCGGCACCAGTACATAGAAATCTGCATTGTGCCGAATAACACCAGCTATCTCGCCAGCCTCATCACCGGAACCTGCGAAAAGATCGCCGCGGGCGGGTCCGACAATTGCCGATCCGGTATCCTGCGCGATCATAAGACGGGAAAAACTTTTACCTCCAAATGCGTCCAAGTCGGGAGCATGAATATAAAATGGCGTGCCGAATGTATGGAGAAGCCGGTCAACAGCCATGGAACGGCCACCCATGAGCGGCACCTTTGCCGCTGCAATTGGCCCGAGATCTCTCTCAACAACCGGGGCTTCCCGGAAAAAAATGTAAGAGTGGTTGTTCCACAAGAGTGCCTGCGCCTGTTCCGGATTATCCGCGAGCCATTTGCGGATCGACTGCATCGAAATATTTTCGGGTTCGATTTCGCCGCGATCCAGCAATATCTTGCCGACGCCCGTGAAACGATGTCCGGACTTTGCCGCATAGGTTATACGGCGCAGACTGCCATCAAGCATCTTAAGCCGTGCGGCACCTTGAACATGGATAAAGAACGCATCGATAATACTGTTCACGAAAGCGATTTCGAGCCCTTGCCCCTCAAGGGCACCGCTTTCGATCGCCTGGCGATCGAAATATTCGACAGGTCCATCCCGGGTCTGCCGGGCAAAAGCAAAATAGGGATCAAGCCCGGCGGGACGGTTGTCATCATCTATATCGATCAGATCGGCAGGCCGCCTGAGAAATGGAACGGGATATTCCCGGGTGCGGATCGGGGATGCAATAACTTCCGGTTCGTAAAACCCGGTAACAAAACCGCTTGCCGAACTGTCAGGTTTTATAAAAGCGGGCCGGAACCATCTGGCGAAAAATTGGCGGGCTTGCGCGTCTGTTTCGACAATTGTTTCACGTGAATCAGCAAAAATTGGCTTAAGCGCTTCAAATGAAATGCCAAGCGATCCTGATTTATAGGGCTTTTCCAGAACATGGTGGGCTGAGCGCCGAAAGGCTTTGAACGCCTCGAGCTGATTATCCTCCTCCCAACCGGGGCAATTATTAAAGTCCACCGGTTGCAACAGGGGCGATAACATATTCTCTGATCTCAAAAGGTCAGTCTTCGGCTTCGGTGGCCACAAGCTTCCAGTTCGGATCCCTGGATTTCGTGTCACGGGCAAAGGTCCACACATCCTTCACTTCAACAACGGCTTCCTTATCGCCATCAATGACCGCGTCATCCTTGTCCAGCGTCGCCGAGATAAGCTCGCTAATGATGCGAACAGTGACGTGGGATTCATTACCTTTCATCTCGGCGCCAATAATCTCGGCCTTATTGATACCGACGAAGGATGACTGAACCTTCTCCCCGCGCGACTCGCGGTCGGTGATAGCTGAGACAAAGCCGTCAAAGACTTCTCTCGACAGCAAGGATTTCAAGGTTTTGCGATCACCATCGGCGAACGACATAACAATCATTTCATAAGCCATCTTTGAACCATCAAGGAATTTTTCCGGTTCGAATGTGGGGTCAGCAGCTTGAATTGCGCGCAAACCATCGTTCAACGGCGTCCCCGGCTTTGCCAGACTATCGATTTTCTCGAAATCATTCGCTTTGGCTTCACCGCGCCTGGGCAATGCAACAACATTGTCACCGGGCTTCGCCTTGTCGTCTGCTTCCGAGGTTCGCGTATAGGGATTGAAAGGCGGACGTTCGCTTCCGGTGCGGCGGCCAAGGACTTTGCGCAACTGGAGAAAGATCACCACAGCCGCTACGAAGAAAAAGATTGTTCCAAAGTCCAGATATTCCATATCGCTTGCCACTCATCCAGATGTTCGTTTCCGCTTTCGATCTTTCGTCGAAATATCAAAAACATATAGATTGCCAATTGCAATCATACAAATACTCTTCACGCTTACCTATATAGGCATGAAATTGACATGAGCTATCCATAATAGCCGGATATGTCCTTTGAAAGGTAAAATAGTTTGCGATCTCTTATTCCTCTGTTCCTGCTGGCGCTGCCATTTCTGGAAATAGCCGGCTTCATCCTCGTTGGAAACGAGATTGGTGTTCTGGCAACGCTCGGCCTGATTATTCTGGCAATGTTTGTCGGTGTATTCCTGTTGCGCTTGCAAGGCTTTGGCCTGATCCAGAAAATACGCGAGGAAACGGCTGCAGGACGCTCTCCAAAACGAGAGCTTGTCCATGGCGTGATGCTATTTTTTGCTGCGCTGCTGCTGATAATTCCCGGTTTCATCACGGACATTATTGGTTTGCTGTTGTTCATTCCAGCTGTGCGGGATCTGGGTTGGCGCTGCATCAGTGACAGAGTCGTGGTGGTGAATTCCGGTAGCCGGCGGCCAACTGGCACACGGCAAACACGGATCAAGGAAAATGTCATTGATCTCAACCCGGAAGATTATACCAGCAAGCCTGATCCCGAATCCCCTTGGAAGGCTGATAAGTAAGGTTTGCCCGATATATGGAACGATAGGATTAGAGCGGGCAGCTTGCCTCGCCAAACAACACATGCTAGCCAGCCACCATTGATTTTCTAGACCGCTACGGCGGATGCAACATTAAAAGGTTTCCAGACAATGGCTGATGAAAACGCAGAGAACGGCAATGGCAACGGTACTGTCCAGCCACAGACCCTGAATATCCTGGCGCAATATGTGAAGGATCTTTCCTTCGAAAGCCCTGGCTCGCCGCTGTCGCTGCGCCCGCGTGACAAGGCTCCTGGCATCAGCATCAATGTCAACGTGAATGCCAATCCTATTGCCGAGAATGATTTTGACGTTGTTCTGACCCTTTCCGCCAAGGCTGCGGAAGGCAAGGAAGTTCTGTTCAACGCAGAATTGGTTTATGGCGGCGTGTTCCGGCTTGAGGGCTTTCCTCAAGAGCACCTTCTGCCATTGCTTTTCATTGAATGCCCTCGCCTGCTGTTTCCTTTTGCACGCCAGATCATCGCTGAAGCCACCCGCAATGGCGGTTTCCCTCCACTCATGATCGACCCGATTGATTTCGCGCAAATGTTCCAGCAGCGCATGGCTGAGGAACAGGCCAAGGCCAAAGTCAGCTAAATCTGACAGGATGAGTTATTAAACCCGGGCTGGTCCCGGGTTTTTTATTGCGCTTCTATGCGCTCGTTCCAGATGGCTTTTTCGCCAAGTTTGGCCACAAGGGCGGCATGCGCAAGCTTTTCTGCTTCGCTCAACCGTGACGGCAAAGCCACCTTGCGTTGCATGATAATGATCGCGGCGCTTTCCCCTGCCTCATTCCGGTTTTTTGTCTGGTCGGAGACTGTCAGACCCAGCGCCGTTTGTTTGCCGCCAATAAGCTCAATGTAAACTTCGGCCAGCAACTGAGAATCCAGAAGCGCACCGTGCATGGTGCGATGGCTATTATCGATGCCGTAACGCCGGCACAAAGCATCAAGCGAGTTTGGCCCCATAGGGTGCTTGCGACGCGCCAGCGCCAGCGTATCGACAACGCGATCATTGTGGATTGGTGGATGTCCCAACCGGTTCAGCTCGGCGTTGATGAATCCCATATCGAAGGTCGCGTTGTGCGCGATCAACTTTGCGCCGTCGATGAAATCGAGAAAATCCTGAAGAATTCCGGCAAATAAGGGCTTATCGAGCAATTGTTCATTGCTGATTCCATGAACCGCCAGCGCTTCTGGATTAACCGCTCTTCCTTCAGGATTGATATAAACGTGAAATGTGCGCCCTGTCGGAAATCGGTTAACAAGCTCTACGCCGCCGATTTCGATGATGCGATCATCCAGCCGGTCGAGACCTGTCGTTTCCGTATCAAATATAATTTCGCGCATGGAATCACCTTTGGCCTAAATTCCACGACTTTCTCAACTCTTGCAAGGCTGTGATGTCACAGGGTGGTCAGTCCGCAGACATATCCACCAATGAGTGTATGATTTGTTGAACATGCTCACGCACTGCTACAAGCCCCTGACTTGTATCAATGATAAAGTCGGCGCGGTTGCGCTTTTCAGCGTCCGGTACTTGCCTGGCGAGTATGGCCTCGAGTTTATCCTCCGTCATGCCTTCGCGGGCAAGCACTCTTTCCCGCTGTACTTCTTTGGGCGCGGTAACAACCAAAACCTTATCCACCCGCTTTTCGGCTCCAGTCTCAAAAAGCAAAGGAATATCCAGAAGGACAAGTTTGGCTCCGCTATTTTCTGAGTCCTGCCGAAATCTGTTCTCTTCGGTGCGAACAAGCGGATGAACGATCTCCTCCAGCCGTTGCAATGCCTCCGGCTTACCCATAACGGCTGCCGATAATTTTACGCGGTCAACCTCGCCATCGCTTGTCGTGCCAGGAAAATCCTGTTCGATCAGAGGAGCGGCCTTTCCACTGTAAAGCCGGTGCACAGTTTCATCGGCCGAATAGACAGGAACTCCTGCATCCAGAAACATCTGGGCAGTCGTGGATTTTCCCATACCGATTGATCCGGTTAGACCAAGGACGATCATGGTTTCTGGCCGCCATTCATGTCGGCGAGGATAACGTTACGCAACTCCGCAGTCACCTCTGGTCGAACACCAAACCAATGTTCAAATCCTGGCACCGCCTGATGTAAAAGCATGCCGAGACCATCAACTGTCTTTAATCCAGCCATATGGGCAGCCTTTAGCAATGGCGTTTCAAGCGGGACATAAACAATGTCCGTTACCAGCGCATCGCGCCTTACATCAAAAAGATCGATTGACAGGCTCTCCTTGCCTTCCATTCCCAACGATGTTGTATTCACGATGAGGGAGACATCCTGCAGCAGTTCCGGCACGGCAATCCATTCATGCGCGCTGATCCCTGAGCCAAATCGATCGGCCAATTCTTCAGCCCTTGTCAGAGTCCGGTTGACGATTCGGATATCTGTCAGTCCACGTTGTTTAAGAGCGTAAATAATTGCCCGGCTAGCTCCTCCGGCCCCAAGTACCAATGCAGTTTTGTGTTTATCCCATCCGGGACTACTGGCATCGAGATTTGCGAGAAACCCGTAGGCATCGGTATTACCGCCGCAAAGTTGTCCGCCTTCAAACCATAATGTATTGACTGCACCGATCTCTTCGGCTGCGGGTTCGCGTCTCTGACATAAAGCAAACGCCATTTCCTTATGCGGAATGGTGACATTGCCGCCGACATAATCATTGTCTTTTAAACTGTTGAGAAATGCAGGAAAGCTGTCCGGGGCTACTTCAATGGCTTCATATGAACCTGGAAGATTGAATTTTTTCAGCCAATGGCCGTGAATCAATGGCGACCGGGAGTGTTTGATCGGAAATCCGGTTACGAAAGCTTTACGCATCAATTGCTCCTTGCTTGCGCAGTTCCGCAAGCAGCGGCAGAAGCGGCAATCCTACAATAGTAAAGTAGTCGCCATCGACTCTCTCGAACAATTGCACCCCCTCGCCCTCGAACTGATAAGCGCCAACGCTTTGTAATGCCACGGACCCTACACGAGACAAATGCCGGCCAATGAACTCTGGTGTTAGATTGCGCAATGTCATCCGAGCCACTGACACATGCCTCCAAAGGGTCTGACCATCTTTGCAAAGCACCACAGCGCTATTGAGATGATGGGTCTGGCCGGAAAGCTTCAACAATTGGCGGCGGGCTGCCTCCATATCTTCCGGCTTATGCAAGACTTCGTCGCCAAGCGACAATGTTTGATCCGAACCAATAACCAGCGCCGATGAATTGCGTTCACTGACATCAAGTGCCTTTGCCTCTGCCAGTACCAAAGCAACATCTTCCGGTGTTGCGCCGCTATTATAGAGAGGAGCTTCGACTGCGCGTTCGTCAATGTTTGCTGATTGCGCCGTGAACTTCACCCCGGCATTTTTCAGCAACATTGCACGGAAAGGGCTTTTTGAGGCGAGTATAATGTCCATGTTTTTCTCTTGTGTCATGTTCAGCTACCGACCTTGCGCCCGTAGAGCGAGCACGGCGGCAGCTGTTTCTTCAATTGAACGCCTCGATACGTCGATCATTGGCCAATTGTGCCTGTGACAGATTTGGCGAGCATAGGTCAATTCCTCGATAATATTTGCCCTGTCGAGATAATGATCGGCATCAAAGCCTTGAGTGGCCCCAAGCACACGATGTTGGCGAACCTGGGAAATACGCTCCGCCGATGCGACCAGCCCCACAATCAGGGGCTTTTGTGAGTTCACAAGAGCATCAGGCACCGGTACGCCGACAACGATTGGCACATTGACCGTTTTTATGCCCCGATTGGCAAGATAGATGCTTGTAGGCGTTTTTGATGTGCGCGAAATACCGATCAGAATGACATCTGCTTCTTCAATATCTGGCGGCAACTGCCCGTCATCATGTTCCATCGTGAAGTTGAGTGCATCAATTCGCTGAAAATATTCAGCATTGAGCACATGCTGTGCGCCTACCCTGCGTCCAGCGGGAGCGCCGAGGTAAGATTGAAACAGCGTGAGCACGGGTTCGAGTACGGAAACGCAAGGCACGCCCAGTTCAGCGCAACTGTCATCAATCATCGCCGCAAGCCTTTGGTCGACAATCGTGTAAAGAACAATTCCGGGTTCCGCATCGATACCCTCAAGCACTTTGCGTATCTGTTTTTCCGTCCGAATGAGGGGATAAACATGCTCAATAGCCCGTGCATGGGCATATTGCGCTGATGCGGCCCGCCCCGCTGCGATGAGAGTCTCTCCGGTCGCATCAGAAATCATGTGAAGATGAAAGTAGTTAACCGGTTTCGTCACAGAAATTTCCATGTCCTGTTGATGAATGGGGACAAATAGGCAGAACTTTCCCAAGAGATGGCAGCCATGTGGATTGTTGGCAAGTCATCCACAATGAGCTCACCTGTGCGCAACATCGCCGTTGGCATTCGGATACTGTGGATTGTTGCGACTTTTCGTCTATTATTGGTCCATTATCCACAATGTATTCAGAACCAATATCATTGTAACAATTTGAAATTGTTTATAATTTTGTTTTTTCCCTGCTATCCTGCCATTAGGGTGTAATTGTTTGCTCTTGGAACAGCGCTGATTGTTTGCTGTGGGAAAATTCTGACAATGTGTTAATTCCCGCTACTAACAGACTCTAAGAATCAGAAAATCCAAAATAGATCTGAATTTCTTTTTTAAGAAAGGCCAGGGAGAGGGATCACCTAATGTCCGATCGCAAAGTGATGAAAGTCTTGAGAGGTGAAACTGTTTTTCCACCTCCGATCTGGATGATGCGACAAGCAGGTCGTTATCTTCCCGAATATAGGGAAGTCAGAAAGAACGCCGGGACGTTTCTCGACCTGTGCTATTCTCCCGATCTGGCAGTTGAAGTAACTTTGCAGCCAATTCGCCGTTTTGGTTTTGATGCGGCTATCCTGTTTTCAGATATTCTTGTTGTGCCTCATGCTCTTGGCCGGGACCTTCGTTTTGAAGAAGGGCGTGGCCCTTTGATGACGCCGATCGATAAGGATGGAATATTCTGGCTGGAATCTGCCGGTGCTGCAGACAGGCTGGAGCCGGTCTATGAGACGGTTCGTCTGCTGAGACAGCAATTGCCTGCTGAAACAACACTCCTCGGCTTCTGTGGGGCTCCCTGGACCGTAGCGACCTATATGATCGCGGGTCACGGCACGCCGGATCAGGCTCCGGCTCGGTTGTTCGCCTATCGGGAACCTGAAGCCTTCAGGAAGCTGCTTGATGAGCTTTCGGATGTTTCGGCAGAATATCTGATACGTCAGATTAATGCAGGTGCGGATGCGGTTCAAATCTTTGACAGCTGGTCAGGTGTGCTTGACGAGGCCTGCTTTGAGGAATTTTGCATAGCGCCAGTCGAAAAGATTGTCAGAAAGGTACGCGCTGTACATCCGAATGTTCCGATTATAGGCTTTCCAAAGGGAGCCGGGGCGCTCTACACCAATTATAGGCAGCGTACTGGTGTGACCGCGCTTGGACTGGATTGGACCGTACCGCTTTCAATGGCTTCATCATTGCAAGGCGATGGTGCAGTCCAGGGAAATCTTGATCCATTGCGCGTTGTTGCAGGCGGAAAAGCAATCGATGCCGGTGTGGATGCCATATTGGAGTCGCTGGGTCATGGACCGCTTATCTTTAATCTTGGCCATGGCATTACACCCGATGCACCTGTTTCCCACGTCGAACAAATGATTAATCGCGTACGCCTGACGCATAGATAGGGAGAGAGTTTTGACCAGTTCATCAGACACAAGCCAAAATGTCCCTGTTTTACCGCTCCTGATCATGGCGGCAGTGGCTATTGCAGCAGTTGGCCTGGTTTTAATCTATCCGGACAGAGCATATCTTTGGGTCAAGGCAATCCATGTCATTGCGGTCATATCGTGGATGGCGGGCATGCTCTATCTTCCACGTCTTTTCGTTTATCACTGCGCTGCTGAAACTGGCTCCGTTCAGTCTGAGACATTCAAACTGATGGAGAATCGACTTCTCAAAGCGATTATAAATCCAGCCATGGGACTGACATGGATTGCAGGCCTCTGGCTGGCCTGGCAAAGTCAGGCATATCTGGACGGCTGGTTTCACGTGAAGTTTCTGGCAGTCATTCTTCTATCCGGCGTACATGGCTTTTTCACAAAGGCGGTCCGGTTATTTGCAGAAGATCGGAATGAAAAATCTGCGCGTTTCTGGCGGTTGATGAATGAAGTACCTACATTGCTCATGATTGTTATTGTGATCATGGTCATTATTAGGCCATTTTGATTCATCATAAAAACAACAGTCTTATATCAATAGGACTCATGAAACCTCTTGCCCTTGGCTGGTCTATTAGCTAAATAGGGGCTCTTCCTACGGAAATACCGCCATAGCATCACCGGCCATGTCATCATGGCACTGCATTCAGGCATCGTCATTTCCCTTCCCCATTTCAAACAACAAGAATTAGAGTTCCGCACACATGCAGGAAATGAAACTACAAGAACTTAAGAACAAAACCGCGGTAGATCTTTTGGCTTTCGCGGAGACGCTGGAAGTGGAAAACGCCAGTGTCATGCGCAAACAGGAATTGATGTTTGCGATCCTCAAAAAGCTTGCTGCTCAGGAAGTTGAGATTATCGGCGAAGGCGTGGTTGAGATTTTGCAGGACGGGTTCGGCTTTATGCGCTCCGCCAATGCAAACTATCTCCCGGGCCCCGATGATATCTATATCTCACCCTCGCAGATTCGCCGCTTTTCCCTGAAGACGGGCGATACAGTTGAAGGTCCGATCCGCGGGCCAAAGGAAGGCGAACGATATTTCGCGCTTCTGAAAGTAAATACAGTCAATTTTGAAGACCCTGAAAAGATCCGTCACAAGATCCATTTCGATAATCTGACACCGCTTTATCCAAATGAACGATTCAAGATGGAGTTGGAAAATCCGACTACCAAGGATCTTTCGGCTCGTGTCATTGATCTTGTGGCACCACTTGGTAAAGGTCAGCGCGGGCTTATCGTTGCACCGCCGCGTACTGGTAAAACTGTTCTTTTGCAGAATATTGCCCACTCAATTACTGCCAATCATCCTGAATGTTATCTGATTGTCCTGCTGATCGATGAACGCCCGGAAGAAGTGACAGACATGCAGCGTTCCGTGAAGGGAGAAGTTGTCTCTTCCACTTTCGACGAGCCGGCATCCCGTCACGTGCAAGTTGCGGAAATGGTCATAGAAAAGGCCAAGCGTCTTGTCGAACACGGGCGCGACGTTGTCATCCTGCTCGATTCGATCACGCGTCTCGGCCGCGCCTACAACACTGTCGTGCCATCATCCGGTAAGGTCTTGACCGGTGGTGTTGACGCTAATGCATTGCAGCGCCCCAAGCGTTTCTTTGGTGCTGCCCGTAATATTGAAGAAGGTGGTTCGCTAACCATTATCGCGACGGCGCTTATCGATACCGGTAGCCGTATGGATGAAGTCATCTTTGAAGAATTCAAGGGCACGGGCAACTCGGAAATCGTGCTTGACCGTAAGGTTGCCGACAAGCGCATCTTCCCGTCAATGGATATTCTCAAGTCCGGTACGCGTAAGGAAGACCTGCTGGTTCCACGTCAGGATCTGCAGAAGATTTTCGTCTTGCGTCGTATCCTTGCTCCAATGGGCACAACAGACGCGATCGAATTCCTTATCGACAAGTTGAAGCAGACCAAGACCAACAGCGACTTCTTCGACAATATGAATACCTAAAAGCTGGATCGCAACAGCTCTTCGAGCTCTGCTTCTGTCTCGACCGGTGGAAGACAAACAAACCCGCGGCACAAAAATGCTGCGGGTTTATTTATTGTAACCTCACCACCGCCGGCAACCAACTCAATCTTCCGGTTTTCTCTATGTTCGATCCATAGATCAATCCGGCGTGGATCGGCAATGCGATCGGCCATCCTCATGAGAGGATGATCTTTGTCTGATGTTACGATCACAAGCTTTATCTGGTCGAGCATTAGCCCGGCACTATTGAGGATTCCCGCTTGTCCGTAACGTTGTTGCAGGATGCGCCCGAGGGCTTTTTCTGTGATCGAAATGGTGCGCAACCGCAGCTCGTCATCGCTAGTTACCAATGCCAGCCGCGCCAAAGCTTCGATGATCTGGCTTGTGGCGCTTGGCACGGCCTCATCCTGATCGCCTCGAACCCGGATAATAGTGTCCGTACTATCGTTAGCACTAAGGGAATAAAGCCCATATTCATCTTGATGCCAACGGTCCAGCATATCCTTCCAATGCTTTGCATGATTGATGAAATCAGCGTTCTGTGTTGCCTGGTGGAGTGATATTGCCGCATTTATCATGGCGGCGTAGTCAGATGACAGCGCAGGAAACAAACGCGAATTTCCAAGTACCGAGTGCGGCAGTCGCCCGTCCACCATCGATTCGGATATGGAACGGTATGCGTCTGTCGCAATATTAATCCAATCACTTCTCTCAAATGTACGCCCGGCCTCTGCAAGAGCCCGTATCATTAGCCCGTTCCAATCGGTCAAGGCTTTGTCATCACGGCCAGGACGAATGCGCGCTTCGCGTGCTTTGAAGAGTCTGTCTCGGGCTTTTGCCAGATTGTCTTCCGACGAAGCATCCAGGAGATTGATGGATTGCAAGCGATTAAGAATGTTCTTACCTTCCCAGTTGCCCTCTTCAGTAACATCATACACTTCACGAAAGTGTTGGAATTCATCTGTTGTCGGAATTTCGGCGTCTTGCCAAACATAAAAGCGTCCCTCTTCGCCTTCACTGTCCGCATCAAGACTGGAAGCAAATCGGCTATCGACAATCATCTCGCGCTGGAGCCAAGCAACCGTCTCGTCGATTCGCTGACGAAACAAATAATTTCCTGTCTGGCAAAAGGCATAGGTGGCATGTCTTATAAGCTGCGCATTGTCGTAAAGCATTTTTTCAAAATGCGGCACAAGCCATGCATCATCGACAGAATATCGGGATAGGCCGCCACCGAGATGATCGTAGATTCCTCCTTGAAGCATGGTCTGGAGGCTTTTCAAAAAGATATCCCGGTGCGTTGAATCGCCAGTGCGGAGCCACGAAAGCCAGATTGTGTCCATGAAAGGGGCGCTCGGAAACTTGGGAGATCCGGTCAGACCGCCTTTGACAGTATCCATTGCCCCGAAAATGTTAGACGCGAACTGGTTGATCAAAGCCGGATCAAGCTTTGTTTCTTCTGCCTGGGCATTGAGCCGCGCACCAATGTGCTGGGTCAGGGCAATAACGTTCTGTTCCACGCGTTGGCGGTCATTGCGCCAGGCGCCGTCAATGGAACGTAAAACATCAAGAAATCCGGGCCTGCCATAATGGGAATGCTTCGGAAAATAGGTACCTCCCCAAAATGGCTTTCCCTCAGGTGTTAAAAACATTGTGAGCGGCCAGCCACCCTGTTCGCCCATGGCGCCGAGAGCCGCCATATAAATCTGATCAATGTCGGGCCGTTCCTCGCGATCAACCTTGATGTTGATGTAAAGCTCGTTCATTAGCGCCGCGACTTCATTGTCCTCAAAACATTCATGGGCCATGACATGGCACCAATGACACGCAGCATAACCTACGGAGAGGAGAATTGGTTTATTCGTCAGGATAGCTTCGTCCAGCGCTGCCCTGCCCCAAGGCCGCCAGTGAACGGGATTATCGGCATGTTGCCGCAAATAGGGGCTGGATTGATTACCCAGCAGATTAGCTGCCTCGGACATGGATCACCTCACCCTTTCCCAACTACACTAAGAGGGTTATCAAGGCCTGTGTAGTAGGAACTGATTAAAATGCATATCTTTGAAGATACCATCTTTGCCCTATCAAGTGGGCGCCTGCCCTCGGGCATAGCCGTCATACGAATATCAGGCTCACGAACTCGATTCGTAGTCGAAACGATCTGTGGTAGCCTAACGGAACCACGCCTGACTAAGCTATCCTCCTTCAAGAGCAGCGATGGCGATTTGATTGATCGCGGTCTGGTAGTGTTCTTCCCCGCTCCGCACAGTTTTACAGGAGAAGATTGCGCCGAGTTTCACCTTCACGGTGGCAAGGCCGTGGTGGATGCTATGATTACCGCTCTGTACGGATTTGACGGGTGCAGAATGGCAGAAGCTGGAGAGTTTTCCCGGCGAGCTTATGCAAATGGCAAATTTGATCTGACAGCAGCAGAAGGACTGGCAGACCTCATCGCCGCTGAAACAGACAGCCAAAGACGATTGGCTCTACAAATATCATCCGGCGCTCAGGCACAGCTATATTCGGGCTGGCGCTCGGAACTCATCCGCGCCCGCGCCCTCATAGAGGCTGAACTGGACTTCGCCGACGAGTCAGATGTCCCCGGTTCAGTTTCCGACTTGGTTTGGGAACAAATGGCAGATCTCGCCGGGCGTATTACTAAACATGTGGGCGACGGAAGGCGCGGGGCAATTGTGAGAGATGGCTACAGAGTCGTTATTATTGGGGCTCCCAATGCTGGTAAATCTTCCCTGCTCAATATTTTGGCCGGTAGCGACGTTGCCATTGTGTCTGACGAGCCAGGCACAACCCGTGATCTGATTGAGATTAAGCTCGATCTTTCCGGGATCACTGTCCTGATTACGGATACAGCCGGAATTCGCAATACCACTGGAGCGGTGGAAATGATGGGTATAGAGCGAGCGCTCGACCGAGCTCACTCCGCTGACTTGATCTTGAGCGTCACAGATTTGTCCGATCCTATCCCGTTGGACGATGTGCCTTTGACAAAGAACGTACTAAGAATTGGCACGAAGGCGGATCTGGTGACCGAATCCGAAATCGGTGAGTATGATCTGGTAATTTCCACACGCACTAATGCAGGCGTTGACGCCCTTTTGAGGCTTCTATCGCAAAAGGCCGAAGCAGCAGCGGGGGACATTTCTGACCCACTCCCCACTCGGCGTAGACATATGGAGTTGCTCAACGAGGCGAGTATTGAGCTTCGCGCTGCTATTGAGGATATAGCAGCGCCCCTGGAAGTTCGCGCCGAATATTTAAGACGGGCTTCATACTCTCTGGGACGCATAACCGGGGATGTCGACGTGGAAGACATATTGGACGTTGTGTTTTCGCAATTCTGCATAGGGAAATGATTCACGTGAAACATTTGGCAGTAACTTTAGCTCCCGTTCCGGACAGGCTGCCGACGACGAGAAACATCCGGCGATGCCATACGATAATCTATACAGAACTAGACAAATTGTTTCACGTGAAACACCATTCATCCGGTTATACTTGACTCAGGGCGCTGTTTTGATCATCAAGAGTTCAAATCGAATCCAGAAAGTTTTGCATCGTGCATAGATCATTTGACGTCATCATTATCGGTGGTGGGCATGCGGGCTGTGAGGCCGCCGCTGCTGCGGCACGTCTTGGCGCAAATACGGCACTGGTCACTCACCGCGCAGAAACTATCGGCGTTATGTCATGCAATCCCGCGATTGGCGGCCTGGGTAAAGGCCACCTCGTCAGGGAAATTGATGCTATGGATGGGCTGATGGGGCGCGTGGCTGACGCTGCCGGTATCCAGTTCAGGTTGCTCAATCGCCGCAAGGGGCCAGCTGTACGCGGCCCTCGCACACAAGCAGATCGCAAGCTGTATCGACTGGCAATGCAACGTGCGATCCAAGAGCAGGAAAACCTTACCGTTATTGAAGGCGGAGCAAATGACCTCATTATAAGCGATGGCCGTGTGAAGGGCGTCCAGTTGATGGATGGACGTGTTCTCGATTGTGCAGCGGTTGTTTTAACTACCGGGACCTTCCTTCGAGGGTTAATCCATATTGGCGAGAAGAAAATTCCTGCAGGACGCATGGGCGAGGCCCCTGCCCTTGGATTGTCTGAGACGCTGCTTCAACAAGGCTTCGCACTAGGACGATTGAAAACGGGAACACCGCCCCGGCTTGATGGAAAGTCGATAGACTGGAAGAGTCTTGAAACCCAGTCGGCCGATGAGAATCCTCTGCCATTTTCCTTGATGACGGATAGGATTAACAATCCACAGATAGACTGCGGCATAACCCGAACAACCGCGGCCACGCATGAGGTGATCCGGGCGAATATTCATCGATCCGCAATGTATTCCGGCTCTATCGAAGGGATAGGCCCACGCTATTGCCCGTCGATCGAAGACAAGATCGTAAAATTCGGCGATCGGGATGGTCATCAGATATTTCTGGAGCCGGAAGGATTAGACGACGATACGGTTTATCCTAACGGAATTTCCACCTCCCTACCGGAAAGCGTTCAGCTCGATATACTCAAAACGATTCCTGGCCTCGAACATGCGACAATGCTGCAGCCGGGTTACGCAATCGAATACGACTTTATTGATGCGCGTGAGTTGGACCGGACTCTGCAAACTCGCCGGGTCAAGGGATTCTTCCTGGCGGGCCAGATCAATGGAACGACCGGGTATGAAGAAGCGGCTGCGCAGGGACTCCTGGCTGGTCTCAATGCAGCCCGCCTGGCGAGTGGAACCGAGCCGATTATAATGCAACGCACCGACGCCTATATTGGCGTAATGGTTGATGATCTTACTTCTCGCGGCGTGAGCGAACCATATCGCATGTTTACGTCGCGCGCCGAGTTCAGATTGTCTTTGCGCGCTGATAATGCTGATGAGCGTCTAACTCCTCTGGCTTCTCGTCTCGGGATTTTGGGGAAAGAGCGTGAGCAACGCTTCAAGCAACGTACTGAGGCGCTCGACCTTGCGCGTGATTTGGCCAAAAATTTGATGATTACGCCCTCCGCGGCTGCGAATATGGGATTGCGCCTAAACCAGGATGGCGTTCGACGCTCGGCTTACGATCTGATGGCTTTTCCCGATATTGATTTGCAGCGTGTGAAAGATATTTGGCCTGAGTTGGCTGCTATCGAGCCACGTATCGGCGAAGCGCTAGAAATTGAGGCGCAATATGCTGTTTATCTCGAACGCCAGAAAAGCGATGTCGCCGCCATGCAGCGGGATGAAATGCTGACGATTCCTGCGGGAATAGATTTCGAAGCCACAGCCGGATTATCGAATGAACTAAAACAAAAGCTTAGGCAACGGCAACCGAAGTCGATAGCTGAGGCACAACGAATTGACGGCATGACACCCGCGGCTCTAGCCCTGATCATTACGCAAATAAGACGCACGTCCACACGGAATGTGGCGTGACCAAAAATCGCGAAAAAAGCCTGCAAGAAATCGTTCCACATGTTTCACGTGAAACATTGGAGGATTTATTTGCTTTTGAGACACTTTTCAGAAAGTGGTCCAAAGCGATAAATTTGGCGTCGCCTTCCACCCTTGATCAACTTTGGGAAAGGCATATCCTTGATAGTGCACAGCTCTATCGCCTGGCCCCAGATGCTAAGGTCTGGCTTGATCTTGGCTCCGGCGGTGGATTTCCGGGTGTTGTCCTTGCTATTTTTCTGAAGCAGTCAGTTGGTAGCAGGATTGATCTTGTCGAAAGCAATTCCAAGAAGGCCGCATTCCTGCGTACAGCTATTGGTCAAGCTTCTGCTCCAGGCACGGTTCACGCGGCCAGAATTGACGCGGTATGGCAGAAGATTGCTACTCCTGAGATAATAACGGCCCGCGCCCTCGCCTCTTTGAAAGAGTTATTCGTGCTCGCTGAACCTTGGCTAATCGGAGGAGCAACAGCGCTTTTTCAAAAAGGTAGGGATTACCGCCGGGAAATCGACGAAACTCGTGACGACTGGACCTTTGATCTGGTAGAACATAGAAGCGTTGTCGATAAAGATTCTGTGGTTTTGCAGATAAGCAATCTCTGCAGACTTTAAAAACCGCGCCACCTAATACTCCATTTTATCGGCAACGAACAGTTTAGTGTTCAGGAAAAGCCAATGAATAACCAGACTCGCATTATAACAATAGCAAATCAGAAGGGCGGCGTGGGTAAGACGACGACCGCAATTAACCTCGCGACCGCGTTGGCGGCAATCGGCGAAAATGTGCTCATTGTTGATCTTGATCCGCAGGGAAATGCGAGTACCGGCCTAGGTGTTGATCGAAAGAGCCGAGCGATATCATCTTACGATGTCTTGATGCAAACGGCCACCGTGGAAGAAGCTGCGGTGCCTACGGCTGTGCCAAGCCTTTCCTTGATACCCTCAACTTTGGATCTTCTTGGTGTTGAAATGGAAATCGCTAACGCAGCTGATCGCGCGACTCGGCTGCGGAAAGCATTTAGAGGTAATTCGTCAACATCGGCTTTCACCTATATCCTTATAGACTGTCCGCCATCGCTCAATCTGTTGACGATGAATGCCATGGCGACCGCGGATTCGGTGCTTGTGCCGTTGCAATGCGAGTTTTTCGCTCTCGAGGGCTTGAGCCAATTGCTCGAGACCGTTAGCCAAGTGCGTACGTCGCTTAATCCCGCACTAATGATTCAAGGCATTGTTCTAACAATGTATGATGGGCGAAACAATTTGGCGACCCAGGTGGTCGACGATGTCCGATCCTTTATGGGCGATAAGGTCTATCGGACGGTAATTCCGAGGAATGTCCGTGTTTCTGAAGCGCCCTCTTATGGAATTCCTGCCATTTTGTATGACTTGAAGTGTGCCGGCAGCCAGGCCTATTTGCAGCTGGCGTCGGAAGTCATACAGAGAGAGCGTCATTTGCGCGCTGCCTAATCGATTCGTGAACGAAACATTTTTGAAGAGCCTATGACAATGAATGAAGATCTTTCAAAGAAACGCTTGGGTCGTGGTCTGGCCGCATTGATCGGAGAGATGGATCGTGTGCCGGATGAGGCAGCTGCGCCTGTCGCAACGCTGGATCGGCAAATCCCTATTGAATTCATTGCACGCAATCCACGCAATCCTCGTAGACTGTTTACGGAAAGCGATTTGGAAGACTTGACGAATTCCATCCGCGAACACGGAATAGTGCAGCCTGTGGTCGTTCGTTTGGCCAAGGATTCGGCTGATCGATATGAGCTGATAGCCGGTGAGCGCCGGTGGCGCGCCGCGCAGCGTGCAGGTCTTACCACAGTTCCTGTCATCATCCGTGAGGTCGATGATCGCGTTGCCCTCGAGCTTGCCATTATTGAGAATGTGCAGCGCGCCGACCTTAATCCACTGGAAGAAGGTATGGGATATCAACAACTTATCGATGATCACGACTACACGCAAGCTGACTTGGCGCAGGTTATTGGCAAGAGCCGGAGTCATGTTGCCAATACGCTTCGGCTGCTGAAATTGCCAGAGCCGGTGCGCGATATGATCACCAATGGTTCGCTTTCTGCAGGGCATGCGCGCACATTGATCACTGCAGACAATCCTGCTGCTTTGGCCGATAAGATCGTCCGTGACGGCCTGTCGGTCCGCCAAGCTGAAGCTTTGGCGCAGGGCGAAGGCGGAAAACAGCCCTCACCCAAGGCCAAAACGGTTGATGAAAAGGATGCTGACACGCAAGCGCTTGAAAAGCTCCTTTCCGATGTGATGGGTATGCGCGTTACAGTCAATCATCTCAACAAGGGTGGCGACGTGCGTATTCACTACACCACGCTTGAGCAGTTGGATGAGATTTGCCAGCGTTTGCAGAACCGCACAAAATGGGGCGGCTTGGCCTGAGATTTGACTTCAGCCTTAGCGCCCGTTTGAGCGCCCAGCCCGGGCAGCTTCTGCCACAAGTGCGATCATTGTTTGACGAATGATTGGAACCGAGAGAGCAGCATTGCGCCTGCTGTCGAGGACTGTCTTTTGCAGCCTCTCGATCGCTCTGGCACAAGATGCCGTGGACCAGCGCTGAAGGGCTGTTTCCATGAGCTTTTTTCGTGCAAAGAAAACGGGCGGGCGCGCCGTGGCAACGGCGGAGGCTGCATTTTTATTTTCGGTTTCCATGCCGTAACGGAGCGTTTGTAACGCTTGAAACTGCCGTATGGCTGAACTGAGGATCAAAAAGCTGGGACTACCCGTGTTTACGACTCGGTCAAACGCCGAAGTAAAATCATTCAGATTACCCGTTATCATTGCATCGACGATGGTTTCGTAAGAGGTGGCGCTGACATCACCTATGATGTCACGAACATCTTCTACGGTTATCCGTTCCTTGCCATGAGCATAAAGACAGATTTTTTCCAGCTCGGCACGAGTCGCCAGTCTGTCGCCGCCCAGACTTTCTTTGAGCAAGTTACGGGCATCCAATGCGATCTGCAGGTTGTTTTTTGTCAACATGTCGTCAATCGTGCTGTCAATGCCGCGCGCGTCGTCGCTATAGCAGGGTAGCGCCATGGCGCTGGCACTTTGCTCGACAATGCCCCGCAAGCCTGCGCCTTTCTTGAGATCGCCAGCTTCAATGAGGATGAAGGTCGCAATCGGCGGATTTTTCGCCAAATGAGAAACAGCATCAGCCAGCCCCTTCTGGCCGGAAGCGTTTCGCACCCAGATCAACCTCTCTCCGCCAAACATGGATATTGTGTTGGCTTCGTCAGATAGCCGCCCAGGCTCCGCCTGAACAATATCAGCATCCAGCCGGATAACCGCGAAAGGGTCATCTTTCGCCAAACCAGTCATCGTGATGAAGAGGTCGGCTCTTTCGCTAACCAATCCCTTGTCGGGCCCGTAAAGAAGCACGATCGGATAACTGCGATCCAAACGCTTTAAAAACGAATCTACTTCATGAGCTTTCTTCTGTGCCATGGAGCAATGGTTTAGCTATTTAGCCGGACATTGCAAACATCATTCCAATGCTATGGCCCGTCAGAAGGAAATGGCAAATAGCTTCGCGATGGGATGAAGCGCGACATTCCACGGATGAATTTGATTCGATCCGGGACATTGCATAGCGATTAGCAATATTTGGTGTCAGATATTCCGGAAAGCAAAAAGGCCCAGGTAAACCTGAGCCTTTTGATCTTCGGACAACTGGAGCGGGAGAAGGGATTCGAACCCTCGACCCCAACCTTGGCAAGGTTGTGCTCTACCCCTGAGCTACTCCCGCATGTGCCAGTTAGTCTTGCGAAGCGGGTGCTATATGACCCAAGCGCAGACCAATTGCAACAGGGAAAATTGGACTTTCTTTCGATATCCGTAAAATTTACCGATTGTCTCACGAAGTCTCAGGGTTTTGCTTGAGGCAAGGCTCTCGAGCCATTAGACAGTTTTACAAATGCATGATGAATTTGAGGAGGATGCAGATGCCGAAGTCGTATGAAGAACTGATGCAATTTATCAGTGACCTTGGCATTGAGGTATCTACAGTTCGCCACGCCCCGGTTTTTACCGTGGCGGAAGCCCAGGCGCTGCGCGGAAAAATTACCGGTGCCCATACGAAGAACCTCTTCCTTAAAGACAAGAAGGACAATTTCTTTCTGCTGACAGTCGATGAAGAGGCAGAGGTGGATTTGAAAACCATTCACACCAAGATTGGCGCAGCGAGCCGAGTGTCTTTTGGCAAGCCAGAAAAACTGTTGGAGTATCTGGGCCTGGTTCCAGGCTCTGTCAGCGTGCTCGGTGTCATCAATGATGTGGAACGCAATGTGAAGGTCATCCTTGACGAAAGCCTGTTCCACCATGAAATGATCAATGCGCACCCGTTGACCAATGAAGCGACGACGTCGATACGCCCGGACGATCTTTTAAGATTTCTCAAAGAGACCGGGCACTCGCCTTTGATCTTGAAAATTGAAGCATAAAACCCGAACTGAGTGTTCTAGACATGCCGGCATGTCGGCAGTTAATTCATCCAAAGGTGACGGAGAATTTTATGAGCAATATAGATAATCCGTTCAGCGGTGGATATGGCAGCGAATCAGCAGCAACGACGCTGACTTTCGGTTCCAATGAAGCCTCTGCACCGGCAGGCGATGTCATAAAAGATACGACAACCGCTGCATTTTCGGCCGATGTTATTGCTGAATCAAAGAAACAGCCCGTCCTTGTTGATTTCTGGGCTCCGTGGTGCGGGCCCTGCAAGCAGCTCACTCCAATTCTGGAAAAGGCGGTTCAGGCGGCTGGCGGTCGCGTCAAACTTGTCAAAATGAACATTGACGATCATCCGGCGATTGCCGGGCAGCTGGGTATTCAATCAATACCTGCGGTGATCGCGTTTTCTGATGGCAAACCCGTAGATGGATTTATGGGCGCCTTGCCCGAATCCAAGGTGAAGGAATTCATCGATAAGATTTCCTCACCAAATGGTGGACGTGACGAAGCGATAAAGGATGCGCTTGCTGCTGCGGCTCAAATGGTCGAGGCTGCTGATTTTGAACAGGCCGGCCAGATTTATTCTGCTGTGCTTGCCGAGGTTCCCGATCATCTGGCGGCACTTGCAGGTCTTGCAAATTGCCTGATCGAGCTTGGTGATATCCCGACGGCACAGGCGACGCTGGACATGGTGCCGCCAGCCGGGAAAGAGGATGCGGGAGTTAGGGCCGCTCAAGCCAAAATTGCACTGGCCCTACAAGTGGCTGAACTCGGAGATCCAACGGCCTTGGAAGCTCGCCTTGAGGCCAATCCGGCTGACCATCAGGCACGATATGATCTGGCCATGATACTCAACGCCAAGGATCAACGTGATGAGGCGGCTGACCATCTTCTCGCCATCATGAAGGCAGATCGCAATTGGAACGAGGACGGCGCGCGAAAGCAACTCTTGCAGTTTTTTGATGCGTGGGGAGCGGGCGATCCTGCTTCCATGAGTGCACGTCGCAAACTTTCCTCCCTGCTGTTTTCCTGACAAGTATAGTATACAGAAAAGCAGATTAAAGGGCTTGGCCCGGAGCTAGTTATGCAAGCTGGAAATGTACGCTATCGTACTTTGGACGATATTCCTGAAAGCGTTCCGATTTTTCCTCTTTCGGGAGCGTTGCTGCTGCCAGGTGGGCAATTGCCGCTCAATATTTTCGAGCTACGCTACCTTGCGATGATAGATGCCGCGCTCGCCTCCAAGCGTATCATCGGCATGATTCAACCTCGCCTTGACCAAGAAGATGAGGAAGGTCTTGAGCTGAGCGAAGTGGGATGTCTTGGAAGAATAACTTCGTTTGCAGAAACCGGTGATGGCCGGATCTTGGTTACGCTCCAAGGTATTTGCCGGTTCCGAGTTGTGAAAGAGCTCTCAACACGCACGCCTTTCCGTCAGTGCAAGATTGCGCCCTTGCGTGCGGATCTCGACGAGGCGGACGACAGGGAGGTGGACAGGGCTGCATTGCTGCGTGTTTTTCGCGCCTATCTGGACGCGAATAGCCTGGAGGCTGATTGGGAAGGTATTTCTCGGGCTGGCAATGAAACACTGGTTAATGCACTTGCCATGATGTCTCCCTTCGGTGCAGCGGAAAAACAGGCTTTGCTGGAAGCGACAGATCTGAAAACAAGAGCCGAAACCTTGATCGCGATTACCGAGATAGCTCTTGCGAAGGATCAGGACGATTATGAATCAAGCCTCCAATAGGACGCCGCTATGACAGAAGCTGATCGTGAAACACCCCTTGATCGCAAGTTGCTGGAGCTTCTGGTTTGTCCTTTGACAAAAGGACCACTCACCTATGACAAGAAAAAATCTGAATTGATTTCCAAAAAAGCGCGGTTAGCCTATCCCGTGCGAGACGGTATTCCCATCATGCTTCCCTCCGAGGCGCGTGCGCTTGAGGATTGATGCCCTCGCATACATGCTGCTGACGCACTATATAGGGCCATAAACACCTTATCAGGAATTGTGATGGCCAGAAGTAACCAAACGGCTGACTGGGCGAACCGCCTTTCGCCTTCAATCGCTGAAATTGAATCACTGGCAATTGATGCCTATGCCCATCTGCCGGAAAATTTCCGCAGTCTGTGCGGTGAAATCACCATGCAGGTTTCTGACTTTCCCGATGATCAGATTATTGAAGATATGGGGCTGGAATCGCCTTTCGATCTCATGGGCCTTTTTGAGGGCAATGGTATCGGTGAACGTTTTTCATTGCAGACAGGCGACCAGGTCAATCGCATAACGCTTTATCGACGGGCCATTCTTGATTATTGGGCGGAATATGAAGAGGCGCTTGGCGATATTGTCACGCATGTCCTTATCCACGAAATCGGGCATCATTTCGGATTGTCCGATGAGGAGATGGAACGTATAGAGGCTAGCGTCGAATAGCTATCACAGGGGATTGCCTTGACCGTCGATTACTCAACGCCATACGGGCTATATGAGAGCCTCAAATCCGCATGGAGCAGGGAAAGCTCAGCCTCCTGGTCGGCTGAAAACCCCGCAAAAGGCCAGTGCAGCGTAACATCGATTATTGTGCAGGACATATTTGGCGGCTCGATCCTCAAGACGAAGACCTATGGCGGCACTCACTTTTACAATCTGATCGATGGCGTTCGCTGGGATATGACCATTAGCCAGTTTGACCGGCCCATTCCGTTTGAGGACAGACCAGCCACGCGCGATGAAGCCATGGCTGATACGTCAGAGCCGCAATATCAGGCGCTCAAGCGTCGGTTGGGTGTCTAGTGATCGCTGAGCTTTGTTGTGCCGGGTATATAGTCGACGCCATCGACATCTTTGACCACAGCCTGCCCGCATTGCATGATGCCGGTTACAGAATTGAACGCATATGTCGGTGAGCCATAAATATGCCAGCCCTTGTTAAGAGCGGCTGTTACCTTATGGCAAAAGCTCGCATCATCGGGACCAGTCAAAAATCTGTAGAGCTTCATAGTGAATTCCCATTCTCGTGCTTGTCTGATTTGCACTAATTTGAATGATTGATTGTTTCAATCCTTGCCAGCAATTTTTGGGCGGTTTCAAGATGCATCCGCTCCACCATCCGGCCATTCAACGAAATTGCGCCTTTGCCTGCATTTTCGGCAAGGTCGAAGGCTTGGACAATAGAGCGGGCATCAGTCACTGCCTCGGAACCGGGGGTAAACGCTTTGTTTGCCGGTTCAATTTGCGATGGATGGATAAGGCTTTTTCCATCAAACCCCATTTTGAAAGACTCGCCGCATTCACTTTCAAAGCCGGACATATCGTTAAAGTCGTTGTAGACGCCATCAATAATATCAAGATGACCGGCTTTGGCGCATAGCAGAATCTGCATGAGCCACGGTGTGAAAAAATGCCGGCCTTTTTCCAGAACAGTTCCGGTCTCTTTGGCAATGTCATTCGTGCCTACGACAAAACAATCCAGTCTTGAGGTTGATCGCAGGCCAAGCTCGGCAATCTCGTCGGCATTGATGATGCCGCGTGCCGTTTCGATCATCGCCCATAAACGCACGTTTTCTGATGCGTCGGTTTCTTCCAAGACTTCCGCCACTCCGGTCACATCCTGCAGATTCTCTACCTTTGGTAGAAGGATCGCATTGGGCTTACAGGCGCGTGCGGCCAGAAGGTCTTCGCCGCCCCATTCGCTGGTGAGATGATTGATACGGATGATGCGCTCAGCTTTGCCTGCAGGATTGGCTGCAAAATAAGCGCGCAGAGCTTCGCGGGCATCTTCCTTGGCTTCCGGAGCGACCGCATCCTCGAGATCGAAAATAATCGCATCGGCATTGAGCGACGCCACTTTAGCCAAGGCTTTCGGATTGGAGGCCGGAACATAAAGTACAGATCGACGCGGACGGAAAAGCTTGCTCATGACAACTTTTTGCCCCGAAGACAGAAGCAAGGCAAGGGCTGAGATTTGCCAAGCATAAAGTGCCACAGGCGAAAAGCTTTGATTCATGGCCGAGCTGGTGTAAAGCCAAGGATAAATCTCACCTACGCATGGACCGTACAGGCAGCTATTATGGATAAATTCACCCAGCTCACGGGCGTTGCCGCCCCACTGCCCATCATCAATGTCGATACAGACATGATCATTCCCAAGGACTACCTTAAAACGATCAAGCGCACTGGCTTGGGTACGGGGTTGTTCGCTGAAATGCGTTACAACGAAGATGGCAGCGAGAATCCTGATTTCGTTCTTAACAAGCCAGCTTATCGCAAGGCGCAGATTCTCGTCGCTGGTGACAATTTCGGGTGCGGCTCAAGCCGCGAACATGCACCGTGGGCTTTGCTGGATTTTGGTATTCGTTGTGTCATCTCAACGAGCTTTGCTGATATTTTCTACAATAACTGCTTCAAGAACGGTATCTTGCCGATCCGAGTCAGCCAGGAAAATCTTGATAAGCTAATGGACGATGCGCAGCGCGGTTCCAACGCCACGGTATCAATCGATCTTGAGGCCTTGACTATCAAGGGGCCGGACGGTGGAACAATCAGCTTTGAGATCGACGAATTCCGCCGCTACTGCATGCTGAACGGTTTGGATGACATTGGTTTGACGATGGAAAAAGCATCGAAGATCGACAGTTTCGAAGCGTCCAATGCGCAAGCCCGCCCTTGGGCCTGACCATTTTAGGTCAGTATTACCAAAGCCCGGTTTTTGCCGGGCTTTTTCGTGCCTGACAGGCGCGCATATCGGTGAGGGGATTTAAGATAATTTCCCAAAACGCTTTTCTTCTTTGCTCAAGTTGCGCTAAGTACGCGCCATTCCCACGAGAGCCAATCACATAACGAGGTTTCCAGCATGGCATCGAAAAAGCTTTTCCTTCTTCCTGGCGATGGTATCGGTCCTGAGGCAATGGCCGAGGTCCGCAAGATCATTGCCTATATGAATGCCGAGTTGAAAAGCGACTTTGAACTGGACGAAGGTCTGGTCGGTGGCTGCGCTTATGATGCCCATGGAAAAGCCATTTCCGAGGCAGATATGGAAAAGGCATTGGCATCGGATGCCGTGCTGTTCGGTGCCGTTGGTGGTCCAAAGTGGGATAGCGTTCCCTACGATGTTCGGCCGGAAGCCGGTTTGCTGCGCCTGCGCAAGGATATGGAGCTGTTTGCAAATCTGCGCCCAGCCATTTGCTATCCTGCACTTGCCGATTCATCTTCCCTGAAAAAGGAAATCGTCGAAGGTCTGGATATTCTCATTGTGCGCGAGCTGACTGGTGGCGTGTATTTCGGGGAACCGAAGGAAATTCGCGATCTTGGCAATGGTCAGAAGCGCGGCATTGATACTCAGGTTTACGATACATATGAGATCGAGCGGATTTCCGGAGTTGCCTTCGAGCTCGCCCGGACGCGTGGCAACAAAGTCACCTCAATGGAAAAGCGCAACGTCATGAAGTCGGGCGTCTTGTGGAATGAGGTTGTTACTGCAACCCACAAGGCAAAATATTCAGACGTGAAACTCGATCATATGCTGGCCGATGCAGGCGGCATGCAGCTCGTACGTTGGCCGAAACAGTTTGACGTTATCGTAACAGACAATCTGTTCGGCGACATGCTTTCCGATATTGCGGCAATGCTGACGGGTTCTCTGGGCATGCTGCCCTCAGCCTCGCTTGGTGCGCCCGACGGCAAGACAGGAAGCCGTAAGGCTCTGTATGAGCCCGTACACGGCTCTGCGCCGGATATCGCTGGTACTGGTGCGGCCAATCCAATTGCGATGATCGCCTCCTTCGCCATGTGCCTGCGTTATTCGTTCAATATGGTGGCTGAAGCGGATCGGCTGGAAGCGGCTATTGCAGGTGTCCTCGATGACGGAATTCGCACCGCTGACATTATGTCCGATGGTATGACCAAAGTCGGAACCGTCGAAATGGGCGATGCCATTCTTGCGAAGTTCAAAGCTCTGGCCGCCTGATATATAGCGGCTGAAATAAAAAGCCCGGCGCGAGTGATCGCGCCGGGCTTTTGTATTTGTGAGGATGCTATTTTACTTCATCCAGATCGGTATCTTTTGTATCGCGAACGAAGAGCAGGCCGATGATCAGCGTCATCGCGGCAATCACAATCGGATACCACAGACCGTAATAGATATCGCCCTTGGCGGCGCTCATCGCGAAGACCGTCGCCGGTAGCAGACCGCCGAACCATCCATTGCCGATATGATAGGGCAGGGACATGCCGGTATAGCGGATACGGGTTGGGAACATTTCAACCAATATTGCTGCAATCGG
Source organism: Phyllobacterium sp. CCNWLW183 (assembly GCF_037203775.1). Classification (NCBI taxonomy): domain Bacteria; kingdom Pseudomonadati; phylum Pseudomonadota; class Alphaproteobacteria; order Hyphomicrobiales; family Phyllobacteriaceae; genus Phyllobacterium; species Phyllobacterium sp. CCNWLW183. The sequence goes on along the minus strand of NZ_JBBCBN010000002.1, from coordinate 244,086 downwards.
CCCATAAACCATCGTCACATAAAGGACGAGGATAAACAGAATACCGATAATCATTGTCCAGTTGACCGCTGCCGGGTCGGCTACCATCTTGAATGCACCAGCTTTTGGCACGCTATAAACGGTAACTTCGGTGGCACCTGCCGCCTCTTCTGCTGTGATCAGCTTATCTTTGATAGCTTGAGCCACAGGCACAACCGTCTTTTCGCCAGCACGGATTGCAGCTGCATCCAATGCCAGTTTCGGATTGCTTGCAACCAAGGCATCAAGCTTGCTGTCTGCAACCTTTGCTGGATCGCGAACCAGCGGGTAACCAGCATCCTGAAGTGCAAGGTTTACCCCTTTTTTGAATGCACCATCCTTCGCGGCAGCTTCAGCACCCGCAGCGGTTGCATCGTAGGATTCAACCGTTTCCTGGCCAATTTTGACTGTTGCGGCAGATCCGGCCGGAGCCGTTGCTGCGATGTCATAAGGAATGGAGTTTTTAGCCAGGAAGTCAGTTGCGATATCGCAGGATGTGAGCGGCTTTCTTGTACCAACCGGATTGAACTGGAAGTTACAATCTCCAGGTGCCGCAGTTACAGTTGCACGCACATTCTGCTGAGATGAGGCCAGTGCTGGATTGGCGGCCCAGGTCAAGGCCTTGAACAGAGGGAAGTAGGTAAGAATGGCAAGTGCCAGACCAGCCATGATGATTGGCTTACGTCCGATCTTATCCGACAACCAGCCGAAGAAAACGAAAAAGCCAGTGCCGAGCAAGAGCGCAATAGCAATCATGATATTGACGGACTGCCCGTCAACTTTCAGGACGTTCTGCAGGAAGAACAGGGCGTAGAACTGACCTGAATACCAGACAACCGCCTGACCGGCTGTAAGACCAAAAAGCGCCAGCAATGCAATCTTTGCATTCTTCCATTGTCCAAATGCTTCAGACAGCGGGGCCTTTGATCCCTTGCCTTCTTCTTTCATCTTTTTGAAGGCTGGCGATTCGCTAAGCGACAAGCGGATCCAGACCGAAACGCCCAAAAGAACGAATGACAGAATGAAAGGAATGCGCCATCCCCATGCGGAGAACGCTTCTTTCGTCATCGAATTCTGGATGATGAGGATAACGATAAGTGACAGGAAAAGTCCGAGCGTTGCTGTCGTCTGAATCCATGATGTATAGAAACCGCGCCGGTTGCTTGGCGCGTGTTCAGCAACGTAAGTTGCCGCACCACCATATTCGCCGCCGAGCGCAAGACCTTGAAGCATGCGCAAAGCGATCAGAATGATCGGCGCTGCGATACCCCAGCTCGCGGAACCTGGCAGAATACCGACCAGAAATGTCGACAGACCCATGATCAGGATTGTGACAAGGAAAGTATATTTGCGGCCGACGAGATCGCCGATGCGTCCGAAGACCAGCGCGCCGAACGGACGAACGAGAAAGCCCGCGGCAAATGCAAGCAATGCAAAAATGTTGCGCGTTGCTTCCGGATATTCACTGAAGAAGGCGGCGCCAATAAAGACAGCCAATGAACCGTAAAGGTAAAAGTCGTACCATTCAAAAACGGTGCCGAGAGAAGAAGCGAAGATCACCTTCTTTTCTTCCCGCGTCATCCCCCGGCTGGTAGTGCCGGACACGGTAGTGGATGCCATTTCTATTCCTCCCAGTAAATAGCAATTAAGCCCAAAGTCAAAGAGACATGCTCAGCCCAAACCTTTTGTCATGTCCCCACTATCGATAATTTCGCGCGTAATTTTTGCTTAGCTTGTTGCTAATGCACATCGCGCGCCAGCCAATGTCCTTGTGAATTTCTTTCCCCCCAAGGTCATACAACCCAATGCACTATTCAATTGTTGACTAAATATTGAAGAAAGCAAAGCCCGTAACTTATACCAAATGTCTAAAATTGTGCGTAACACGACATATTCTTGCCCTTTAAAGATGTAATTGACTCTTTTTGGAAACCGCGTACAAGCACAGGCGGAACAGGAGAGCCTTCGGTGCGCAGCGAATCAACGTCGCTATTTTTGCTGAACAGTTCCGGCATTATCGCCGGATGTGTCGGTGTGCCTGCTTTCCAGACCAAAATTTCGGCCAAAAAACTCTCGAAAACGACCACTAAAACGGTCTGATTTCCCTTGGCCTGCTCGCCCCCTCCCGAGCCCGGCTCGGGGGATAAGACCCGCGGTGGCCAGCGGGTTCGAAGCAGCGGAGAGGGACAGGAGAATACATAATGAGTTTCAAGGTTGCGATTGTTGGTGCCACAGGCAATGTGGGCCGCGAAATGTTGACAATACTGGAAGAGCGCGGCTTTCCCGTGAGCGAAGTTGTTGCTCTGGCTTCACGCCGATCGCAGGGGACTGAAGTTTCCTACGGGGACAGGACGCTGAAGGTTAAAGCGCTTGATACCTATGACTTTTCCGATACCGATATCTGCCTGATGTCTGCAGGTGGCAATATTTCGAAGGAATGGTCGCCGAAGATTGGCGCACAGGGATGTGTCGTTATCGATAATTCATCCGCTTGGCGCTATGATTCCAACGTGCCTTTGATTGTGCCTGAAGTAAATCCTGATGCGATTGTCGGTTTTAGCAAGAAGAACATTATTGCCAATCCCAATTGCTCCACGGCGCAACTTGTCGTTGCCTTGAAGCCATTGCATGACAAGGCGCGCATCAAGCGCCTCGTGATTTCCACCTACCAGTCCGTATCTGGGGCAGGCAAGGATGGCATGGATGAACTTTTCCAGCAGTCACGCGCAGTTTTCGTTGCAGATCCGGTGGAAGCCAAGAAGTTTACCAAGCGAATTGCCTTCAACGTTATTCCACATATCGATGTATTCATGGAAGATGGATACACGAAGGAAGAATGGAAGATGGTTGCTGAAACCAAGAAGATGCTTGATCCAAAGATCAAGCTCACAGCAACCTGCGTGCGGGTGCCTGTTTTCATCGGCCATTCCGAAGCAGTGAACATTGAGTTTGAAAGCCCGATGAGCGCTGAAGAAGCCCGGGATATTCTGAGCGATGCGCCTGGCTGCCTTGTCATTGATCGTCATGAAGACGGCGGTTACATCACACCTTATGAAGCGGCTGGTGAAGACGCCACCTACATTTCACGTATTCGCGAAGACATAACGGTCGAAAACGGCCTGTCGCTCTGGATCGTTTCTGACAATCTTCGCAAAGGCGCGGCCCTGAACACCGTTCAGATCGCAGAACTCCTGGTTGCACGTGGGCTTATCCAGCCCAAAAAGATTGCCGCATAATCTAAAGGCGGATGAAAAACCTGAAAGGGCGCTGGTGACAGCGCCTTTTTTATGCGTTGTCGATACTTGCCACGAGATTGTCGCGCAAGCTGATGAGTTCAGCCCGCATGCCACGTGCTTCGTCCATCGTGCAGCCAAATGCCTGTCCCATGGCAAGGGGCACTGACTCCGCGCGGGCCCGCAAGGCGCGACCCTCTTCTGTCAAATTTATCAGCACTTGACGCTCGTCGGTCTTGTCACGTTGGCGTGATATCAGACCGGCTGTTTCCAAGCGTTTCAAGAGCGGCGTCAATGTGCCGGAATCCAGACTGAGCTTGTCTCCGATTGCCCTGACAGTCTGGTTCTCTTCTTCCCACAATACCACCATCACAAGATATTGCGGATAAGTCAGCTTTAACGCCGACAGCCGAGGCTGATAGGCACGTGTCACGGCGTTGGCGGTGGAATAAATGGCGAAGCAAAGGAAATTCTCCAGCTTCAACTGCGATTCCGGTTTTTGCGTTCCAGCGTTCATTTGTCTTCCTTCCCAAAGGCCTGGACTATAATAGCCATGCGTATTCAATTGTGCATCATTTAATTTTTCATCATCTATAAAATAAATATTGCACACAATTCAATTGTGTGAAATTTAATAGGCATTGAGAAAATCAACTTCGAGAGGAAAACCAGATGAGCATTCTTTATACAACCAAGGCGACGGCAACAGGTGGACGCGACGGCAGCGCGAAGAGCGAAGACGGCCGTTTGGAAGTAACGCTCTCAACCCCCAAGGAACTGGGCGGTAATGGTGCGCAGGGCACCAATCCTGAGCAACTGTTTGGAGCAGGGTATTCGGCTTGTTTTCTTGGCGCGTTGAAATTCGTTGCTTCCCAGAAGAAGATCAAGCTTTCGGAAGAGACCGCCGTAACAGCAACCGTCGGCATCGGTCCTCGCGAAGATGGCAAGGGTTTCGGGCTGGACGTTGCTCTGGCTGTCACATTACCCGGTATCGAGGCTGGGCAGGCACGCGAGCTTGTGGATGCAGCACATATTGTTTGCCCTTATTCGGAAGCAACGCGCAGCAATCTCGACGTACGCATTTCGATTAACTGACGCAAAATTTGCTCCAGCGTCATGATCAACAGCCTGAAGAAATTGACCTCGCGCCGTTCTGTTTTGACGGCGGGTATTGGAGTGGCGGCTGCTATCAGCCTCCCTTCCATTCCCGCGATGGCCACCGATAAATCCAAGCAACTTAAGTCTAATCAGCCAGTAAAGGGACAAAAGACAATGACCACGATCACCACGAAGGACGGCACAGAGATTTACTACAAGGATTGGGGAACAGGGCAGCCTGTAGTTTTCAGCCATGGCTGGCCGCTCACTTCGGATGCCTGGGAAGATCAGATGTTCTTTCTTGCATCCAATGGCTACCGTGTGATTGCTCATGACCGCCGGGGCCATGGCCGTTCCAGCCAACCTTGGAATGGCAATGACATGGACACCTATGCCGATGATCTGGCCGAACTATTCGAGAAGCTCGATTTGAAAGACGCGATCATGGTTGGGCATTCAACTGGTGGCGGCGAAGTCGCCCGCTATATCGGCCGTCACGGTACGAAGCGTGTCGCCAAGGCCGTTCTTGTGGGGGCAGTGCCACCTCTGATGCTGAAAACCGCTGCAAATCCTGAAGGTCTGCCTATCGATGTTTTCAACGGCATTCGTGATGGCGTGATTGCCGATCGCTCACAGTTCTTCAAGGATCTGTCGCTACCCTTTTATGGCTACAATCGGGCTGGCGCCAAAGAGTCTGAAGGCATTAGAAACGCTTTCTGGCTGCAGGGTATGATGGCCGGAATGCCAGCCTCGTATTTCTGCATCAAGGCGTTTTCAGAAACGGATTTCACCGAAGATCTGAAGAAGATTGATGTGCCGACATTGTTTATCCACGGCGATGATGACCAGATCGTGCCCATTGATGACACGGCCCGCAAAGCCGTGAAGCTTGTAAAGAACGGTACTTTGAACGTCTATGCCGGTGCGCCGCATGGTTTGGCTACGACGCACAAGGACAAGCTGAACGCGGATCTTCTGGCTTTTGCCAAGTCCTGATTACAACCGCTTAAAGCCCACGCTTTTCGATCATCGCATCGGGCGTGGGCATCTTGCCCCGGAAAGCCTTGTAAAGCTCTTCGGGATCTTTGCTGCCACCAGCTGAATAGATATATTTTTTCAGCTTCGCGGCGAGGGCACCGTTGAATGTATCGCCGGTTTCCTCAAAAGCCTTGAATGCATCGGCATCCAATACTTCTGACCACAAATATGAGTAATATCCTGCGGAATACCCATCGCCGGAGAACACGTGCTTAAAATGCGGTGTCCGGTGGCGCATGATAATCGCCTCTGGCATGTCCAACTGCCGAAGAGTTGCCGCTTCAAACTGTATGGGGTCCTCTGGAGGGGTGCCATCGGCATGGAATGCCATATCAATCAAGGCAGACGACGTGAATTCGACCGTTTTGAAACCAGCATTAAAAGTATCCGCGGCCAATACCTTGTCGAGCAGAGCTTTCGGCATAGGCTCGCCAGTACGGTAATGGATTGCGTATTTTTCAAGGATTGCTGGCACAGTCAGCCAGTGCTCATAAAGCTGGGAGGGTAGCTCCACAAAGTCCCGTGACACTGATGTGCCTGAAACTGCAGGCCAGGTAACGTCTGACAGCAGCCCGTGCAAAGCATGGCCAAATTCGTGGAATAGGGTACGTGCGCCGTCAAGCGAAAGCAGGGCCGGCTCGCCTTTTGGCGGCTTGGCGAAGTTCATCACATTATAGATGATCGGCTTTTGCACGCTGCCAAGTTTGTGTTGTGACTGCAATGCACTCATCCATGCGCCGGAATGCTTTGACTGGCGGTTGAAGTAATCGCCAAGAAATACCCCGCATTCTGTTCCATCCGGATTGAAGACTTCCCAGACCCGCACATCCGGATGCCAGGCAGCTATGCCGGTTTTTTCCTTGAACGTAATACCGAACAGACGCGTTGCCACATCGAAACAGGCTTCAATAATTTTCTCGAGCTGCAAATATGGCTTCAACTCGGCTTCATCGAACGCAAAGCGTTCGCTGCGCAGCTTTTCCGTGTAAAACCGCCAGTCCCAGGGGGCTACCTTGTGGTTGCGGCCCTCATTGGAGATCAATTGTTGTAGATCACTTTCTTCTTCGCTGGCACGTGTCTTTGCCTTTTGCCAAACGGGCTCCAGCAGATCCATAACTGCCTTTGGCGTTTTTGCCATGGTGTTGTCGAGCTTGTACGCGGCAAAGCTTTTATACCCGAGTAGCTTTGCCTTTTCAGATCTGAGAGCTACCGTCTGGGCAACGATGGCAACATTGTCCGTATCGCCGCCATTTTCGCCCCGTGCCGCCCAAGCCCGGAAGGCTTTTTCCCGCAAATCCCGGTTCTCGGCAAATGAGAGAAAGGGTTCAATGATTTCACGCGACAATGTAACGGCCCAAGTGCCTGTGCGATTACGCTCCTCGGCAGCTCCTTGCATGGCATCGCGCACAAAATTCGGCAATCCTGCAAGATCTGCCTCGTCTGTGATGAACAAAGCCCAGTCCGACTCATCCTTGAGAACATTTTGATCAAACTGCGCACCGAGACTGGCGAGCGTCTCATTGATATCTGCAAGACGTGCCTTGCCCTTTTCATCCAGTCGCGCGCCGCTGCGCACAAAGCTTTTCCAGATCTTTTCCAGAACGCGGTCTGTTTCGGCATCAAGGCCGAGAAGATCACGCTGTTCGTAAAGTGAGTCTATGCGGGCAAACAGATGCGGATTCATCATGATGGACGATGAATGGCGCGACAGTTTTGGCGCAATGGACCGTTCCAATGCCTGTATCGCGTCGTTGGTATTTGCCCCGGCCAGCGTCCAGAAAATGGAAGACACCCGATCCAGCGACTCGCCGGAAAGCTGCAGCGCTTTGAGGGTATTTTCGATGGTGGGCGCTTCAGGATGGCCGATAATCGCATCAATGTCGGCAAGATCATCCGCTAGGGCCATATCAAATGCCGCGGGAAAATCCTGATCGCTAAAGGCTGTAAAGTCCGGCAGACCAAGAGGCCCTGTCCAGTTCGTCAATGCAGTGTTGATGGCCGGTTTGGCAGACGACATGGGAACTCCATCGTATGAATTGGGTCGTTAATATCTAAGATACCGATGCAAGGGTCACAAGCAGCGAAAATGAAAACGGCGGGACCAGCCCGCCGTTTATTGTCTTTAGCTGTTCCGTTTACGGGCAGCCAAGGTGCGTAACCGCAAGGCATTCAGGCGGATAAAGCCTGCCGCATCCTTCTGATCATATGCGCCACGATCATCTTCAAATGTTACGAGTGCGTCGGAATAAAGCGATTTTTTCGACTTACGGCCTGAAACCATGACATTGCCCTTATAGAGTTTCAGGCGAACAGTGCCTTCCACGTCCTCCTGGCTCTTGTCGATCATGGCCTGCAGCATTTCACGCTCTGGCGAATACCAGAAGCCATTATAGATCAGTTCGGCATAGCGCGGCATGAACTCATCCTTGAGATGAGCTGCGCCGCGATCAAGTGTGATCGATTCCATCGCCCGATGCGCGGCAAGCAGGATGGTGCCACCTGGTGTTTCGTAAACGCCGCGCGATTTCATGCCAACGAAACGGTTCTCAACCAGATCAAGGCGTCCGATGCCATTGTCTCGGCCAAGATCATTAAGCGTCTTCAGCAGTGTCGCGGGTGAAAGAGGCTTGCCATCAATTGCGATTGCATCGCCCTTCTCGAAAGCGATCTCGATTTCTGTGACCTTATCGGGCGCATCCATCGGAGAGATTGTGCGCTGGTGCACATATTCGGGTGCTTCCTGCCATGGGTCTTCCAACACTTTGCCTTCCGAGGAAGAATGCAGGAGATTGGCGTCCACGGAGAAAGGTGCTTCGCCAAGTTTGTCTTTGGCGATTGGGATCTGGTGTTCGCGCGCAAATTCCAAAAGATCTGTGCGGGATTTAAAGGTCCAATCGCGCCAAGGCGCAATGACCTTGATGTCAGGATTGAGTGCGTAGGCGGAAAGCTCGAAACGAACCTGGTCGTTACCCTTGCCCGTTGCACCATGCGCAATTGCGTCAGCGCCGGTACGGGCAGCGATTTCGACGAGGTGCTTGGAAATGAGCGGGCGGGCTATCGATGTGCCGAGCAGGTAAACGCCTTCATAGACCGCATTGGCGCGGAACATCGGGAAGACAAAGTCGCGAACGAATTCTTCGCGGACATCTTCAATGTAGATTTCCTTGATGCCGAGCATTTCGGCCTTCTTGCGTGCGGGCTCGAGTTCCTCGCCTTGTCCAAGATCGGCAGTGAACGTGACGACTTCAGCGCCAAGTTCTGTCTGCAGCCATTTCAGGATGATCGATGTATCCAACCCGCCCGAATAGGCCAGCACGACTTTCTTGACGTCTTTCCATTTATTCATTGCATATGTCCTGTCTGTCGATCGCCGTCGCGATCCTGAAATTTCAGTTGGGGTCTTGTAGCATTTGCGCCGCTATTGGCAAGCACAGCAAAAACGAGATCAGGCGCAAATACGTATGGCGTGAAGCTGTTTTTCGCGTTAGCTTCCGGCAGTTTTTTCCGGAGCCCTGTGATGACCTTCATTCCTGATTGGCAAATTATACTGCAATTCATCGTTGCCACTTTTGTCCTCTCGATTACCCCGGGGCCGGATATGACATTGTTTGTCGGACGCGCATTGTCCGAGGGCAAGGCTGCAGGTTTTGCCTGTCTGGCGGGTGCCTGCACCGGGATCGTCATACACACGACCATGGTGGCAATTGGCCTCTCGGCACTGATCGTTGCTTCGCCGTCCGCGTTTCTTGCGCTCAAGGTTGTGGGGGCCGGCTATCTGATGTGGCTTGCCTATCAGGCAATCCGCTATGGTTCGGCGTTCTCGCCGGAAAAAAAGACCGGCCAAGCCCATACATTGTTTCAGAACTGGCTGACGGGGCTGGGTATCAATCTTCTCAACCCAAAGATCATTCTGTTTTTCATGACATTCCTGCCGCAGTTCGTTTCTGCGGGCGATCCGCACGCTCCGGGTAAATTGTTTTTCCTTGGCGTACTTTTCATACCCCTGTCATTGCCAGTGGTCGCGCCAATGATCCTTGCTGCCGATAGATTTTCGATGCTGCTGAGGAAAAATCCGACAGTGACACGCATTACGGACTGGTTGTTTGCCGGGGTGTTCTCGGCATTTGCTGCCAAGATTTTGTTGGCGCAAGCGAAGTGATTCAGATCTGATTATTGGGGCTCGGCGGGATGATACCGGCGCTGCGTCCGGAAATCATCCAGTAGACAAAGCCGCCCACAACGCCCGTGGCGAGGATTGCAGCGAAGGTGCTGATATCCTCGGTTTGCGGGCGCCACTTCCAGACAATGATGACAACTGCTGTGGCAGCGCCGCCGAGCGCATAGAAAAGCCAATCACGCCATGCGGTCAGTTCAGCGTAGATGATAATCAGCGCCGCCGGAACGAGCACGCTATGGCCTATCGCGGAAGCGAAGACAGGTATGGTCAAATACAAAAACGGACCTTCGCCTCCCAGCCATTCTGTGCTGCCGATAAGAAGCATGTTCAGAAACAGCGATGCCGCGAAGGTGGCGCAGACAAACCCGATAGTGATCAGCGCAAAGCGTATGAGATACAACACGTCGGTTCAGTCTTCGCCGTGACCGGCAATCATTGCCGCTTCAAATGCCAGACGCTCCGTTTTCTTCATGCGTTCCGACTCCGATTTTAGCTGTCCGCATGCGGCGAGAATATCGCGGCCGCGCGGTGTGCGGATAGGCGATGCATAGCCAGCGGCGTTTACATAGTCAGCAAATTTCTCGATCTGCTCCCAATCAGAACACTGATAGTTGACGCCTGGCCACGGGTTGAACGGGATCAGATTGATCTTTGCCGGAATGCCCTTGAGCATTCTTACCAGTTCCTTGGCATCAGCAAGCGAGTCATTGACGCCCTTGAGCATGACATATTCAAATGTAATGCGTTTTGAATTGGACAGGCTTGGATAGGCGCGGCACGCGGCAAGCAATTCCTTGAGAGGATATTTCTTGTTGATTGGCACCAGCATGTCACGCAGATCATCAGTCACCGCATGCAGGGAAATTGCCAGCATCACGCCGATTTCTTCGCCAGCGCGATAAATTTCCGGTACCACACCCGAGGTTGAAAGGGTGATGCGGCGGCGTGAAAGTGAAAGACCGGCATCGTCCGCTGCAATCAGCAGGGCCTTTTTGACGTTCTCGAAATTATAGAGCGGTTCACCCATGCCCATCATGACGATGTTGGACACTTTGCGGCCCTCTGCCGGAACCATGGTGCCATCCGGTGTGTTGCGATCGGGAAAATCACCAAGGCGATCGCGTGCAACCAGCAATTGGGACAGGATTTCTTCGGCGGTCAGATTGCGCACGAGCTTCTGCGTGCCTGTGTGGCAGAAGGAGCAGGTCAGTGTGCAGCCGACCTGGCTGGAGATACAAAGAGTACCTCGCCCTTCTTCGGGAATATAGACTGTCTCGATTTCTACAGGACGGCCGGCACCACGCGGTGGAAACCGGAACAGCCATTTGCGCGTGCCATCATTGGAAATCTGTTCTTCTACAATTTCAGGCCGGGCAATATCGAAGTTCTTATCCAGCAATTCGCGCATCTCGCGCGAAATGTTCTGCATATCGTCAAAGTTAGAAACGCCGCGCACATATAGCCAATGCCAAACTTGGGCTACGCGCATTTTAACTTGCCGTTCGGGCACGCCGACGGCCATCAGTGCCTCCGCAATTTCCGGGCGTGTCAGGCCGATCAGCGAGGGCTTTTCAGCCGCTGGGGCGCGAACGGCATCACGGGATTTATCCCGGGCAACAGGATGTGTCAGGTCAAGCGATACGGACATGGGTTTTTCTAACGTTCTTAACGGAAGCGCGGCTCATACCACGTTCCGGCGGCCACGTCACCTCTGCAAGCAAAAAGGCCCGGCAATTCGAGCCGGGCCATCGCGGGAGATTGGTATTTCGTTGATTATTTACAAGTGGAGATCGCTTTAAGAGCAGCTGAAACGCCCTTCAGCGAATAGGCGTAGCTGGTCTTTGTTCCACGTTTGGAAACAGCGTTGATGGTCATGTTCTTACCGCCCCGGAGAGCGGCAACAAGCTGCGGCTCTTCCGCGGCATTTTCCATCCAGCCATGGCTGCCGCTGGTGAACATGGAGAAGGTACGCTCGTCAATCTTGACCAGAACCTTTGAATTCTCCTGCAAATCATATCCGGCCTTGAACTGTGGCTCGAAGCTGACATTCTGGCCGGGCTTCTGGCTTACCATGAAGAAATTGTCACCATGATCGATTTTCGCAGGCTGTTTGTCGACTGGAACCGACAGAACGTAACAGACCTTGCCCTTGCCCTGCTGATAGCTATAGGCACCCCACGCGTTAAACTGGCTGATCTGACTCGGGGTCTGGGCAAAAGCTGTCCCCACCAGCCCAAGCATGAGCACAGAGGTTGCTACGATCGATTTTCCAAACATTTTACCTACCAGTTTTATTTGTTCACTTCATAACTCATGAACCGGCAATGGTCCGGAAGATAATCCGGGTGCCGCATTGTCCAGTTCGCTTGTCTTAATTTGGCTTAATCTGGGTTACCAAACGGTGAAGACAGGTCAAAAAAGCAATTTTTAGAGCTAGAAAGGTCACAGCCTCGTTCAAGTCCAATGCCGTAACACCAGCCAAATAAAAGCGGCGAGACTTTGGCATTTGGGCACTTCACACTCTTGTGATGCCGGTCAATCTTTCTCGTCCGTGTCCAGATCGGCGATCGCCTGTCGCGCGGCAGCCCTGTGTGCAGGGGTGATATTGTTTCGGATAGCGCTCAGCGCCGCCATCATCACAGCCACGTCGTCAGTAAAACCGAGACCAAGGAGGAAGTCTGGGATAATATCCAGCGGTAGGACAAAATAAGCCAGCGACGCCAGTAATATACCGCGCACCTTGGTCGGCGTGGCAGGATCGAGCGCGCAAAAGTAGCCCGCAACCACTTCGTCAAGAAACGGAATATTCTTTGCCGCCTTACGCACGGTTTTCCAGAAAGAAGCGCGAACACGTTCCTCGCGCGAGCGCTGCTGATGCGCGCTGCCCGGCTCCAGAATTTCGCCGATCTTGATCTCGTCCATTCCTTTTCCTTCGATTTGTTCGTTAAGAACATGGGAAGGAGTAGGGGGCGGTGCAAGAGTTTTGCTCACAATGATGTGAATTCTTTGGTAAGTGGGATCGTCAACGCTATCTTGGCTATTATGGTGCCGAAATGAAAACTCTGCCGCTTCGTTCCGTTCTCTTTGTTTGCCTTGGCAATATTTGCCGGTCGCCCTTGGCAGAAGGCGTATTCCGAGCCGTGTTGGAAGCAGAAGGCAAAGCCGGAGGAGCGTTGATCGATTCTGCCGGAACCAATGGCTATCACACCGGCGAAGCGCCGGATGCGAGATCGATCAAAATAGCGCGTCGTTATGGTATCGATATTTCCAACCAACAATGCAGGCAGCTGGTGGCCGATGATTTTCATCGCTTTGACCTGATTGTCGGCATGGACAGAATGAACATGGCTGCCATTGAAAAGCGCCGTCCTGCCGGTGCATCCGCGCAAACAGGACTATTTTATGGGGTTGCCCTCGGCGATGCCAAGCAAATTCCCGACCCTTATTACGGCACAGATTCGGATTTCGAAGCGATCTACCGGATGATCCTTGCGGCCTCAAAAGGCCTTTCCGCAAGGTTCTGATAGGACGACCGGCGCGACTCCAGAGGCCAGGCCTCCTCGACGATATAAGGCCCGCCACCGACTGAATCGCGTGATGACATCAGCACAAAACGCCCGACAGGAAAGGGTGCCGTGGAGAAATTGCCCCGTGAAGAGAGATAATGGGCTATTTCCTCGTTGCGGACATTGCGTAGCCGGGCCAGCGAAACATGTGGCGTAAACTTCCGAGGATCGGGAGCAAGCATAAGTCTTTGGCAGATACGCTCTATCTCAGCTTGCAGTGCCTGAATATCGGGCGAGGGCGCTACAGAAGCAACCACGCTGTGCGGCTTCTTGGAACCAAAGGCGTTAACGCCCGAAAGACGGAGAGTAAATTCAGGACGTCGAATGCGATCAAGAGCGTTTGCCACTTCGTCGGCAACGTGACCTTCGACATCCCCGATGAAACGCAATGTGATGTGATAGTTTTCGACATCGATCCATCGGGCTCCCGGAAGCCCGCCGCGCAACAACGACAGCGAGAGTGCGGCGTCGCGCGGAATTTCGAGGGCAGTAAAGAGACGCGGCATAAGGCATCCTCCCCGAATCGAGTTGTGCACCTAGAGAATCATTGAACCCGTCCGGGGGCAAGCCATAAGTTCATATTCTTGCCCTGCGCGACAAATTGGTCACGGTATGTGTTCTACTGCGATATGTTGGAATTTGTGGCTTTGTTAGACGACGATGTATCGTCGGCGATGGTTTTTTCGATGACCGGCAAAAACCCTTCCACCATCTTAGCGACGCCTTGCGTATTTGGATGCATACCGTCTTCAAGTTGCAATGATTTCTGCGCGGCCACGCCTTCCATGAAGAAGGGATAGAGCGGGACGTCGTATTTCTGCGCCAATCTGGGGAAGATCGCGTTGAATTTGTCCTCGTAATCACCGCCCATATTCGGTGGCGCAAGCATTCCGGCCAAAATGACCTGAACTTTGCGCTGTTGCAGCTTTTCGATGATTTCCGCGAGGTTTTTTTCACTTATCTCCGGTGAAATGCCACGCAATGCGTCATTGGCGCCAAATTCAAGAATAACCAGGCCCGTGCCTTCCGGTACAGACCAGTCCAACCTGCTCACCGCGTCAGTTGTTGTCTCACCCGCCACGCCTGCATTTGCGACTGTGACGTTTATCCCCTTGTCCTTCAACGCCTTTTCCAGCTGGGCTGGAAACGAGTCCTGAACGGGTAATTCAAATCCCGACATCAGGCTGTCACCGAAGCCCACAACCGACAGCGGTTGTCCGGACACGGTATTTTGATTGGCCAAAGCCGAAACAGGCAAGGCAACAAGACTTAGAAAAACAACAATTCTTATCAACGGTTTGAATATCATTTCGGGACACCCATATCAGATCAGCTGCGTTGCATGTTGTGTGGACCATATCGCAAAGGAAGTCTTTTCGTGACGAAATCCGTTATCAAGCTCGATCACATTGAGTTGACACTTGGCACAGGCGCTTCGGCCGTGCATGTCCTCAAGGGGATTTCCCTCGATATTGATACGGGTCAATCCGTTGGGATTGTCGGTCCCTCAGGTTCCGGAAAATCCACGCTTTTGATGGTTTTGGCAGGACTTGAACATGTGGACTCCGGCTCGGTTCAAATATCAGGCACGAGGCTTGAAACGTTAAGCGAGGATGCCACTGCAGCTTTTCGCGGCCAGAATATCGGCATTGTGTTTCAGTCATTTCATCTCATTCCGAACATGACAGCATTGGAAAATGTGGCCGTTCCCTTGGAGTTGGCCGGAAATTCCGATGCTTTTGCCATTGCAGAACGCATGCTTGCGGCCGTGGGTCTGGCAGATCGCGTCACCCATTACCCGGGCGAACTTTCAGGCGGTGAACAACAGCGCGTGGCTATTGCCAGAGCCCTTGCACCGTCGCCCAAGATACTGATTGCCGATGAGCCAACCGGAAACCTTGATACGGCGACAGGGCGACAAATCGCCGATCTCCTTTTTGAAAAACAGCGCGAACTGGGAATCACCTTGGTCCTTGTCACACATGACACCAGCTTGGCCGGTCGCTGCGACCGGGAAATTCGTGTGCGCTCGGGCCTGATCGAGTCGGATGAAGGCGCGCCGGCCTTGGCAAAAACCGCATGAGCAATTTGTCGTTTGGTTCGGGTCCAACATTGAAACTGGCTCTGCGATTTGCGCTGCGTGAAATGCGCGGCGGTCTTTCGGGATTCTATATATTTCTCGCCTGCATTGCGCTCGGTGTCGCCGCGATCGGCGGCGTCAACTCGGTGGCCAATTCGGTAACTTCGGGAATTTCCACCCAGGGCCAAAGCATTCTTGGCGGCGATATCCGCTTCCAGCTTAACCAGCGCGAAGTCACGGCAGAAGAGCGCGCCTTCCTTGAAAGCAAGGGCAAGTTGGCCGTGAGTGCCAATATGCGCTCCATGGCACGGCTTCCCGATGGCAGCGATCAATCATTGGTGGAGGTCAAGGCCGTCGATGGTTCTTATCCTTTGAATGGAAAACTCGAAACAACGCCAAAGCTTGATCACGGGGCGCTCTTTGATGAAAAAGAAGGCGCCTATGGTGCCACGGTAGCTGAGATATTTCTGGAGCGTCTGCACTTGAAGCTTGGCGACCGCATTCTCCTCGGCTCGGCAAGTTTTGAGGTTCGTTCGGTTATTGTGAATGAGCCGGATGCACTTTCGGACGGCTTTGGTTTTGCACCACGCTTCATGGTGTCGCTTGAAGGACTCGGTGCCGCCGGACTTGTTCAGCCCGGCAGTCTCGTCGATCACAATTATAAAATTTCTCTTCCGGCAGCCTCCAGCGAGGAGAACATCACACGCATACGCGACGAAGCGCAGGAAAAGTTTCCGCAAGCTGGTTGGACAATTCGCAGCCGCACCAATGCTGCGCCATCGCTTAGCGCCAATATTGAACGCTTCTCACAGTTCCTGACGTTGGTCGGATTGACGGCGCTTGTCGTTGGCGGTGTTGGTGTCGCCAATGCCGTCCGTTCCTATCTTGACGGCAAGCGCGGCGTTATCGCTACCTTCAAATCACTCGGCGCGCCGGGTTGGTTTGTTATTGCGGTCTATCTCTTTCAAATCGTCATTCTGGCCATTGTCGGCATTCTTGTAGGTTTGATTGCAGCTGCGGCCATTCCCTATCTTGCAGCCTACGCACTTCAAAACGTCCTCCCCATTGCGGGAGCAGGCGGTTTTTATCCCGGTGCATTGCTCTGGGCTGCCCTGTTCGGTCTTTTAACGACGCTAGCCTTTGCAATCCTACCTTTAGGGCGGGCGCGCGACGTTCCGGCGACTGCCTTATTCCGCGAGCAGGGTTTCGATCAGCGCGGCTGGCCAAAACCCACTTACATCGGCATTGCCGTCGCGCTGATGGGAGCGCTTTGTCTCCTGGCGATCTATTTCGCTTATGACCGGCGCATTGCTATTGTATTCGTGGGCGCCGTTGCCGTTTCATTCATTATCCTGCGTGCAGTTTCCAGCCTGGTTCAATGGCTTGCGCGTCGTGCGCCCCGTGTCTCCTCGACAGCATTCCGTCTTGCTATCGGCAATATTCATCGGCCTGGCGCCTTGACACCCTCCGTGGTTTTGTCGCTCGGCCTCGGTCTGACCCTGCTTGTTTCCCTAGCCTTGATTGATGGTAGCCTCAGGCAGCAATTGGCGGGCAATCTGCCGGAAAAGGCTCCGAATTTCTTCTTCGTGGATATTCAAAGCAGGGAAATAGATCAGTTCAAGGATCTGCTGCAAAAATCAGCGCCCAATGGAAAGATTGTAAGCGCGCCTATGCTGCGCGGCCGTATCGTTGCTTTCAACGGCACGGACATTACCAAGATGACTATTTCACCAGAGGGCGCATGGGTGCTGCGTGGTGACAGAGGCATTACTTACGCGAAGAACGTGCCGGAAAATTCAACCTTGACTGAAGGCAGTTGGTGGCCAGCCGACTATACGGGCGAACCATTGGTGTCCTTTTCAGCAGAAGAGGGCCGCAATCTCGGCCTCAAGCTTGGTGATACAGTCACCGTTAACGTACTCGGCCGCAATATGACGGCGCGAATTGCCAACTTCCGCGAAGTGCAATGGGAATCACTTGCAATCAACTTCGTCATGGTTTTCTCGCCTAACACCTTTGCAGGCGCTCCACATGCATGGCTGGCAACGCTGTCAGATCCCGCCGCGACCACGGCACAGGAAGCCAATGTGATGCGGGAGGTAACCAGCGTTTATCCTGCCGTCACGTCAGTTCGCGTCAAGGATGCCATCACCATTGCCAATGAACTGGTGGGGCAATTGGCAGTGGCCATTCGAGCCGCCGCGTCCGTTGCCTTGATCGCGTCGATACTGGTCTTGGGCGGCGCATTGGCGGCAGGGAACCGGGCACGTATTCACGATGCTGTGGTGCTGAAAACACTTGGGGCGACGCGGCGTACGCTCATCAAGGCCTTTACGCTGGAATATGTGCTGCTTGGGCTGTCAACGGCAGTGTTTGCGCTGCTGGCTGGTGGTTTGGCGGCTTGGTACGTGATCGTCAGGGTCATGTCCCTGCCAGCTTCATTCCAGCCGGAAGTTGCGGTCATGACTGTTGCAGTAGCCCTGATTCTGACAGTGGGATTCGGCCTTGCAGGAACATGGCGCATATTGGGACAAAAGGCTGCGCCGGTGCTCAGAAACCTCTGAAATGATTAAAATCATGTAATATTTGACTATTTGAGCCCTATTTTGCGATTGCGCACGCAATCTTGAGTAAAACAGGACTTGTTATGGGGCGGGTTAATCACCATAATTCTTGTCAAGGCATGCTGGGGTCCCGCCAGCGGAGCCTGGGGATAGTCCCCGACACAAGGGCGGGACGAAGCAATGAGGAAAACCATGGCTGACTATCGCAACATCCAGGCCCAGAATACGGCCGGAGTGCGTGTGGACGCGGGGATCGATCAAGGTCTGCGCAGCTACATGCTGAAGGTCTATAATCTTATGGCGATCGGTCTCGCAGTGACCGGTCTTGCCGCCCTCGCAATCGTTTATATGACGACGACAAATGATCCGTCGCTTGCGGCTGCTACTTTGCCAAATGGCAAGATGCTGACCAGCTTCGGTGTTACGTTCTACGTATCGCCGCTGAAGTGGGTCGTCATGCTCGCGCCGCTGGCTGCAGTGTTCTTCCTGAGCTTCCGCATTAACTCGATGAGCGTTGCCGCAGCCCAGACGACCTTCTGGGTCTATGCCGCGCTCGTTGGCGCGTCGCTCTCGTCAATCTTCCTGGTCTATACTTCAGGAAGCATTGTGCAGACGTTCTTCATCACAGCGGCGTCGTTTGGCGCGCTTTCGCTCTATGGCTACACAACCAAGCGTGATCTTTCCGGTTTCGGCTCGTTCCTGTTCATGGGCGTAATCGGCATCCTGCTCGCTTCGGTGGTCAATATCTTCCTTCAGTCAAGCGCATTGCAGTTCGCTATTTCGGCGATTGGCGTGCTGGTGTTTGCAGGTCTTACCGCCTACGACACACAGCAGATCAAGGAAATGTACTATGAAGGCGACGATTCGGACTCCTATGGCCGCAAGGCAATCATGGGTGCACTTCGTCTCTATCTCGACTTCGTCAATATGTTCATGTTCCTGCTGCAGTTCCTGGGCAACCGCGAATAGTTTTGCGCAGGCAGTGATACTGAAAAGGGCAGCCGCAAGCTGCCCTTTTTTATGCCTTGAATATAGGTTTTTGATCCCGTTTGCGGTGTCAGCACCTTTAAGTTTGCACCAAATAGGTGCATGAAAGCTGTCAGTAATTATTCATCAAGCGAAGCCATGTCTGACATTCATATCCGCCCCGCGCAGCCTGCCGATCTCGAAACCATTACTGAAATCTACCGCGATGCCGTCCTTCACGGCACGGCTACTTACGAGATCGACGCGCCCGATCTTCAGGAAATGACGAAAAGGTTTCATTCGCTTGTTTCAGATGGCTTTCCCTATGTGGTGGCCGAGCAGGGCGGTAAGGTTATTGGTTATGCCTATGCCAGCTATTTCAGGTCACGCCCTGCCTATTGGTGGACAGTAGAAGACTCGATCTACATCGCGCCGGAAGCCAAAGGAAAGGGCTTGGGGAAAATCCTCATCCAGAGACTGATTGACGACTGCACTGCCTTGGGGTTCCGTCAGTTTATCGCGGTTATCGGCGACGGTCACGAAGGCTCTGCATCCGTAAAGCTTCATACCAAGGCAGGCTTCCGGCATTGCGGCAAGATAGAAGCCTCTGGCTTCAAGCATGGTCGCTGGCTGGATACGGTTTTGATGCAGCTTGATATGAATGGCGGGGCAGCAACGCTTCCAGATCAGCCACCGCTAAAGGCTTAAGGTTCTGCTTGGATAGAATCGTTCTGCTCGCTACAGAAGAGCTCTAAATCCTGGCGCCTGGCATTCGGGCAAGCTCAATATCAAAGTGCGGACGGCTCTCCGGCGTGATGCGGACAAAGTTGCCTTTAACCCGGAATACTTTTTCGATCAGGCCACTTTCGGCAAGGGCATTGGGCTCGCCATCGAACAGCAACTGACCTTTTTCCAGCAGCGAAATTCGGTCGCTGACGGAGATGGCCTGATTGATGTCATGAATGGCCATGATAATTGTCACGCCCCTTTCGCGGCTAAGACGATGAACCAGATTGAGGACTTCCACCTGAAAACCGATATCGAGAAACGATGTCGGTTCATCCAGCAGCAGGATCTGGGCCTCTTGTGCCAGAGCCGCTGATATCCAGGCGCGCTGCCGCTCGCCTCCCGAAAGCTCGAGCAGGCTTCGGTCAGCAAGAGCGGTCAGCCCTGTGCTTTCCAACGCCCATTCGATGGCCAGTTCATCATGGCTGTTGTAGCTGCGAAACAAGCCTACATGCGGATAGCGGCCCTGCCTGACGAGCTGTTCAACAGTCATCTCGTCGGGAGCCGAAGGTTGTTGCGGCAGGAAAGCCATCTGCTTGGCAATGGTTCGTCGCGACATTAGTTTGGCGGGTTTGCCGTTGATTTCAACGCGACCTTCCCGCGGCACGATCAAACCTGAGAGTGCCTGCAATGCAGTGCTCTTACCCGAGCCGTTGGGCCCGATGAGCGCCCGAACCTCTCCGGCCTTCAGGTCAATGTTGAAGCTGTTCAACGCTTTGCGCGATCCATAGAAAACCGACAATTGCGAGCAGGAGAGGGGCATTATGATCCTCAAGGTATCTTGCGAAGCAGGGCGATCAATACCGGCACCCCAAAGACCGCCGTGACCACCCCGATGGGGATTTCTTCGGCCTGTCCGAGGAGACGGCCAAGAAGATCGCCCAAGGTAACAATGAATGCGCCGAGAGCAATGGTAAAAGGCAGTACAAGCGCGAAACGTTTTCCTGCCAAAAAACGGGCAAGATGCGGAACGACAAGTCCCACAAAAATGATGGGGCCAACAGCACCGACGGCACTTGCCGCAAGCGCGCAAGACAATAGCAGAACAACCGACAATTGTTTGCGATAGGAGAGACCGAAGGATCGTGCAACCGGGGGATCGAACCGCAAAAGGTCTATGGAGCGCCGCAGGATCGGCAACATAGCGAGCCCTGAAACTGTAAAGGGCAAGAGGAAAAGCACATGATTCCAGCTGCGTGCGTAAAGACTGCCGGATAACCATTCCAGGAGGATTTCAATGCGCGCTGAACCCCATCCGGCAATCAATCCGATAGCGGCGGCGTGCAGGACGGCGCCGATTGCGATGCCGCACAAGGTAATCCTGAGTGGTCCCAGATCGAGTCTGAAGGCGAGGAGATAAATGATGCCACCCGCCATGATGCCGCCGACAGTGCCAATAGCTGGTAGCCATGCGACCGGCAGTACCGCGAGCGTATTGGAGCCGGGATCGTAAATATAGACGGCAAACAAAAGGAAAATTGTGACGGCCAGCGTTGCACCCTGCGAAATTCCCATGATCGAGGGATCGGCGAGTGGATTTCGGGTGATGGTTTGCAACAAGAGTCCAGCGACGGCGAAATGAATACCTGCAAGTATTCCAGTAACAATACGCGGTAGCCGGATATCCAGAATGATTGATTTGGCTTGGTCAGAACCATGGCCCGCCATGACCGCTGCTACATCAGTGGCCGGAAGATCCGCAACGCCCAAGAACACCGCGGCCACAAATACCAGCACCATTAATGCGAGCAAAGTGAATAATGGTGCAATGAGAGATGGGCGTTGGACCGGGACGGACATTGTCATGTCAATGACCGCCTTTCAGCAAAAAACTTTGCGTTTGGACGAGATAGACAAAGAATGGGCCACCCAGCAATGCGGTGATAATTCCCACCGGAAGTTCGCGCGGCAGGGCAATGCTGCGGGCAATCACATCGGCAGTTACAACCATCAAAGCACCAATGGCGGTTGTCAAGGCAATTGACCATAGGGTGCTCTGCGGCTTGAGCAGTCGAGCAATATGGGGCGAGACAAGACCAACGAAAGCAACTGGTCCCGCGACCGGCGCGACACCGGCTACGGGCATAATAGCAAGCACAAGGAGTATCGGTTTCCACAAATTCATATTCAGGCCCATGCCGATGGATGCATGCTCGCTGAGTGCCAGCATGCCGATGACACGCTGGCAGGCAAAAGCGCCGACCACGGCAACAGCAACCCAAGGTGTCATGTACAGAAGCTGCGGCCATGATCTTCCCTGAAAACCGCCGGATAACCAGAAAAGGAGGGAAGGTGTTTGCGGTCCGCTGAGCAGCAGAACATAGGTGGTTATTGCTCCCAGAAAAAGTGAAACGCTGATGCCGCCAAGAGCAAGATGCAGCGGACGGCCCCTTCCGCCACGCGATATCCAAAGTGTCACCGAGGCAGCAGTCAGACCGCCAGCCAACCCGACAAATGGATGATAGACCGACGAAATCCACGGTAGAAATACAAAGCAGAATACGATGGGTGCTACGGCGCCCGATGCGACGCCGGTAATATCCGGACCAGCCAGAGGGTTGCGCGTTAGCGCCTGCAACAGATAGCCCGACACCGCCAACCCCGCGCCTGCCACAAGGGCCGAAAGGCTCCGGGGCAAGCGCAGTGTCCAAACAAGGATTGATTCAATCTTGCCATCGGGCGATACGAGAACCGATAGAACCTTGGACAATCCTAGCGGTTTGGAGCCGACGAGCAGGCCGGCAACCACAACCAGCAGGGCTGTTGCCACAATAAGGGCGGTCATAGTTGCTGATCGCCCCATCCCCGTTTTTTGCTTCTGCGCCAAGAAGTATAACTACTGAATGTCTGAAGGTATCAGCTTAGCGGCTTCCGCTCTGACATCGACCTTCGGGAAGGTGTCCGGATAAAGATAGTGCGCTGCTTCACGCAAAACGATTTCGCGGGCGATTGGACCGTTGGTTTCTACCCAATGATCGGCCACATAAAAAACGCTGCCATTCTTGACTGCAGAAAGCTGCTGCCAGATCGGGTTATTCTCGTGGGGGCGGTCGGGGCCAGAATCGTAGACAAAAATGACCTCGGGGTCTTTTTCCAGCATAGCCTCAAGACTGAGTTCTATCCCGAATGGTCCGCCGGGACGCATTGAGCCTGCGATATTGTCACCGCCGAGAGCCGCCACAATC
Organism: Phyllobacterium sp. CCNWLW183; assembly: GCF_037203775.1. Lineage (NCBI taxonomy): Bacteria > Pseudomonadati > Pseudomonadota > Alphaproteobacteria > Hyphomicrobiales > Phyllobacteriaceae > Phyllobacterium > Phyllobacterium sp. CCNWLW183. Next base: position 221,375 of record NZ_JBBCBN010000002.1, on the reverse strand, counting down.
GAGGCCGTCGTATTCTCGGTATGGAAAGACCACGGGGTATCTCCAGCCCACATGATCTGAAAACGCGGATGCACATTTTTCGGCGCTTTGGCACTGTATTCGGCAAGGTGCTGGGAGAATGCCGCATTCAGTTCATCGCCACGCTCGGGCTTGCCGAGTATCTTTGCAAGTTGGGAGATCTCGCGATTGCTTTCGCTCAAAAGCTCCATATTGTAAGCCACATAAGGCGCGATCTTCTGCAACTGTTCGGCATTGCCGATAGTGTAGCGGCGCATGGCAACGATAATGTCGGGTTTGGCTTCCGACAGCAATTCCAGATTTGGTTTGGCCCGCTGGCCGATTTGTTTGATCTGCTTTGTCATGCCCAGAAGAAAATCGGGGTCGCGACCGGCCGCCATGTAGGTGGTCGCCACTGGTTTGATACCAAGCGCGAACGCAACATCCGTAGCGAAATAAGAAATGGCGGCTATGCGTTTGGGTTCAACCGGCACTTGGACCGTCGTTCCCCGCTCATCAACGATGGATTGCGTCTTTGTGCTGTCAGCCGTAGCGGACCCCACTGTCAAAATACCAATCAAACCAATTGTACAAAGTGACTTAAGCCCATTGCCAAGCATAATAAGACCTTCTTGATTATGTGTAATAATATATCATCTAACATATAAATTGACTAAAACAATCATATTATCATACGGCTATCATCCGTATGCGGTGCTGTCAATAACAGCGCGCCGATCGCATCTACCGAGATCTAAAAACCGGAAAATTTCACGCCATAAAAAAACAGCTTGTGAGAAGATAGGTTATGTTATTAAGTATCGATTTGCGTGAATTGAGTTTGGAAATTTTTCTCCACGCCGCGCCGATTAATTTTGCAGTTTGTATTAAAAGGATTGATTTTTTAATGACCTCTTTAATGAACGTCAGGTGCTTGCTCGCTACTGCAATTACAAGCATGATTTTGGTTATTCCGCCTGCCTTGGCGGAAACATCGTCCCCTTCGGTCAACACCGTTATCATCATCGATGGAGATATGCTGGGCCGGTACAATCCAATCACTGGTCACGGCCGCAACGGCGACTCGCATATCTATCAAGGTCTTTATCGGATTGAGACAGGCGTTTTCAACAAGCAACCTGCCCTTACGCCAATCCTTGCTTCCGGTCCCAGTGTCGCAAGCGACAATAATCGCGTCTGGACGGTACCACTTCGCTCCGGTGTGCGTTTTTCCGACGGCACGACGTTTGGTCCCGAGGATGTCGTGGCCACCTTCAAGGCCCTGCTTGATCCTCGTTCCGCATCGTCGGAAATCTCTGCGTGGGACGAAGTGGAAAAGGTCGAGGCGGAGGGTAGCGCAGTTAAGTTTACGCTCAAGGAACCCTTGGCGGAGTTTGGTCGCCGCTTGCTCAATTCAATCGCCCCTTCCGAAGCGTTCGATTTCGTCAATCTTGGTAAAGCGGAAAACTCTTCGCTTAATGACAAGCCTATTGGCACGGGTCCATATGTGCTGACCGAACTTCGGCCTGACCAAGCTATCATGAGTGCGCGTGCCGATTATTGGGACAGCAAGCCACAGGTCGACAAGATCATCATCCGCCACACGGCCGATGAAAATGCCCGCGCTCAGCAACTGCGCGCCGGTGAGGGTGATGGCAGTATGCTGGCTGCCGAGCTGGCGCAAACATTTCAGGCTCCTGAGTTTGAAGTAATTTCCGTTCCTACTGCCGATTGGCGAGGCCTTACGCTCCCGGCTGGCGATCCGGTTGCCGGTGACGATGCGGTGCGCCTTGCTGTTAATCTCGCAGTGGATCGTGAGAGCATGGTCAAGCATGTGCTGAAAGGGCATGGCGTTGCGAATTCCACCTTTTTGGCTTCGTTTTATGGTGACAGCTATGACCCGGCCCAAGAGTTTCCATATGATCCCGAGCAGGCAAAGAAAATTCTCGACAATGCGGGGTGGGTCGTGGGGCCGGATGGCGTGCGCGCTCGGAACGGTCTGCGTGCAGCCTTCGACGTTATCTATTTCCCCAATCGTGATCGTGCGCGCAAGGATCTAAGTCTTGCTGCCGCCAGTGATCTTAAGAAAATTGGCATTGAGCTCAATCTGGTAGCGCAGGACTCCAAGTCAGTAACTGCGGAAGTTTACGCCCGCACGCCAGTCATGCTGGGCGGCGGCGGCATACCTTACTCGATTGATGGCCAGATTTATCATATTCTGCACTCAAAATATGCCAAGTCCGGAGTGGGAGCGAAATGGGACAATGGTTCTGATTACATCAATCCGACTGTCGATCGCTTGCTGGATGAAGCGCGCGTTCAACAAGATTCCGATAAGCGGGTCGATTTATACCGGCAGATACAGCAGCAATATCGATTGAAGCCTGCCATGCTGCAACTGGCCTATCTCAATCATGTTTATGTGAAGCGGCAGCAAGGTTTCACAAGGGATGCTGCGATTCTGGAGCCTCATACGCATGGAGTGGGGTTTGGCCCATGGTATGCGATCGAAAATTGGCAGAGGCAATAGTGTGGGTATGTTGCATGAAAGGTGGCGCCGTCGGCGCCACGATATTCTTGTCATGGTTGCCAGACGCTTCGGATTTTTGATCCCACTTCTCGTCCTCGTCACCATTGGTGTCTTTGCGCTTGCGGCGGTGAGTCCTTATGATCCTCTTGATGCCTATATGGACGGCCGTGCCGGAGAGCTCAGCATTGCGCAACAGGCAAAACTCGTCACAGAATTGCGTCTGGATGCTCCCTGGTATCTGACATGGTGGGAGTGGATAAGCAGCCTGTTTCGCGGAGAACTCGGCATATCCCGATCGTACTATCAGCCGGTTGCGCAGGTTCTTCGGGACCGATTGCCATGGACCCTTCTATTGGGCGTAACAGGATTGATGATCAGTGTGGTTGTATCGCTCCTGTTGGGCGCCATTGCCGGCTTTCGACCGCAAAGCCTGATCAGTCGCTCGATCGGTGTTCTGACGATCATACTGCAGGCAACCCCTCCATTTGTCCTTGCGCTTTCCGCACTTGGTCTTTTTGCTTTGTCACTGCATTGGGCGCCGACTGGAGGGCTGACATATCCGGGGCAGCCAATAGGCTTTGCATCGACAGTGAGCCACCTTCTGCTTCCAGGCCTGGTTTTGGGCGTAACTCAGATACCATGGCTGGTTTTAAGCCTGAAGGATTCTATTGCCGAAGTGTTGACCTCTGATGCGGTGCGGGGCGCGCGTGTTCGCGGCATCCCGTACCCGATGATTCTGCGCCGACACGTCCTGCCAACTGCATTGCCACCTTTCATAGCGCTGGTGGGCGCGCGGTTACCGGAACTTGTTGTCGGTTCTGTTCTCGTTGAAACAATTTTCGCCTGGCCGGGCTTGGGAAGCGCGCTCGTCAGAAGCGCGCAATCTCTAGACTTTCCTCTGCTGACCTTTCTCACGCTTGCCATAACAATGCTGGTGCTGATCGGAAATCTGCTGGCGGATGTGATCTATGTCATTCTCGATCCGCGCGTGGACGCCGATGCTTGAGGTCTCGTGGAATCGACGATTGTGGCCCTCTCCAGCCGTATCAATAGCCTGGGCTGTACTTATGCTGATCGGCGGCTATGCATTTATTGTGCCTTGGGTAACCAATGTTGATCCCCTATCGGCTGACTTTGCGCGCAGCGGGCTTGCGCCTGGTGCAGGTGGTCTTTTCGGCACGGACTCTGCTGGCCATGATCTATTTATCAGAGTGGCGACCGGGCTGCGAATATCGTTGACGATTGCGCTGACGACGGCCGTCGGATCGAGCCTGTTTGGCATGCTGCTTGGAATTCTTGCGGGTATGACGGGCGGCTGGGTCGACCGAACCATTACGCGCCTTATGGATGGAATGAACGCGTTGCCACATGTTTTGCTCGGGGTGATCATCGTGTCCCTATTCCGAGGCTCACTGCTGGCAATTATTGCCTCTCTTGTTCTAACGCATTGGATTCAGATTGCGCGCATCGTGAGAGCGCAGATATTGGGGCTTCGACATGCCGAATATGTCGAGGCGGCATGGCTTTCAGGGATGAGTCGCTGGCAGATCATTTGGTACCATCTTGTGCCTGCATCACTTGGTCAAAGCATGATCGGACTCGTACTCCTCATACCGCATGCAATCTGGCATGAATCGACTTTGTCGTTCCTTGGGATTGGACTCCCTGTGCACAAAGCATCGCTCGGCACGCTCCTTGCCGATGCGCAAGGGGCTTTGCTGCTTGGGCAATGGTGGCTGCTTGTATTTCCAAGCCTGTTTTTAATCGCGGTTACCTTGTCTATCGGGATTGTGGGTACGAACCTCACGGGCCGCATGAATGGCGTGCGGGGTTCTATTTGATGACTGTAATTATAGACGATCTCACCATCCGACTGCCACTTTTGAACGGCGGTGTCGTACATGCGGTTACACGGGTCAGTCTTACGCTGGAGCAGGGCCGCATTCATGCGGTGGTGGGCGAATCCGGTTGCGGAAAATCAATGATTGCGCAAGCTCTTACAGGGATGCTGCCACGCTCGGCCAAGGTCACAGGCAATATTACTTATGATGGGCAGAGCATTTTTGGGCGGGAACGTGAACTGGCGGGCCGCAATATTGCGCTTATACCACAATCGGCAGCCACCTTCCTGACGCCGGTGCGCACCGTGGGATCGCAGCTCACTGAGACTGTCACTGTCCTTGGCGGCCCGCTTACGCCTAGCGAGCTGATGAGCCATGTTGATCTCAGCCCCACCGCGCTCAGCCTCTATCCGCATGAACTGTCCGGCGGAATGGCGCAGCGCGCAGCGGTTGCCTTCGCGTTGGCGGGAAATCCGCAAGTAATTATTGCTGACGAGCCGACGGCTTCTCTGGATCCCGATCTTACGGTGGGCCTCTTGCGCCTTTTACGCGGGACAGCAGATGCGGGCGCTGCCGTGATCCTCATCACGCATGATATAGCGGAGCTCATCGATAGCGGTGCTGCTGACACTGTCAGCGTCATGTATGCTTCCCGAATGGTAGAGAGCGGGCAGGCACGCGATATATTGGTTGGCGGAGCAAAGGAGCGTTACACCCGCGACCTGCTTGCCGCATTACCCCGCAATGGATTGCACATGATGCCGGGCGTGCCACCCGTGCTCACTGATTTGCCCGAAACCTATAATTACGCGGCACGGCTTTCAGCCGCCGGAGCGCTGTGATGGCTTGCTTGAAAGCAGAGAATGTAATTGTTGAATTCGGGCATTCCCAGTCTGGTCCCGTCCGGATTCTCGACAAGGTTTGCCTCACTGTTCATGCCGGGTCGATATTGGGTTTGACCGGGCCATCCGGGACAGGAAAAACAACCCTCGGGCGGGTGATGGCGGGCCTTATCCAACCATCATATGGACTGGTCACTTGTGATGGTTTTAGCGTCGGAAATGTCCGTGGCCGCTCCGGCCGAACGGTGCAGGGCAGAATAGGCATGATGTTCCAGTCTCCCCGCCGTTCATGCAATCCAAAACTGACCTTGGGGAAAACCATCCGGCAGGTCGCCAAACCGCATGTTGATGTTGACGAACTCATTGCTTCTGTCGGATTGACACGCGACCTCTTAGAGCGATACCCCGCGCAGGTTTCCGACGGCCAGCTTCAACGCGCTGCCATGGCCAGAACCGTCGCGGCAAAGCCGAACTACATTATTCTCGACGAGATGAGTGCGATGCTTGATCCCGCCACGACCGCTACGGTTGTCAATGCGGTCCGCAGGTTTGTTGCAAATGGGGGCGGTGCTTTGCTGATCAGCCATGACCACGAGTTGGTTGGTGCGGTGGCAGATGAAGTGCGCAACCTCTAAAAGGAAGTCCCGAAAATACCGCCAGTCACCAAAATGTATTCGATACGTAATAGGGATGTAATAATGTTGCGAATAATGATCGTTGTATTTGAAATGCTCGTCCGATTTACAGTTCAATGAATTCCAGATTGCAAAGCGAGTAACCAGACGTTCCGTTCATATTGATCCCGTTTTCAGATCAACCTTCATGGAGGTACTTGGGAGTCCGGCCTCCCTCAATTTTGTTGGCACCACCCTTTTAAGCAACGTCTTCACCTGACCTGATTATTTTACATCGGCACAATCAATGCGCCGGCTATGCGTTACACAAGAAATTATTGCTGTTCATCGCGACAAGATCATTTGGAAAGAGATTAATTTTGACCAAATCCTATATGCACACACCTGCAATTCACATCCTTACCCGTTCCGATCTTGCCGACATTGAGCTGCCGCCAGCTGATATTATCCGGCTCGTGGAAGATGCTTACGCATTCTATGCAAATGGACAATCCCGTTGTCCGACAAAGCTTATGATGCCGCTACCACTCGAGCAGCGCGATGCCGTTGCCTATTCAATGCTTGGTTATGATGGCGCACTCCAACAGGCCGGGTTCAAAACCTCGTACCGTCAAGGAGCCGAGAGCGCGGAAAAATATTACACCACTATCAGCCTTTACGATGACACAACCGGTTTGCCATTTGCGTTGATGGACTGCCATCGCGTAGGCGGCCTGCGCACGCCTGCAACAACGGCACTTATTGCCAGGAGTTGCGCAAAAGAGAATGCCATTTCTGCATTGATGATTGGAACCGGAGCACAGGGCATCAATACGCTTCCTTTTCTTTTGACCGCTCTTCCAGATCTCGAAACGCTGCGGCTTTTCGGGACGCACCCGGACGGCATAGCTGCCAGCTTGGAAATGTTTGCACGCTATTTTCCGGGTCGTAGCATCGAGCTGGTAACGGATGTTCCCGCAGCAGTTGCCGAATCTGACATTGTGATCGCCGCCTCGGGTCGTGCCGCCCATCCCAAAGTTGAGACCAAATGGCTGAAACAGGGTGGATTGCTGATTTCGGTCGCAAGCAAGGGCGTCGCAGGCGGAGCGCTGGGAGATGCCGACTATGCCATTGCGACAAATGAAGGTCAGCTGGGCGTCACGGGAAAACGTCTTGCCGGACCCGATGGCATTGCCAGAATTGATGCAGAACTGCCTGATATCATTGTCGGCCGCAAAAGCGGACGCCGTTCACAGCAGGATCGCGTATTTGCTTTCAGCAGCGGCATGATCATCACAGACATTCCTGTTGCCCATGCACTTGCAACAAGAGCCATCGCCGCCGGACGCGGAAACAGGATTGAGCTATGGAAATAGGCCTCAACTCCGTACGCGCCTTGGAGCGCCCCTGGGCTCTGGCTGTAAGACAGGATTCCGCTCTTCTGCGCCAGATCAGCAACGCAATCGAGGGCCCGTTTCATCTCATTCACCCGGATAGTTTTGCCGCCAATCTCGAGGCATTCCAGACTATTCTCAAACAGCGCAATGTGAGCGGGCATGTCTATTTCGGCAAGAAGGCCAATAAAGCGGGAGCGTGGTTGCGCGAAGTGGCAAAACTGGACGGCTCAGTTGATGTTGCCAGTGTCCCGGAATTTGTCCACGCTCTGGCAAACGGTATTTGCGGCAGTAATATCGGTGTTACGGGAGCAGCAAAGAGTGATGATCTTCTCTGGCTGTCTTGCCGCCATAAAGCAACTGTCGCTATTGACGCCTTGGACGAACTGGAACGGGCAATCAGCATTGCCAAGTATTCTGTTCCATTGCAGATTTTGCTGCGGGTGCTGCCTCCCCATGCGCCCAATAGTCGTTTTGGGCTGAACCAGGCAGACCTGGATACTGCGCTGAAGCGTTGCGCCGAATCCCGTGAATACGTCATCATGAATGGCTATTCTTTCCACCTTGATGGCTATGCGGTCGCTCCGCGTGCTGAATTGGCATTGGCGCTCATTGATCGCTGCCTTGAAGCGCGCAAGCAAGGGTTTCCCAGTGCCGCTATCTCAATTGGCGGCGGCTTTGCCTGTCATTATATCGATGAGCAGGACTGGCATTCCTTTCTTGAAGCAATGGACCCGTCACAGTTTCACGCCGGGAAGACCTTTAACCACTTTTATCCATACTACCAGTCGCCAACCGGCGCCGCGATGCTGGATGCCGTACTCCAATCACCCGCCACGACTGGCACTTTGGCTTCGCGCCTCGCTGATGCGCAAATTCAGCTCTATCTGGAACCTGGAAGAGCTCTGCTGGATGGGGCGGGGATGACCGTCTTTCCGGTGCAGGGATATAAACAGAACGACAAACACGGGATCGTTACGGTTGCAGGGATCAGCATGAGCTTGTCCGAGCAATGGAAGAACAGTGAGTTTCTGCCTGCACCATTTCTTGTTCAACACGGAGAGGCTCGGCCACAGAACCCCGTCAGCGCGGCGATCGGTGGATCGAGCTGTATGGAATATGACGTCCTGACGTGGCGGAAAATCAATTTCCCTGCGCCACCTCGTTATGGCGACCACATCATCTACCCCAATACTGCCGGCTATCAGATGGATAAAAATGAAAGCGAGTTTCACCAACTTGCCTTGCCCCCCAAGATCGTCGTGACCGAGGACAATGAGCGTTTTACGTGGAGGATTGACCGATGAATGTGTATAGCAATCCTTCCTTTGAACGTATTAAAACCAAATCTTCCGAGCTGATTGGCGACACACCATTATTGGAGCTGTCGCGCACCGGTTCGGGCAGCCGGCTGCTGCTGAAATTGGAACAGTTTAATCCAACCGGCTCATGTAAAGTGCGGATGGCCCGGGAGATGATTCTTGCGGCCGAGCGCGATGGCAAGCTCAAACCAGGAGGACATATTGTTGAACCAACCTCGGGCAATACAGGAACCGGGCTTGCATTGATCGCTCTTGAGCGTGGTTATAAATTTACGGCCGTTGTGGATAATCATGCCTCGCGCGACAAACTGCGGGTCATGCAAGCGATGGGCGCCGAGCTTGTATTCGTGGAAAGCAATACCGAGGGTCCGAGCACGGTTGCCAGACGCCGTGTAGCTGGCGAGATTGTAAAGGCTACCGGCGCTTTCTGGCCGGATCAGCACTACAATCCGAGCAATAATGAAGGCTATACCGGGCTAGCCATGGAACTGCTTCGGGATGTTGGAACAGATATCGACTATCTGGTTGGCGCGGTGGGAACAGGGGGAACACTGTGTGGAACGGTCAAAGAACTGCATCGTCTCGGTTCTCATGTGACAAGCATTGGCGTGGAGCCTGCCGGATCGATTATTTTCGGCGGAGCCCCGGGCAAATACTGGCAGACCGGGGCCGGAGCGCCGGCCGGTTTTACGGTTGGACCCAATGTCGAGCACGAACTGATCGATGAGGGCCTTACAGTAAACGATATTGATGCATTCACGGCGGCACGTGTGGTGGCGCGCAGAACCGGCCTTCTCGTTGGCGGCACTGCAGGCGCTGCCATCCACGTTGCTCTCAAACGTTTGGCGCTCGTGGAGCCAAAGAGCATTATGGTCGTCCTGGTTTGTGATGCCGGAGAAAAATATCTCGACAGCGTTTTCAATGATGATTGGCTTAACGAGCGGCAGCTTCTGGACAAACCGGCGCATCGTCGCCTTGACCAGCTTTTTGACGCCTATATTGAATCGATAAGGTTGGCATCAGTGCCTCCGACGACGTTGTGGGCCTAAAGCGATGCCGATAAATTTCAGACAGTATAAAGAAATTCTGGATTTGGCTGCGCCCATTGCAGGTATCCAGTTTGCCCAGGTTGCCCTGACAAGCACCGATCTGCTGATGATGGGTTTCATCAGTGTTCAGGCCGTTGCAGCCGGGGGCCTTTCGCTGCTGCTTTATAACCAGCTGCGTACCATGTGCGTTGGTATGGTGACGGGGGTTGGCAATCTCATTGCTGCTTCGGTCGGACGCAGCGAGAAACGTACCGGAACATCTGCAATTGACGACGTCGCGACTGACGAAATACGCGACCTGCTGTGTGCCTCAATATTGATTGCAACAATTGCGGCGACGATTGCCGGCGTCATATTGGTGATTTTCAGCCAAATCCTGACTTTCCTTGGCCAAGCGACTGCGGTGGCAACTTTGGCCAAGCCGATCATGCTGACCTTGGCCCCGGGCTTGCTGCCAATGCTGTGGCTAAACGTGTTGCGGCAGTTCGCGGTCGGCATGCGCCGCGCCGGTTCCTTATTGACCGTTACGATAATATCCATAGCCGTCAATGCTGGCCTGAACCTGATCTTCATCTATGGTTGGCTCGGGATACCTCCGCTTGGATTGGCTGGAATTGGCCTTGCCACCACCCTGGTTCAGGCATGGACATTTCTGGTCTATCTGAGAACCGTCCGGCGTGATGATGCGCTCAGGCCTCTGCTTGCGCTCGATGGATGGCGGGCACGCCCGGCAACATTGGCGATCATTACCCGGATGGGCCTGCCGATTACGCTGACATATGGTTCCGAAGCAGCGATCACTTCGATAGCAACGGTCTTCATGGGAACCTTCGGTCCGTTAGCATTGGCGGCTTCCAATATCGTCAATCAACTTGCCTATATTGTTTACCAGCTCAATATTGGCCTTTCGCAAGGTTCATCAATTCTTGTGAGCAGGACGGTCAGCAAGGGGCAGGCAGATCAGGTCAGCGCTATTGCACGACGAACATTCGCGATCAGCTTCAGTGCAATGGCAATTATCGGCCTTGTCTATGTGTTCCTGCCTGAAATAGTTTTGCTTCCATTTCTCGGTGGCCGGGCCGATCCATCCCTGTTCGGGGCGGCAGCCACATTATTATGGTTCGCCATTGCGCATCAATTCTTCAAAGGCTCACAGAATATCTGTGTCGGCTTGTTACGTGGGCTTGGAAAAACGAAGGTGGCCCTGTTCAATACACTTGTGGGTTACTGGCTTATCGGGATCCCCGCGATGGTGTTGTGCGCATACGGGTTCGGATGGGGCAGCTATGGCATCTGGTTCGGGTTGTGCCTTGGCTTTGGCAGTACAAGCATTCTGTTATGGTGGCGCTTTATTGCGGAGCTTAACACCGCCCGGCTGGCCATTTCTAAAAATCAGCAAGTTTTCCAGATAATATCGGGCTGATGCGCTTCAGAAAGATAAAGCCATGCGTGAGCAATGTTTCAAAGATCGCGCTTGGCAGATTTGGCATGCGCTATTGAGCGGCCTGTTCTAGCTGCGTACGATGCTCAGCGTCTTGTCAAAAATGCGCAAGACCCTGTCGAGTTCGTGCCCGCGTTTAAGAATAAGGCCGCTTGCGGCGATAACGCTATAGGCACCCTGTTTGCGTGACAGTTTCGGGTTCTTTTCAATGCGGAACATCGGGACTTCGCTGGTGCGCCGGAAAACCGAAAAGATTGCTCTGTCGGAAAGATGGTCAATGGCATAATCCCGCCATTCGCCAGCGGACACCATAAACCCATAAACACGCAAAATTTGATTGAGTTCGCGCCGGTCGAAGGTAATCGGCAAATCATTATTTCGAACGAGGGGGATGAGTTTCGCCTGGCGCTGCGAATCGTCGCCACCTGCATTGCTTTCCATCAATCAACCGCCTTTGAATTTGTCGTGTGACACCTGGATGACAATAAGGTGACCCCATCTGGACAATTTTACAAGCTTGCAATTTTCTTGCTGCGCAAATTTTGTGAAAACAGTGCCTTCGTTTCCGCACCTCACGAACCAATACGGGGTGAAGCCAATGGTGATGATGCGACACATTCTCGCCATCTTCCTTACGCATTGCCGCCGAAATTCAAACCGAACATCCAGCTGTGTTGCCAGAGATGGTTTGATCAGGGCAGTTCGATTACCCAAGCCCCCCGCCCAAGCGGATTGTTCAGATCAGATCAATAATCTCAGTATATTTGGCAACATGCCCCAATAGCTCAGGCCGGATTTATCCGGCCTGTTTTTGTTTCAGCTATTTGGACGCCATGATTGACGCACCGATGATTGGCCCGGGCTTGCCGTCGCCAAGCATCTCTTGCAACAGCACCGCGCAACCTGAGGCCTTCTTGCTGGCAAGCTCACTCATTGGGATCTCGATCTTTTGAGCATTGCCATCCCACATGCCCACGGTTTCCATGGCACGAACGCTATTGGCATAACTCACCATACGTCCGGTATTTTCGCCGCCGGGGATAGAGACGATGCTCTCGCGATTGAAATATGCAAGGACGACACGGACAGGATTAGCCGTAACCGATCCCGAGCCTATATCAATAAGAAGCCGGTTTTTTGCAGCTTTCTCAATGGAAACCGACACTGTCAGCCCCATGGGTGTATTGCGCATATCGGCAATGCGGCGGCGAATCTTCGTTTCGTCCTGCCCATTCATATGCTCGCGTCCATTGACGATGACCTGCGGCGTATAAACGCCATTGAGACTCAAGGCTTTGCGATATTCGTTCTGGCGTTCGGTGTTTTCGGGCAAAGCAAGATTGTCGGTCCAGCCCCGATAGTCCCAGTAGTCGACATGGAAAGCCAGCGCCACAACCTTTCCTTCCCCCGCCAGTTCTTTGAGAATAGCATCGGCAGGGGGACATGAACCGCAACCTTGCGACGTATAAAGCTCGACGACGCCTTCCGGCTTGGTTCCCGCATCTTCTGCACAGACCGGAACCACATAAGCAATCGCTGCCAAAACGGGCAGGCCGATCGCCAAGAGTTTTGAAGTGGTGCGCGTAAGCAAGATTGCGGGGCTTTCTTCGTGAAATTTATAAATCTTATCTGTCAGATTGGTTGTCAGAAGATTGATAGGAGTCCGTTCATTCAAGGGGAAGTCACTTTGAGGTGAATTCGATCACGAATGCTGTACCATTCAACGATGAAGGGCCGCCGATCGCCCGGCGGCCCTTCAAAATCAATTATATGATGTCGAATCAGGCAGCCAGATCGCGCAGAACATATTGCAGGATGCCGCCATTCTTCAGATACTCCAGTTCATCGATAGTATCGATGCGGCAGATCAGAGGAACCTGCTTCACTTGCCCATCAGCGAATGTCACTGTCGCAAATGTTTTCTGGCGGGGCTGGATCGTGGCAAGCCCCTCGATGGAAACAATTTCATCACCCTTCAGACCCAGTGACTGCCAGCTTGTACCTTCTTCAAGAACGAATGGGACAATGCCCATGCCGACAAGGTTCGAACGGTGGATACGCTCGAAAGACTGAGAAATAACCGCGCGAACACCGAGTAGGTTTGTGCCCTTCGCCGCCCAGTCACGTGATGAGCCATTGCCATATTCCACGCCAGCGAAAATCACCAGCGGCACATTCTCGCGGCGATATTCCATTGCCGCATCATAGATCGGCATTTCTTCCTTGGTTGGATAATGGATGGTGTAACCACCTTCGCGGCCATTCTCACCCAGCATGTGATTGCGGATGCGGATATTGGCAAAAGTACCGCGCATCATCACTTCATGGTTGCCACGACGCGTGCCGTACTGGTTGAAGTCCAGCGGAGCCACGCCATGATCGGTCAGATATTGACCAGCAGGTGAGGCGGCCTTGATGGAACCGGCCGGAGAAATATGGTCGGTCGTGATCTTGTCGCCGAACAGGCCAAGAATGCGCGCACCCTTGATGTCGTTGACAATGCCCGGGGTTTTACCCATGCCGACAAAGTAAGGCGGGTTCTGCACATAGGTGGAATTGTCATCCCATGCATAGGTCTGACCGGCTGGCACTTTAACGTTCTGCCAATTTTCATCGCCCTTGAACACATCCGCATATTTTGCCGAAAAGAGCTTGCGGGTAACGTTCTTGGTGATGAATTCTTGGATTTCATGGCTGGAAGGCCAGATATCCTTGAGGAAAACGGGATTGCCATTCTGATCTTCGCCGAGCGGCTCGGTTGTCAGATCCTTGGTAACCGTTCCGGCCAAAGCGTAAGCGACAACCAGCGGCGGCGATGCAAGATAGTTAGCCTGGACGTCTGGCGATACACGGCCTTCGAAATTGCGGTTGCCGGAAAGAACGGCAGCGGCAATCAAACCCTTATCATTGATCGTCTTGGAGATCGGCGCAGGCAATGGACCGGAGTTGCCGATGCAGGTGGTGCAACCGAAGCCGACAAGATTGAAGCCAAGCTTGTCGAGTTCAACCTGCAGACCTGCGCTTTCCAGATAGGCGGCAACGACCTGCGAGCCGGGGGCGAGCGAAGTCTTGACCCAAGGCTTGGATTTCAAACCCTTGGCAACTGCGTTGCGGGCGAGGAGGCCAGCGGCAATCAGAACACTTGGATTTGACGTATTGGTGCAGGACGTGATGGCGGCAATGGCAACGTCGCCATGGCCCAGATCATAATTCTCGCCCTCGACCTGATAACGCGCATCGAGTTGTTCAGTCTTCTTGTATTCCTTCTGCAATGATTCGCGGAAGCCGGAAGCAATTCCTTCCAGCGCGATACGGCCTTCAGGACGCTTGGGGCCAGCCATGGAAGGCACAACCGTGCCGAGATCCAGTTCCAGCGTATCGGTGAAGACCGGATCAGCAGAGCCCGCTTCACGCCACATGCCCTGAGCCTTTGAATAGGCTTCAACCAACGCCAGACGATCTTCGTCACGGCCAGACATATGCATATAGTTGATGGTTTCATTGTCGATCGGGAAGAAGCCGCATGTTGCGCCATATTCCGGACCCATATTGCCGATGGTGGCGCGGTCAGCCAATGTCATCGAATCAAGACCAGGGCCGAAGAACTCGACGAACTTGCCGACAACACCCTTCTTGCGCAGCATCTGAACAACGGTAAGAACCAGATCGGTTGCCGTAACGCCTTCCTTGACCTTGCCGGTCAGGCGGAAGCCGATGACTTCCGGAAGAAGCATGGAAACTGGCTGACCGAGCATGGAAGCCTCGGCTTCGATGCCGCCAACGCCCCAGCCAAGAACGCCAAGACCATTGACCATGGTGGTGTGCGAGTCCGTACCAACGCAGGTATCAGGATAAGCGACAGTCACGCCGTCTTCTTCCTTGGTCCAGACGCCTTGTGCCAGATATTCGAGGTTGACCTGATGGCAAATGCCCGTGCCGGGCGGAACAACGCGGAAGTTCTTGAATGCCTGTTGGCCCCATTTCAGGAAGCGGTAACGCTCGCCATTGCGCTCATATTCCAGATCCACATTGCGCTTGAAGGCCTGTGGATTGCCGAATTCATCGACGATGACGGAATGGTCGATAACCAGATCGACCGGGACGAGCGGATTGATCTTTTCAGGGTCACCACCAAGATTGACCATTGCATCACGCATGGCGGCAAGATCGACGACTGCTGGAACGCCGGTGAAATCCTGCATGAGAACGCGGGCAGGGCGGTAAGCAATTTCTGCCCCGGCAGAACCGCGATCAACAAGCCACTTGGCGACATTCTCAATATCTTTCTTGAAAACCGAGCGGTTGTCTTCAAAGCGAAGCAGGTTTTCAAGCAGGACTTTCATGGAGAATGGGAGGGCGGAAATGCCTTCCAAGCCGTTCTTTTCGGCTTCGGTCAAACTGAAATAAACATATTCCTTATCCCCTACGGTGAGGGTTTTACGGCATTTAAAACTATCGATCTGAGACATTTTGCGTTCGTCCTTATGCTGCGGCCTAACCCGGGACGAACGCCTTTGCCGCGTTTCAAGGACGCGCTAAGGTGCGGGTGCAGTCATTTCCGCTGTCCGTCCCAGCAAATACCGGGAAGTATTCGCTTGAGATCGGCCAAAATTGTTTCCATGCCGACCGCTGGCATGGTTGACTGGTATATAGAGTTTTTCCGCGATTTGTGCCAGACCGTAAGGCGCAAAAATACGGGCTGCGGCGAAATGGTCATTTGGTTGCGCTCAAAACAGAAAAAGCGGGTTTTTCATGCAGTTAGTGGCCAAAGGGTTGGGCGGAGAGCGGGGCGGGGAAATCTTGTTTTCTGACCTCAACTTTACCATTCAGGCTGGCGAAGCCCTACTCATCACCGGGCCAAATGGCGTCGGCAAATCGACCTTGTTGCGAATCGCGGCAGGATTGTTGCGGCCAGCCGAGGGAGAAATAGTGCTGCAGGATAATCGTGAGCAATTCGAAACGTTGGGCGCGGCATGTCATTTTGTCGGGCATATGAATGCGATGAAACCCGCGCTGACGCTGGACGAAAATTTGCGGTTTTGGCAATCCTTTTATGGCGGCGGAGCGCGGCATGTGTCCGAAGCGCTTGAAATGGTGGGATTGGCCGATATCAGCCATTTGCCCTTTGGCTATCTTTCCACCGGCCAAAAACGACGCGCCAGCATAGCGCGGCTTCTTTCCAGTGACAGGCCCGTATGGCTTTTGGATGAGCCGACCGCTGGACTGGATAAGTCATCCGAAACACAGTTTTCGGCGTTGATGCAGGCTCATCTTGGCAATGGCGGTATCATCGTGGCGGCCACGCATCTGCCTCTCGGATTGCCGCATTCGCAAGAACTGACACTCGAGGCTGTTCACTGATGGGCGCATTGTTCGTGCGAGATGCCCGCCTTGGTTTACGGGCAGGCGGCGGCGCACTGGTCGGGATATTGTTTTTTCTGGCTGTGATTGCTGTCGTGCCTTTCGGCGTCGGGCCCGATCTCAAGCTCCTCGCGCGCATTGGCGCGGCCATGCTGTGGATCGGCGCACTGCTTGCAACTCTCCTTGGCCTCGACCGGCTGTTTCAGGCAGATCGTGATGATGGCTCGCTTGATCTTCTCATCATGAACTCCGAACGCCGCATGCTGGCGATCACGGTGCTGGTGAAATGCCTCGCCCATTGGACAGTGAGCGTTTTGCCGTTGGTTATTGCCGCGCCCTTGCTGGGCCTGTTCATGAATATGGAGCCGCTGGCAATTGGTGCAGTCACATTGACCCTTCTGATAGGAACGCCGGCCATCACGCTTATAGGGGCTGTCGGTGCGGCTGTTGCAGTCTCGCTGCCGCGTGGTGGACTGCTTGTTTCGGTGATTGTTCTGCCTCTTACCATTCCGGTGCTCATCTTCGGTGTATCTGCGTCCTATGGCGCAATTGAAGATCCGGCCCCATTTCTGGCACCTTTGCTTATTCTAGGTGCGATTACATTGTTCTTTGCGGTTATCGGTCCGTGGGCGGCGGCAGCTGCACTTAAATCATCCGCCGACTGACAGACTGGTGAATTGCGCAACGAAATATGAAAAGCTAAGAGATATTTATGAGCAATGTGGCATCCAAATCTGGGCGGTGGACCGATCTGGCGAACCCGACACGGTTTTTGAACCTTGCGAGTAGCGTCTTGCCTTGGCTTGCCGGGGCAACGCTGATCACGCTTGCGATCGGTTTCTGGATGTCGATGATGGCGCCGGATGATTATCAGCAGGGCATAACCGTCAAGATCATGTTCATCCATGTGCCTTTCGCCTGGCTTTCCATGATGTGCTACACGATCATGTCGATTGCAGCGCTTGGCACGCTTGTCTGGCGTCATCCTCTGGCCGATGTTGCGGCAAAGGCAGCGGCCCCCATCGGCGCTGTTTTTACAGCTCTCGCCCTCATGACAGGTTCGCTCTGGGGCAAGCCCATGTGGGGAACATGGTGGGTTTGGGATGCGCGCCTGACTTCGGTGTTTGTGTTGTTTCTCATGTATCTTGGTGTGATTGCGCTGACGCGCGCCATGGATGATCCGGCGAGATCCGCAAGGGTCACTGCCATCCTCACGCTTGTGGGCTTCGTCAATATCCCGATCATCAAGTTTTCCGTCGATTGGTGGAATACACTTCATCAGCCAGCGTCGGTTATTCGCATGGGCGGCTCGACAATAGACCCTTCCTTGCTCTGGCCATTATTGGTTATGGCAATCGGTTTTACGCTGCTGTTCTTCACATTGCACATCATGGTCATGCGCAATGAGATATGGCGTCGCCGGGTCACTGCCATGCGGCGTATCGCAGCGCGCAGCGCAGAACGAAAGGCCCCATGATGAGCAATCATATGGCTTTCGTACTCGCTTCCTATCTTTCCGCAGGCATAGCCCTGTCAGGTTTGATCGCTTGGATTCTCCTCGACCAGCGCAACCAACTCAAAGCACTGCGCGACCTCGAAGCGCGTGGTGTCCGCCGTCGTTCAGGTTTCGGCAAAGATGGTGCATCATGAGCGAGGACGTTCAAAGGCAATCGATGCCTCGCAAGCGCAACCCAATCTTCGTTTTTCTGCCCTTGATCCTGTTTATCATTCTTGCGGCTATCTTTGCTTTGCAGCTTGCTTCGGGCCGCGATGAATCTGTCATCCCTTCCGCATTGTTAGGCAAGCCAGCACCGAATGTTTCGCTGCCAGCGGTTGCGGGACTCATGAAGGATGGCCAAGCTGTTCCAGGCCTTGATCCGTCCAAGTTCAAAGGTCAGGTCACGCTGGTCAATATATTCGGCTCGTGGTGTCTGCCCTGCCGTCAGGAGCACCCGCTGTTGATGAAGCTGGCACAGGACAAGCGGATTGTGCTGACTGGCCTCAATTATAAAGACAAGCCGGAAAACGCAGTCGGATTTCTTGAGGATCTCGGTAATCCCTATGGGGCAATTGGTGCCGATCTCAATGGCCGCGCGGCAATCGAGTGGGGCGTGTACGGTGTGCCGGAGACATTCCTGGTCGGACGCGACGGGGTCATTGCCTACAAGCATGTCGGACCATTTTCTGAAGAGACGATCCGTACAGATTTGATGCCTGCTATAGAGGCCGCGCTAAAGTCGAATTAGAGCGAGGCGTAGTGCCTTGCCCAATCCACCGCACGGCCTGCCGCCGTAGCAGTGCCTTCGACCGCCTCAATCAAAGGTACTCTGATCAGTCGGTAGCCTAAAGAGCGCTTTTCAATAAGGACGGGCTCTTCGACTGATGTTCCCATGGCAATGATTTCAACAGGGCGGTCAAGGATCGGCGCTGGCACTTTGAACGAATGGCCCGCGATCATCGGGCTTTGCTGCGCTGAAGCAGCACAGGTCGCCGTAATCAACGGGTAATCAACCTTGCCCGCCTTTCGGATCTGTGCCTCCAGATCAGCGCGGCAAGTCTCCATGTTGCTCCAGCCCGTATCTGCTGTCTTGATATATTCGCAGACCTTGGCATCGCAGTCGCAACCCATCAGGGCGGTTTTCATGGAGGTTGTCTTTCTCAAGAATCATTGATGATTGGTGATTCTTGAGCGTTGATAGCGGCGGGATTTCGTCGCGATCAGGCGGAAATTGTGACCGTTTGTGGCGTCATGTTTTCTTGTTGGCCGCCTTTTCATTGGTTAGCGATTCGGTCGAATATTTCATGATCAGCGGCATTTGCGCGAAGGTGAAAAGCAGGGTGATCGGCATTGTGCCCCATACCTTGAACGCCACCCAGAAATCTGTCGAAAAGCTGCGCCAAACCACTTCGTTCAGCACTGCAAGAAAGAGAAAGAAGATACCCCAGCGTAGAGTCAGTTTACGCCAGCCTTCAGCATTGAGTTTGAAGGCACTGTCAAAAACATAGCCCAAAAGCGCTTTACCGAAATATAACCCGCCAAGCAGAATGATGCCAAACAGAGCATTGACGATTGTCGGCTTCATTTTGATGAAAGTCTCATTGTGCAACCAGAGCGTCAGCGCGCCAAATATCAATACGACGATGCCGGAAATGAGTGGCATGATCGGCAGGCTTCGGGTCAGGACCCAGGATACTCCGAGGGCAATAAAGGTTGCAGCCATGAATAGGGCAGTGGCGACGAAGATCGGTTCGCCAATATTTGACAAGACCGGAAACCGCTCCAACAGCCATTCACCTTTTGCATTGGCAAAAAAGAAGATCATCAGCGGGCCCATTTCCAGCGCCAGTTTCAGCAATGGATTGACCTGTTTGTGTGCGGGATCGGATGGATCGCGCTCGAAAATCGGTTCGTTCATCATGCAACTCCAGCAATGGCTTTGGCAAAATCGCTTGCCGCAAATGGCTCAAGGTCATCGACCTGCTCGCCTACGCCAATAAAATAAACCGGCAATTTATGCTTTGCCGAGATGGCGACAAGAATGCCGCCGCGTGCCGTGCCATCAAGCTTGGTCATGACCAATCCGTTGACACCCGCGATGTTCCGGAAAATTTCAACCTGGTTAAGCGCATTCTGGCCGGTCGTCGCATCGAGTGTCTGCAGAACCGTGTGCGGCGCTTCAGGATCATGCTTGCCGAGAACGCGCACGATTTTGGCCAGTTCTTCCATCAGTTCTACGCGGTTTTGCAAACGACCGGCGGTGTCGATGATCAGAACATCACTTCCCGCTTCCTTGGCCTGCTTCCACGCGTCAAAGGCAAGTCCGGCAGCGTCGGCACCAAGCTTGCTGGAGACGACCGGCGCGCCAGTACGCTTGCCCCATATGTGCAATTGTTCGATTGCCGCCGCTCGGAACGTGTCGCCTGCAGCCAGCATGACATTCAGACCACCGGCTGTCAGCTTTGCGGCGAGCTTGCCGATTGTCGTGGTCTTGCCGGTGCCATTGACACCGACAACGAGAATGACGTGCGGCTTGTGCGAAAGGTCCAGTTCCAGCGGTTTTGCCACCGGTCCAAGCACCCTTTCGATTTCCGTTGCCATGATACTACGCACTTCATCAGTGCTGATATCCTTGCCGTAGCGTGTGGCGCTCAAAGCACCTGTAATCCTGATCGCCGTTTCCATCCCGAGATCGGCCTGGATCAGGACGTCTTCAAGGTCTTGCAACGTATCTTCATCGAGCTTGCGCCTTGTGAAGATACCACCGATAGAATCGCCAAGTTGTTGCGAGGAACGCGATAGCCCTTTGCGAAGGCGTTCAAACCAGCTGATGCGTTTTTCCGGTTCTACCGGTTGTGGTTCTTCGTCCTGCTTTTCCTGAACAGTCTTTGACACCGTAACTTTCTTGACCAGCGGCTTGGGTGTCGCGGGCATGTCTTCGGGTGCCACGACAACGGGCGTTTCAATTACCGGTTCCGGCTCAGAAATAATCTCCGGCGCTGTTTCGGGAGCAAACTCGGGTTCAGGCTGAAGCTCCGGTTCTGGTTCAATAACCGGTTCAATCTGCTCTTCCTGCAGTACTTTGATCTCAACCGGAGCAACGGTTTCGATGATCGCCTGTTCGAGAGGTTCCGTTGACTCGATATCTGCTTGCGGGATGATCTCGGGCTCAGGTTCCGTCAGAATTTCAGGTTCGGGCAGGGGGTCTTCAACGAGCGTCGCAGACTCTACGGGCGCATCAGACTCTTCGACCTCGATGACAGAAGTCTCTTCTCCAACAGGCAGTGTTTCCTGCGCAGCAGTATCTTCATAGATCTGCTCAACCGTTTCGATCTTGTCCGACTCGATAAGAGGTACATCGGCAGGGGTTTCCTCAACCTCCTTCTTGCCGAATGAAAATATTTTCTTGATAAAACCCAGAGCCATGAATGCTGCTTTACTTTTTATGCCGCGTGGCGATTGCTGCCATTGTCACTGGCGTTGGCCAACAGTTTGTCACCATCATGCCCTGTTATAGTCCGCTCGATGATGGTTCCTGCCGCATCGGCATCAACACCGACAAGTGTAAAGCCTTCCGTGCGGCCAATGCCTTCGCGTTCAACGAGAATTTTCTGACGCGTTCCAACAAGGCTGCCCAGATGCTTATTATAGGCCGCATCACCTGCAGCCCTCAGCCGCGCGGCACGATCCTTGATTATCCTGCGATTCATTTGTGGCATGCGCGCGGCAGGTGTGCCTTCGCGTGGGCTGAACGGAAAAACGTGAAGATTTGTCAGCCCGCATTCCTCGACAATGCGGATCGAATTTTCAAACATTTCTTCTGTTTCCGTCGGGAAACCTGCGATGATATCGGCGCCAAACACGATATCCGGCCTGATACTGCGCACAGTTTCGCAGAACGTGATGGAATTTTCGCGCGAATGCCGACGCTTCATCCGCTTCAGGATCATATTATCACCGGATTGAAGCGAGAGATGCAGATGCGGCATCAGACGGCTTTCTGTGGCCAATGCTTCCATCAAATCCTCATCGGCCTCGATGGAATCAATGGAAGAAAGGCGCAGGCGCAGCAAATCAGGCACTTCTTTCAGGACGGTCTTTACCAGCTTGCCAAGGCGCAGATTGCCGGGAAGATCCGGGCCATAGCTGGTCATGTCGACGCCGGTCAGGACCACTTCATGATAACCATTGCCGACAAGCCGCTTGACCTGTTCGATCACACCGCCCATCGGCACCGAACGAGAATTGCCCCGGCCATAGGGAATAATGCAGAAGGTGCAGCGATGGTCACAGCCATTTTGCACTTGTACAAAGGCCCGTGCGCGCCCTTCAATGGCATCAACCATGTGTGACGCGGTTTCGCGCACTTCCATGATGTCGTTAACCCGCACTTTTTCAAACTGGTTGACGCCAAAATCAGGCAGCATGCGATATGAGTTAGATTTGAGCTTTTCCTCATTGCCGAGGACGAGATCAACCTCATCCATGGCGGCGAAATCATCGGCCCCGGTTTGCGCCGCGCAACCCGTCACGATGATCCGGGCAGCCGGGTTGTCGCGCCGTGCCTTGCGGATCGCTTGTCGCGCCTGCCGCACCGCTTCGCTGGTTACGGCACAGGTGTTGAAAATAATTGCGCCATTTTCAAGCGTGCCAAGACCGGCAGCATCGGCTTCCCGCTTCATCACCTCGGATTCATAGGTGTTAAGACGACAGCCGAAAGTAACGACGTCCACAGCCATCAGGCCGCTCCTTGTGCGTCTTCGCTGCGTGCCCAGTTGCCATTTTGAGGATCGAGAGAGCCTGAAAATTCCCACTCGGCTGGCCCTGTCATCAGGACATGATCGTTTTCCAGCCACTCAATAACCAACGGGCCGCCTGGCACAGTTACAGTTACGGCACGGTCTGTCCGGTCGGTGCGCGCCGCCGATACACCGGCGGCACATGCGGCAGAACCGCAGGCGCGTGTAATGCCCGCACCACGCTCCCATGTGCGCAGCGTTATTGCGTTACGGCTCGTTACGTGAGCGATCGAAATATTGGCCCGTTCCGGAAACATGGGGTGGTTTTCGAGCATTGGACCAAAGCGTTCCAGATCATAATTCCAGACATCCTGATCGACCCAGAAAATGGCATGTGGATTGCCCATGCTGACAACGGAAGGCGAATGCAAGACCGGCGCATCGATAGGCCCGATCTGCAATTCGATCTTACGCGTGTCGTGGAAGGGTTCGGAGAGCGGGATTTCTTGCCATTCAAAGTGCGGCCTTCCCATATCGACGGAAATCTGGCCGTCCGGGTGCTCGCTTGCGGTCAGAATTCCCGCGATTGTCTCGAAGGAGAATTCGCGCTTGCCCGTCTGGGCGCTGAGCGCCTGCACGACGCAGCGCATACCATTGCCGCAGGTTTGTGCATGAGTACCATCAGAATTGATGATCTCGACATAAGCATCCGTGCCATCGCTGTGGGGAGAATGGATCGCCATGATTTGATCGAACTTGGTTGCAGGATCGCGATCAAGCGCTATCGCCGCTTGCGGTGTAATTCTGTCCGCACGTCCACGCATGTCGGCAACGATAATTTCATTGCCAAGCCCGTTCATCTTCGCGAAGGGTGCGCGCGTGATCATGCCGTCTGGTCCTGCCATCAGTTTTCGTGTCTATCGGGTCTATATGGCGGAAAAGGTGAAGAAATGCCAGTCCCTGCAAGCATTGGCGGCGCGCATCATTTGCTCAATCTGTCACATGGATAACCAGTTTTCCGAAATTGTGCCCCTGAAGCAGTCCCATAAAGGCTTCTGGCGCATTGGCGAGGCCCTCGACAATATCCTCGCGATACTTCACCTCACCGCTCTGCAGCCACTTTCCCATATCTTCAGTGAAGGCTGGGCGCTGATCCACGAACTCCCGCTGTATGAAACCGCGTATCAGGAGGCTCTTCTTCAGGACATCGCGCATGAGATGGGGGAGACGGTCCTTACCGGACGTATCAAGGCCATCATATTGGGCGATGAGGCCGCAAACCGGTATGCGAGCAAACGTATTCAGCAGCGGAAAGACAGCGTCCCAGACAGCGCCGCCGACATTCTCGAAATAGACGTCAATTCCATCCGGGCATGCCAGCTTTAACTGTTCGGAAAAGTCAGGCGAGTGGTGGTCTATTGCTGCATCGAATCCAAGTTCATCCCTGATGAAGGCGCATTTTTCTGGGCCACCTGCAATGCCTATGGCACGCGCTCCTTTTAGCCTTGCAATCTGGCCGACAGTGGAGCCGACCGGACCACTGGCAGCCGCAACGACAACGGTTTCGCCGGGTTTCGGCTGGCCAATCGTGAGTAAGCCCGTATAGGCCGTAAAGCCCGGCATACCGAGGATGCCAACGGCGGTTGAAAGTGGTGCGACTTCAGGGTCGAGCTTACGCAAACCGCCGCCGTCGGAAATCGCATAGCTTTGCCAGCCAGAATGCGAGAGAACAAAATCTCCATTTTTATAGCCGGGATGCCTGCTTTCAATAACCTCCGCTACGGTGCCGCCCTCCATCACAGCATCTATCGCGACAGGAGCTGCATAGGATTTTGCATCATCCATCCGGCCGCGCATATAAGGATCGAGCGACAGATAGAGGATTTTGAGTAGCACTTCGCCATCACGGGGCGTTGGGATCGCGGCTTCTTCTATCCGGAAGTTCCCAGGTTTGACCCGCCCCTCAGGGCGAGAGGCGAGAACGATACGGGTATTCGTTGGCTGTGACATGACTGCTCCCATAGAGTTGCAGACGAGCCTAACTGACCCGTTTCAACGTCGCAACGTCAAGAGATCAATGCGGCTCGTGCGCGTCTGCAACGCCGCGCAGCCAATAGCCCGCTGCTTTTACCCATTCGCCGTTCAGGCCACGATGCTCAACCAGATATTGGCGTATTGCTTTTGAAGCGCTGCTTTCGCTGGCTATGAAAGCATAGCAATCGCCGCTTGGCAGATCGAGCGTCTCAATTTTCCGTAGCAGTAGATCATTATTCCCGGCTTCAGCGCCATTGCGATGAACCCAGATGATCTCGGCATTTGCGTCGGTGTTGATCGATTGCTCTTCTTCCTTACCGGCCACTTCTATGACTGCGATGGCACGGGATGAAGCAGGGAGTTCTTCCAACCGGCGGCTGATTGCAGGGAGCGCAGTCTCGTCTCCCGCCAGAAAATACCAGTCGAAGGCATCGGAAACAATCATCGAGCCTCGGGGCCCGCCGATCACGAGCTTCTGTCCAATAGCAGCCTGGGCAGCCCAGCTTGAGGCTGGCCCATCACCATGCAGGACGAAATCGACATCAAGCGTGTTGGTGGCGGCGTGATAATTGCGCGGTGTATAATCGCGCATTTGCGGTCGTGGCTTGCCTTCCGGGAAGGTAACGCCATCGGGGCCAAGTGTCGGCAATACAGGCTCTTCACCAAGCGGCGAAAAGAAAATCTTGATGTGATCGCCATATCCGGGGCTGGTAAAACCTTCGAGTTGATCTCCAGCAAGGGTGACGCGCAACATGAGCGGCGTCAAATGCCTCACAGCTTGAACCTCAAGCACGCGAAGGCGGGTTTCGTGACGAATTCTCTGGGGTGTTTTATTTATGACTGTCATTGTCAAGAAATACGTCGGCACTTGTGGAAGTTCAATGGGTTTGGGCTTTAAATTTTGGTCGCAGCTTCGCACGACATAATAAGACTTTATTCACCTTGAAATGCTTAAACTGGGTAATGCGACTCAACTGACCGAAAGGCTGGCGCGGTCATGTGTGGCGATATTGTCATTCCGGCCAGCTTTTGGGTGCATTTGCCAATGGAAATGCCGTTGAACGGTGGTTTTTTTGGTATTTGGGTTGAGAATTTCGGCCAGATGGCCATTGTATCATGGTTAATCACAGGGGAATGGGTTGGTATTCCCGAATCAGATTATGCAGATGGAGAACTGAGGTTATGGGAACTTTGAAGGTCAATTTGCTGACCGTTGCCGCTGTTGGCATGGTGTTGGCCGGATGCCAGAGTTCGCGGATGGAACCGATGGATTCGGGACCAGCACCGTTGCAAGCGGCTCCTTCCGGCTCTGTCAGGCAGAGCCAGCTTCCACCGCCCGGCGGCAATCAGTTTCCGACGGCGCCAACCACTGCTGGCGCGGCTCCAAGCGCTCAACCCAATACGCAAGTGGCATCGTTGCCGCCTGAAAACGCGCCTGACCTTACCGCTGGCAGCGTGGCCGGTGTATGGAATGCGAGTATGGGCGGTCAGAGCTGCAAGATTGCGACCCCGCAGACAAAATTTGGCCAGGGTTATCGCGCCGGTCCGCTTCGTTGCCCCGGCGAGCTAGCAACGCTGTCCTCGTGGGCAGTCAGTGGCAAGCAGCTTACCCTGTATGATGCAGCAGGCGGTACTGTGGCGCGGCTTTATTCGTCAGGTGGGTCAAAGTTTGACGGTCAGACATCCGGTGGACAGAACCTGACGCTCTCGCGCTAAAAACAAGGCGCGGCCTTGAGAGACTGCTTCCCGCATGTCGCATGATAATCTGAAAGTGTTTCCCTCGGTGAACGAGCGCTACCAGGCGCTCGTTCAGTCGGGGGAGCTTGATATGGACCCCGCGCAACAGCAGCTGGCCTTGCGTTTCGACCGGCTTATCCGCGATGTCGCAACGAAGCGTCTTGCGACGAAATCCAGTGCCCTGGGTTGGCTTTTCAGTCGGAAATCCCCGCGCAACGAGATCGTCAAGGGCCTTTATATTTACGGTGAAGTTGGACGGGGCAAAACCATGCTCATGGACATGTTTCATCAACTTGTCCCGGTAAAACGCAAGCGCCGTGCCCATTTTCTCGATTTTATGGCCGATGTTCACGAGCGTATCAATGCGCATCGCAAGGCTCTCAAGAACGGCGAAACAAAACAGGAGGATCCGATACCGCCTGTTGCCGACGCTCTGGCTGAACAATCATGGGTGCTCTGTTTCGATGAGTTCACGGTTACGGATATTGCCGATGCCATGATCCTGTCGCGCCTGTTTCGAGCCTTGTTCGAACGCGGCGTTGTCCTTGTTGCCACCTCTAACGTTTTGCCCGATAACCTTTATCGCGACGGGCTCAATCGCCAGCTGTTCCTGCCGTTCATTGATTTGCTGAAAACCCATGTGGACGTCATCAATCTGGATGCGCGCACCGATTACCGGCTGGAGAAGCTTAATCGCATGCCGGTTTATCTTTCCCCTCTGAACGATGAATCGAATCGTTTGATGGATGAGGCATGGCACGCAGCCACCGAAGGCGCGACAGTCGCGTCCGACAGCGTGACGGTAAAGGGCCGCTCGGTGGTTATACCGAAGGCCGGCAGCAACGCGGCACGATTTACCTTTGCTGATCTCTGCTCCAAACCGCTCGGGGCGGCGGACTACGTAGCCATCATCCAACGATACAAGACGATTTTCATCGACGCGGTGCCTGTGCTCGATCACGCGCGCAGGAATGAGGCCAAGCGTTTCATTATCCTTATCGATATTCTCTATGACAATCACGTGCACATCGTGATCTCAGCCGCCGCTTCTCCCGATAAACTTTATGTCGCCAACCGCGGAACTGAGGCTTTTGAATTTGACCGCACCGCATCACGGCTGTTCGAAATGCAAAGCGAAGAGTATCTTGAAGGTGCCGCCCGCCCAACGGCCGCAGCTTCATGAGACTGATACTTTTGGCGTGTAAAGAGACTCTCGAAATAGCTCAAAATGCTAAATCTGATTGACGTTTACGTAAGTCCCATCAAATCTAAACGATTGAATTCATTGAGGGGAAAATTTTAAGTTGAGTTATTTTTGAAAGAGGAATATTCGAACCACCCAACGCAGAGGCATATGGCGACAGATTGCCGACAAGCATTTCTGATAATCGTTATTTTGGTCTTTGACGTCGGTTAAGGCATTAAGTTCAGGCAAAACTTCAGATCAGGGAAGTATCCAGCATGGCACGTAACAAAATCGCCCTCATCGGCTCAGGTATGATCGGTGGAACGCTTGCACATCTGATCGGGCTCAAAGAGCTCGGCGACATCGTTCTTTTCGACATCGCAGAAGGGACGCCTCAGGGCAAAGGTCTCGACATTGCTCAGTCCTCCCCGGTTGATGATTTCGACGCCAAGCTTACCGGCGCCAACGACTATGCAGCCATTGAAGGCGCAGATGTTGTCATTGTCACCGCCGGTGTGCCCCGCAAGCCGGGCATGAGCCGCGACGATCTTCTCGGCATCAATCTAAAGGTCATGGAGCAGGTCGGCGCGGGCATCAAGAAATACGCCCCCGGCGCTTTCGTGATCTGCATCACCAACCCGCTCGACGCAATGGTCTGGGCGCTGCAGAAATTTTCCGGTCTACCAAAAAACATGGTTGTCGGCATGGCCGGCATTCTGGACAGCGCACGCTTCCGCTATTTCCTTGCCGATGAATTCAAGGTTTCGGTTGAAGATGTCACCGCTTTCGTTCTCGGTGGCCATGGCGACTCCATGGTTCCGCTCGCGCGCTATTCGACTGTTGCCGGTATCCCGCTGCCGGACCTGGTGAAGATGGGCTGGACCAGCCAGGAAAAGCTCGATCAGATCATCCAGCGTACCCGCGACGGCGGTGCCGAAATCGTTGGTCTGCTCAAGACCGGCTCTGCCTTCTACGCGCCTGCTTCCTCGGCCGTTCAGATGGCGGAGGCCTTCCTCAAGGACAAAAAGCGTGTTCTTCCTGTCGCTGCGCATCTTTCCGGCCAGTATGGCGTTAAGGATATGTATGTGGGCGTGCCGGTCATTATTGGGGCAGGCGGTGTCGAGCGCGTTATCGAAATCGACTTGAACAAGGCAGAAGAAAAGCAGTTTGAAGCTTCGGTGGCTTCGGTTGCCGGGCTTTGTGAAGCTTGCATCAATATCGCACCGAACCTCAAGTAATTTGGTTCACGAAACAATTCTGAAACGATCCTGAGCTACGGCTCAGGATTATTCGTAGAGGAAATATCATATGAATATTCATGAATATCAGGCCAAGCGTCTGCTGCACACATTTGGTGCGCCAATCGCCAATGGTGTTGCCGTTTACTCGGTCGAGCAGGCGGAAGAATGGGCAAAGACACTGCCCGGTCCGCTTTATGTGGTGAAGAGCCAGATTCATGCCGGTGGGCGCGGTAAAGGCAAGTTCAAGGAACTCGGTCCGGATGCAAAGGGCGGTGTGCGCCTCTCCAAGTCCGTCGAGGAAGTTGTTGCAAATGCCAAGGAAATGCTCGGCAACACATTGGTTACCAAGCAGACCGGTCCCGCTGGTAAGCAGGTCAACCGCCTCTACATCGAAGATGGCGCTGATATTGATCGCGAACTTTATCTGTCGATCCTGGTCGACCGTGCTGTTGGCCGTCCCGCATTCGTGGTTTCCACGGAAGGCGGCATGGATATTGAAGCTGTTGCTCACGATACGCCTGAAAAGATCATCACTGTTGCAATCGACCCTGAAAAGGGCGTTACGGCAGAAGATATCGCGACGATTAGCGATGCTTATGGTTTGAGCGGCGAAGCACGCGCCGATGGCGAAAAGCTTTTCCCGATTCTCTACAAGGCTTTCACCGAGAAGGACATGAGCCTGCTCGAAGTGAACCCGCTGATCGTCATGAAAGACGGTCGTCTGCGTGTTCTGGATGCCAAGGTTTCATTTGATGGCAATGCTCTCTTCCGTCATCCGGATGTGGTCGAGCTGCGCGACACCACCGAAGAAGACGAGAAGGAAATCGAGGCATCCAAATATGACCTCGCCTATGTCGCTCTTGATGGCAATATTGGCTGCATGGTCAATGGTGCAGGTCTTGCCATGGCAACGATGGATATCATCAAGCTCTATGGCGCGGAACCAGCAAACTTCCTTGATGTTGGCGGTGGTGCCAGCAAGGAGAAGGTAACGGCTGCGTTCAAGATCATCACTGCTGATCCAGCTGTAAAAGGTATTCTGATCAATATCTTCGGCGGCATCATGAAATGCGACATCATCGCAGAAGGTGTTATCGCTGCGGTCAAGGAAGTTGGCCTCAAGGTGCCGCTGGTTGTTCGCCTCGAAGGCACCAACGCTGAACTCGGCAAGAAGATCATCAATGAAAGTGGTCTGAATGTCGTCTCCGCCGATGATCTGGATGATGCGGCGCAGAAAATCGTCAAGGCTGTGAAGGGAAACTAAGGCATGTCTATTCTTGTTAACAAAGACACCAAGGTTCTCGTTCAGGGCCTGACCGGTAAGACCGGCACATTCCACACCGAACAGGCTCTTGCCTATTACGGTACACAGATGGTTGGCGGCATTCACCCGAAGAAGGGTGGCGAGACCTGGGAAGGCAATCTGCCTACCGGTTCGAGCGCGCAGTTGCCGATTTTTGCTTCGGTTGCCGAAGGCAAGGACCGGACCGGCGCAAATGCTTCAGTGATCTACGTTCCGCCAGCAGGCGCGGCAGAAGCCATTCTGGAAGCCATTGAAGCAGAGATTCCTTTGATCATCTGCATCACCGAAGGCATTCCGGTCATGGATATGGTTCGCGTCAAGGCTCGCCTTGACCGTTCGTCGTCACGCCTGATCGGACCGAACTGCCCGGGTGTTCTCACCCCTGAAGAATGCAAGATCGGCATCATGCCGGGCAATATCTTCAAGAAGGGTTCGGTGGGTGTTGTATCGCGCTCCGGCACGCTTACTTATGAAGCAGTGTTCCAGACGACCAATGAAGGCCTTGGCCAGACAACAGCTGTCGGTATCGGCGGTGATCCTGTGAAGGGCACCGAGTTCATCGACGTCTTGGAAATGTTCCTAGCTGACGAAGAAACCAAGTCGATCATCATGATCGGTGAAATCGGCGGCTCGGCGGAAGAAGACGCAGCGCAGTTTATTGCTGATGAAGCAAAGCGCGGCCGCAAGAAGCCAATGGCCGGTTTCATCGCCGGACGTACGGCTCCTCCCGGACGTACCATGGGTCATGCCGGCGCAGTTATTTCCGGCGGCAAGGGCGGCGCTGAAGACAAGATCGCAGCAATGGAAGCAGCGGGTATCCGCGTTTCGCCATCGCCTGCGCAGCTTGGAAAGACATTGGTCGAAGTCCTTAAGGGATAAGACCTTAAAGGAGGCGAACTTTCGCCTTTATCAGAGCTAAGAAGGATCGGGGCAGTTGCTGCCCTGATCAATCCGCGGGGACGCTCATAGCTTGAGCGAGCCTCACCCAGGGTGGCACCGGAAGGCCGGTGCGCTCTTATCAAGGGAGACGGGGCACAGCTCCGGTCACGAATATGGCACGTCAAGAACAGGCCAACGATCTTTTTGCCCTCACTTCATTTCTCTATAGTGGCAATGCCCATTATATCGAGGAACTTCACGCACAATACGAGAAAGACCCGGCATCGGTGGATGCTGAATGGCAGGAATTCTTTGCCAATCTCGGCGATAATAAAGACGATATCCAGAAGAACGCCAAGGGTGCGTCCTGGGAAAAGCCAAATTGGCCAATCGCGGGTAATGGCGAGCTGGTTTCTGCTCTTGATGGCAATTGGGGCGAAGTCGAAAAGCACATTACGGACAAGCTGAAGTCGAAAGGCGCCAACGGCGCAGCGGCAACAAACGGCGCTGCCGCAGCGAAGGCATCTGACTCCGATATCATTCATGCGGCGCGCGATTCTGTTCGCGCCATCATGATGATCCGGGCTTACCGCATGCGTGGTCATCTACATGCCAAGCTTGATCCGCTGGGATTGGCCGAGGTCAAGGAAGACTATAACGAGCTGTCGCCAGAGAGCTACGGTTTCTCACCAGCCGATTATGACCGCAAGATCTTCATCGATAATGTGCTGGGTCTTGAATATGCGACCATTCCGCAGATGCTCGATATCCTGCAGCGCACCTATTGCTCGACGATCGGTGTGGAGTTCATGCACATTTCCGATCCGGTGGAAAAGTCATGGATTCAGGAACGCATAGAAGGCCCGGATAAGGGCGTTGCCTTTACCGCAGAAGGCAAGAAGGCGATCCTTTCCAAGCTGGTCGAGGCTGAAGGCTTTGAACAGTTCATTGATGTCAAATATAAAGGCACCAAGCGCTTCGGTCTTGATGGTGCGGAATCGCTGATTCCGGCGCTGGAACAGATTGTCAAGCGTGGCGGCTCGATGGGCCTCAAGGAAATCGTCCTTGGCATGGCTCACCGTGGACGCCTCAATGTGCTTAGCCAGTTCATGCGCAAGCCGCATCGCGCCATTTTCCACGAGTTCAAGGGCGGTTCTTACGCACCGGATGACGTGGAAGGTTCGGGCGACGTAAAATATCATCTTGGTGCTTCGTCGGATCGCGAATTTGACGGCAACAAGGTGCATCTGTCGCTGACAGCCAATCCCTCGCACCTGGAAATTGTAAATCCGGTTGTCATGGGTAAGGCCCGTGCCAAGCAGGATCTGCTCGCCGGCCGTGACCGTGATGAAGTTGTGCCGCTTTCCGAGCGTGCCAAGATCATGCCGCTGCTGCTGCATGGCGATGCGGCATTTGCTGGTCAGGGCGTTGTTGCCGAGTGTCTTGGCCTTTCCGGTCTGCGCGGTCATCGCGTCGGCGGTACGGTGCATTTCATCATCAATAACCAGATCGGCTTTACCACCAATCCGCGTTTCTCGCGTTCCTCGCCCTATCCATCCGATGTGGCGAAGATGATTGAGGCGCCGATTTTCCACGTCAATGGTGACGATCCGGAAGCCGTTGTTTATGTGGCGAAGATTGCCACCGAATATCGCATGACCTTCCACAAGCCGGTCGTCATTGATATGTTCTGCTATCGCCGCTTCGGCCATAATGAGGGCGATGAGCCTGCATTCACGCAGCCGCTGATGTACAAGACCATTCGCGGCCAGAAAACGACTGTACAGCTCTATTCCTCCAAGCTGATCGAAGAAGGCCTGATTACTGAAGCCGATCTTGAAAAGCTGCGCGCCACATGGCGCGAAAACCTCGAGCAGGAATTTGAGGCCGGTCAACACTACAAGCCCAACAAGGCCGATTGGCTGGATGGCGCCTGGAGCGGCTTGCGCACAGCAGATAATGCTGATGAGCAGCGCCGTGGCAAAACGGGGCTTCCGCTGAAGACCATCAAGGAAATCGGCAAGAAGCTGGCAGAAGTGCCAGCGGGCTTCAATGTTCACCGCACCATTCAGCGCTTTCAGGATAATCGCGCCAAGATGGTCGAGACCGGCGAAGGTTTCGATTGGGCGACGGCAGAAGCACTGGCATTCGGCTCACTGGCAATTGAGGGGCATCCCGTTCGCCTGTCAGGTCAGGACGTCGAGCGCGGTACTTTCAGCCAGCGGCATTCGGTGCTCTATGATCAGGACACGGAACAACGCTACATTCCGCTGAACAATCTTCAAAAAGGTCAGGCTATTTACGAAGTCATCAATTCGATGCTTTCGGAAGAGGCTGTCCTTGGATTTGAGTATGGCTATTCGCTGTCCGATCCGCGCGCGCTTACCCTTTGGGAAGCTCAGTTTGGTGACTTTGCCAATGGCGCGCAGGTCATATTCGACCAATTCATCTCATCGGGTGAACGTAAATGGCTGCGTATGTCGGGCCTGGTTTGCCTGCTGCCACACGGCTATGAAGGTCAGGGTCCGGAGCACTCTTCAGCTCGTCTTGAGCGCTATTTGCAGCTTTGTGCGGAAGACAATATGCAGGTTGCAAATTGCACAACACCTGCAAATTACTTCCATATTCTGCGCCGCCAGATGAAACGCGACTTCCGCAAGCCGCTGATCCTGATGACGCCGAAATCTCTGCTGCGTCATAAGCGTGCGGTATCGTCGATCAGCGATTTCACCGGCGATTCCTCCTTCCACCGTCTGTTGTGGGATGATGCGCAGCTGCTGAAGGATCAGCCGATCAAGCTGCAGAAGGATTCGAAAATCCGCCGTGTGGTTCTCTGCTCCGGCAAGGTCTATTACGATCTTTACGAAGAGCGGGAAAAGCGCGGTATCGATGATGTTTATCTGCTGCGCGTCGAACAGCTTTACCCGTTCCCGGCCAAGGCGCTGATCACTGAACTCTCGCGTTTCCGCAATGCGGAGATGGTCTGGTGTCAGGAAGAGCCCAAGAATATGGGTGCCTGGGCCTTTATCGATCCTTATCTGGAATGGGTGTTGGCGCATATTGATGCCAAGCATCAGCGGGTCCGTTACACCGGACGTCCTGCCGCAGCCTCAACGGCGACCGGCCTGATGTCCAAGCACCTTGCACAACTTGAAGCATTCCTTGAAGATGCTCTGGGTTCATAAGTAAACAAAGATAGAGCGGCGTGACGTCGCTTTGAGCAGTTAAAATAGATCAACGAGAGCTGAGAATATGGCAACCGAAATCCGCGTCCCAACACTGGGCGAATCCGTTTCCGAAGCAACAATCGGCAAATGGTTCAAGAAGGTCGGCGAAGCTATTGCTGTCGACGAACCGCTGGTCGAGCTTGAGACCGACAAAGTGACCATTGAAGTGCCCGCTGCGGCTGCTGGTTCGCTTGCCGAAATTACCGCCAAGGAAGGCGATACGGTTGAAGTTGGCGCCTTGCTTGGCATGATCGGCTCCGGCGAGGGCGCGGCCGCTGCACCTGCCAAGAAAGAAGAAGCCAAGCCTGACGCGGTAGCACAGGCATCCGGCCCAGGTTCAGCGGCAACCACAGGTGAGGCAGAAAACAAGGCTGCTCAGGTTGCAGGCAATACGCCTATTTCCGAGCGCAAGCCCAGTGAAATGCCAGCTTCCCCGGCTGCTTCCAAGCTGTTGAGCGAAAAAGGTGTATCTGTTTCGCAGGTCGAAGGCTCCGGCAAGCGAGGCCAGGTTCTCAAGGGTGATGTTCTTGATGCCGTTGCCAAGGGCTTTACGTCGCAACCGGCTGCTGCAGAAGCACCGAAGGCCGTTGCCCGTCCGGCTTCCGCGCCAGATGATGCTTCGCGCGAAGAGCGCGTGAAGATGACACGGTTGCGCCAGACCATTGCGCGCCGACTCAAGGATGCGCAGAGCACGGCTGCCATGCTTACCACCTATAATGAGGTGGATATGTCTGCGGTCATGGACCTTCGTAACCGCTACAAGGAAATTTTCGAGAAGAAGCATGGTGTCAAACTCGGCTTCATGGGTTTCTTCACCAAGGCTGTCACCCATGCCTTGAAGGAAATTCCTGCGGTTAATGCCGAGATTGACGGCACCGACATCATCTACAAGAATTTTGCCCATGTCGGCGTTGCCGTCGGCACGGATAAGGGCCTTGTCGTTCCGGTCGTGCGTAATGCCGACCAGATGTCCATTGCGGAAATCGAGAAGGATATTGGCCGTCTGGGTAAAGCTGCACGCGATGGCGCGCTGTCGATGGCGGATATGCAGGGCGGCACATTCACCATTTCCAATGGTGGCGTCTATGGCTCGCTCATGTCTTCGCCGATCCTTAACGCACCGCAGTCCGGTATTCTTGGAATGCACAAGATTCAGGATCGTCCGGTTGTGGTTGGCGGTCAGATTGTCATCCGCCCGATGATGTATCTGGCTTTGAGCTATGACCACCGTATTGTTGACGGCAAGGAAGCAGTTACCTTCCTCGTTCGCGTCAAGGAAAGCCTTGAAGATCCGGAGCGTCTCGTTCTCGATCTCTAGAGCAATTCCAGGAAAAGTGTGTAGCGGTTTTCCGTCCGGAATTGCGTAAAATAAAGGTTTAGAGCGTCGTTTTGAATCTCAAAACGCAAAATGCTCTAAGCAATAAAACTGTGCCGGTTGCTCTCGGGTCGGGAGCAGACCGGCACCAGTATGTCGTCTCTGGAGAATAAGCATGTCGCACTACATGTACGAATTCCTTGGTCTGATGGCGGTCTTTTCGATCATGATCGTCTCGCCCGGAGCTGACTTTGCCATTGTTGTCCGGCAGAGCATCGTGCATGGCCGCCGCAGCGCTATCATGACGAGCTTCGGCATTGGCTCTTCACTGCTTTTCCACATTAGCTACACTGTGCTCGGGCTTGGTCTGCTTGTATCAAAATCGCTGCTTCTGTTTGGCTTGCTGAAGTGGGCGGGTGCGGCCTATCTCGTTTATCTCGGGATCAAGGCCCTGCGTGCACCTGCCATGGAAGCACCGGCGGATGTCGTCGAGAATGTTCCGCAGAAGAAGATTTCCGATGGGCGTTCTTTCCTCATGGGTTTCGTGACAAACGCGCTGAATCCGAAAGCCGTCCTGTTCTTCCTGTCATTGTTTTCGGCGCTGGTCAGTCATGAAACACCGGTTTTAATTCAGGCTAGCTATGGCGTGTTCATGGCGCTTGCGCTGATTGCATGGTTCGTTGCGGTTTCCACCTTCTTTACGATCCAGTCAGTGCGGGATCGCTTTGTATCCTGGGGCAAGTGGTTCAATCGCGTAACCGGCATGGTTTTCATCGGGCTCGGTATCAAGCTCGCGACCAGCCAGGCAAGCTAGAGCGCTATGACTGTTTTTTTCCCCAACGCCAGAAAACAAGGTCTTGCTGCCATATCTGCGCTCGGAGTTCTGTTTGCCTCTTCGGCCTATGCCGCATGTACGCAGGATCGGGCTGTCTATACCGACCGCGACGATGACTACACGCTGACATTCAAGCACTTTCCCGAAGATCAGCCTGTTGCAACATCAAACGAGTTTGTCCTGCAGCGCAATGACGCGGATTTGAAGCTTCAAGGTGTTGTCATGCATGACGAAGCTGCAAGGCCCAATGCGCTGATTATGTATAATTGCCCAAGCGGCGATGCGACAGGTGATGAACTGGCGGCTTGTACAGTGTGGGAGGGCGTGCCTTATGCGCTGAAAGACGGCGCACAAGCCGACTATCTTCCACAAGCCAAGGAGCCGGCAGCGCAAGCTTTGCTGATGCCCAATCTCTCCGGCGCAATGAGCAATTTCAACTTCAAGCTGGAAAAGCCGATCGAAACGTTTCCGTGGGAAGTGTTCCGCTTCAAAGAATGCGTTCCCCAACAATAACTATGTGAGTTAAAGCAAAGGAATCAATCATGGCATATGATGTCGTCGTCATCGGATCAGGCCCCGGTGGCTATGTGTGCGCAATCAAGGCAGCACAGCTCGGGCTAAAAACCGCCGTTATTGAAAAGCGCGCAACCTTTGGCGGCACTTGCCTGAACATTGGCTGTATTCCTTCAAAGGCCTTGCTCCACGCTTCTGAGGTTTTCCATGAGGCTGGGCATTCCCACGCGACGCTTGGCGTTGATGTGGGTACGCCAAAGCTCAATCTACCGGCCATGCTTGCCCATAAGCAGGCGACCGTGGATGCCAATGTGAATGGCGTTGCGTTTCTGTTCAAGAAAAACAAGATCGACACGTTCATCGGTACCGGCAAGGTCGTTGCCGCGGGTAAAGTTTCAGTAACCGGTGAAGATGGCAAGGTTCAGGAAGTCGAAGCAAAGAATATCGTGATTGCCACTGGCTCCGATGTTGCAGGCATTCCGGGCGTTGATGTTGCTTTTGATGAGAAGGTCATCATTTCTTCAACCGGTGCTTTGGAGCTAGAGGCTGTTCCGGACCATCTTGTTGTCGTTGGCGGTGGTGTTATCGGTCTGGAACTTGGCTCGGTTTGGGCGCGCCTTGGCGCCAAGGTGACAGTGGTCGAATTCCTTGACAAGATTCTCGGACCAATGGATGGCGAAGTCTCGAAGCAGTTCCAGCGCATGCTCGAAAAGCAGGGCATTGAATTCAAACTCTCCGCCAAGGTGACCGCTGTCGAGAAATCCGGCAAGGGTGCAAAGGTAACTTTTGAGCCAGTCAAAGGCGGCGATGCCCAGACAATCGAGGCCAATGTTGTTCTCGTATCCACAGGTCGCAGACCCTACACAGACGGTCTCGGTCTTAAAGAGGCAGGTGTCGAGGTGGATGATCGCGGCCGCGTTGCCATCAACGATCATTGGCAGACCAATGTCTCCGGCATTTATGCCATTGGAGATGTGGTCAAGGGTCCCATGCTGGCGCACAAGGCGGAAGACGAAGGTATCGCGGTTGCCGAAATTCTCGCCGGACAGGCTGGTCATGTCAATTTTGATGCCATTCCAAGCGTTGTTTATACGCAGCCGGAAGTTGCTTCTGTTGGTAAAACGGAAGAAGAACTCAAGGCGGCTGGTATCGAATATAAGTCGGGTAAATTTCCGTTCACTGCCAATGGCCGCGCCCGTGCCATGCTGCATACGGACGGTTTCGTTAAAATTCTTGCTGACAAGGCCACAGATCGCGTTCTGGGCGTTCATATTCTTGGCTATGGTGCCGGAGAGATGATTCACGAGGCAACGGTTCTCATGGAATTTGGCGGCTCATCTGAGGATCTGGCGCGTACAACGCATGCGCATCCGACAATGTCGGAAGCCGTGCGCGAAGCCGCATTGGCCACATTCGCCAAGCCTATCCATATGTAACTTTGTCAAAAAAACTGCACAAAAAAGGCCCGAACATTCGGGCCTTTTTATTATAGTTCACCGCATTAATTAGCAGGGGCTGGTGCAGGCGCCGGGGCTGGTGCGGGCTCGGCGGGAGCTGGCGCAGGAGCAGGTTCGGCAGGAGCCGGTGCAGTTGATGCCGGAGGTTCAGCCGGCGCCGGTGCTGGCGGCGTTGTGGTATCGGTGGCTGGCGCCGTCGGCGCCGGAGCGTTCATTTCGGTATTCCCGTTCAGGAAGTAATAACCGCCGATAACGATTGCAGCGATAATGATGGCAGCAACCAGATAGGTTCCGCCACTACCGGACTTATTGTTGATAACTGTAGAAGGCCGATCTGTTTTGGCCGGGTCCAACGGATCATTTGCCGGTCGTTGCACATTTGGATCGTAGGTCATGTTCTATCCTCCATGGCATTCAAGCGATGCCGATGAATGGATAACGGATGGCATGCTGTAAAGTTCCAGAACCCTTTATGCCTGTTCCGCGCTCTACTGCGCTGTCACTGTATAGTTTTGCTCTTTGAGAAGAGATACCAAGCCTTGTTCGCCGGGAAGATGCAAAGCACCGACAGCTATAAATGCGTTTCCTTTGGCAATTATTGGCTCTGCACGCTCCGCCATGGTTCGATTGCGTGCGCTGACCATTTTTTCTTCAAATTCCGCATAATTTTGGCCGCTGGCTGTGCCGTCGGGCGACACTGATCGCATGAGCGGAAATATCATGCCGATATCACCCTGCACATAAAGAACGGTCATTGTCTCGAATATGTCTTTCATCTTCGGTCCAAGCGCCAGCATTTCAACCACGCCATCAATATGAAATTTTGCAGGCAGCGACGCCATGGCCCCTAACTGGTCGCGGATCGTTTCCAGTCCGGCAATCTGCTTGCCTTTTTCCTTGGCTTCCTGTGCGAGCTTGATATCGAGAAACGCGGCACCCTGCTTTTTCCGGGCCATTTCACAGGCGGGTAGGGCAAGCATGCTTGTGAGCATCCAGGGTTGCATCTTGTTTACAGAGCTCAACGGAATTCCCCGTTCTGAAAGGGCGGCTTTGACACCATCCAGCTTGTCTGCGGGGATGACCTTTTCCAAGGTCGTTCCATCTGTGAACATCATCAGTTCCGGCGACTCGGCCATTACCTTCATTATGCCTTTGGGATCCAGAATTTCATCTGTTTCGATCACAATCGGATCGGCGGCACTATAAGCCGCTTGAGCCGCATCGGAGAGCTTCAGAACGCGCGGATCAGTCAGATGCATTGTGCCGTAAAGCCAGGA
This sequence comes from Phyllobacterium sp. CCNWLW183, assembly GCF_037203775.1. Classification (NCBI taxonomy): domain Bacteria; kingdom Pseudomonadati; phylum Pseudomonadota; class Alphaproteobacteria; order Hyphomicrobiales; family Phyllobacteriaceae; genus Phyllobacterium; species Phyllobacterium sp. CCNWLW183. The sequence goes on along the minus strand of NZ_JBBCBN010000002.1, from coordinate 181,743 downwards.
AGGTTTGATGCCGGGCTTTTCGATTTTCCAGAGGAGCCCATGGCCATTGGGTGTGGTGGCGGCCTCTTTGCGCAATGTTTCAAGTTTTGCAGGGTCCGATTTGGCCATTTCCTCTATCAGATTACTGCCCGCGCACGTTTCGTCCGCGCGGGCATAGCCAGCGCTGAAAACCACGGCGAAAAATGATGCCAGCAGAAGCCAGCTCAATCCCGCGCAAAGCCGCAACAAGGCATCGGCATAATGGTCAAATGGAGACGAAATATTATTGTCCATCAATAGTCTCAACTGCTTCAATCACGCGCGGGGATGCGCTTTGTCGTAAATTTCCATCAGGCGATCCGTATCGACGCCCGTATAGACCTGTGTCGTTGAAAGGCTGGCATGACCGAGCAGTTCCTGAATGGTCCGCAGATCACCGCCACGACCCAGCAAATGCGTCGCAAAGGAATGGCGTAGCGCATGTGGCGTTGCAGTATCAGGCAGGCCCAGCGCTCCACGCATTTTCTGCATATCGCGCTGGATTATGGCCGAATGCAGATCGCCGCCGCGCGCACCGCGAAACAGCGGCTTGCCTTCCTCCAAATCATAGGGGCAAAGCTTGCGATATTCCGCAATCGCCCGGTGTACAATCGGAAGCAGGGGAACCATGCGTGTCTTGCCGCCCTTTCCGGTAATGGGAATTGAGCGGGCATCGGGATCGGTCAATGCTCCACCATCCAATCCGAGCGCTTCGGAAATGCGCAGGCCACAGCCATAGAGCAGTGTCAGCACGGCGGCATTGCGAGCTGCGATCCATGGCTCTTCATTGAGCTGCCCGCCAATCTCGACAACGCGCCGTGCGTCGATTGTTGTTAGCGGCTTTGGCAGTGATTTGGGCTGTTTTGGCGCACGCATGGCGATGGAGGCCGCTGCATTGGCCATCCCCTGCTTTTCCAGATAGCGCAGGAAGGAGCGGATACCGGCAAGCCCGCGTCCGAGCGTGCGTGCGCCCGCACCATCGTTGCGCCGCCGCGCCAGAAATGAGCGAAGATCGGCGATCCGCAACGTCGCAACATCTTTCAGGGCCGGAGGCTCACCCAGATGGCCAGTCAGGAACTGGAAAAATTGCCTCGTGTCACGTTCATAGGCTTCAAGCGTGTTTGTTGCGAGGCGGCGCGTGTTCTTGAGCGACTTCAGCCAGTTTTCGCGCGCATCGATCAGATCGGGGCGCGCGGAAATAAGAAATTGTTCGGTTTTCGGTTGGACACCCACGGCATCGCTCCTCGGCTTTGTTATGCGGACAATGGCATAGGAACCCTTACGAGAACGTTTCGCCTTGGTTTTATCCGGCGTTTGCTCTAATTCGGGCAGAACAGATTTTAAATGGATAGACCAATGGCAAAGTTGAATGATCCGGTTCAGTTGGCGGTGATCGGTGCGGCACATGGAACGCGCGGCGAACTCAGGGTAAAAACATTTACCGGCGACCCCATGGCGCTTGCCGATTATGGGCCGCTTTATGATGTGACCGGCAGGGCTTTCGAAGTGCTGGATATCCGTCCGTCCAAGACTGTCGTTGTCGTGCGTTTTCGCGGCGTCAATGACCGTAATATGGCCGAGGCACTGAATGGAACAACGCTGTTTATTGAGCGTTCGCAACTGCCGCAGGATCTGGACGAAGACGAATATTACCACTCGGATCTGATCGGGCTGGAAGCAATCGACGCAGATGGCAACAGGCATGGCAAGGTGTCGGCCATGTTTGATTTTGGTGGTGGCGATCTGTTGGAGCTTTCCATACCGGGCAAACGTCCCATGCTGATCCCTTTCACATTGGCTGCTGTGCCGCAGGTTGACCTCAAGGCCGGACATATCGTTGTCGATCCTGCCGCCGCTGGTCTTCTTCCTGATGAGAATGAGGATGAGGAGCGCCGCCGTCAGCTTGGCGGTGAAGGCAAAGACAAGTCCTGATGACCGGCTTTCGCGCAACTGTCCTGACGCTTTACCCTGAAATGTTCCCGGGACCACTTGGCATTTCGCTGGCAGGCAAAGCCTTGGCCGAGGGGGCATGGTCGCTCGAGACCGTACAAATACGCGATTATGCGACAGACAAGCACCGCATGGTCGATGATACGCCTGCGGGCGGCGGTGCGGGCATGGTGATGAAACCCGATGTACTGGGGCGTGCGGTTGATCAGGTGGCGGACGAGCGTCCGAAACTGTTCATGAGTCCGCGCGGCAAACCTTTGACACAGGCGCGTGTGCGTGAACTTGCGGCAGGGCCGGGGGCGATCCTGCTCTGCGGACGTTTTGAGGGCGTGGATGAGCGCCTCATCGAAGGCCGGAATTTCGAAGAAGTCTCCATCGGCGATTATATTCTGTCTGGCGGCGAAACAGCGGCCATCGTGGTGCTGGATGCGATTGTGCGGCTTCTGCCCGGTGTCATGGGCAATGCGCTTTCCGGCGAAACTGAAAGTTTTGAAACGGGGCTGCTGGAGCATCCGCACTACACCAAACCGCAGGAATGGGAGGGACGCCGTATTCCGGATGTGCTTCTTTCCGGCAATCATGGCGCTATCGATAAATGGCGGCGGGCCGCAGCTGAAAGACTGACGCGCGAGCGGCGGCCGGATCTTTGGGATAAAAAGAATCGGTAAAACAGGTGACAAAGCGGCTTTTATGGTGTAATTGCCCGCCAACTCGGAAAATCCGAAGTCTGTTAATCAATGGATGGTGAATTCGCCCCTGTCTCTCGCGAGACATAGAAACGCGGCCAAGATGCTGCTTTCAAGTGTGGACGCTCTGACTGTTTGAACAATAAAAGGATAAGACAATGGCCGTCGATATTATTCGTCAGCTCGATCTCGAACAGAGAGCAAAAATCGAAGCCAAGCGCGTGCTTCCAGATTTCAAGCCAGGTGACACAGTTCGTGTCAATGTTCGTGTTACCGAAGGTACACGTACCCGCGTGCAGGCCTATGAAGGCGTTTGCATTGCCCGTAATGGCGCCGGCATCAATGAGAACTTCACAGTTCGCAAGATTTCCTATGGCGAAGGCGTAGAACGCGTATTCCCGATCATTTCACCGCTGGTCGAAGGTGTTGATATTGTTCGTCGCGGTAAGGTACGTCGTGCGAAGCTTTACTATCTGCGTGGTCTTACAGGTAAGGCTGCTCGTATCGTCGAGAAAAAAGACAACCGCAAGAACAAGACTTCAGTTCCTGCAACAGGCACTGCCGAAACAGTGACTGAAGCAACTGTTGCAAAGGCACCTGCTGCTGAATAAGCGCTATGCATGAATTTTGAAAAAGGCGGTCCTTGGACCGCCTTTTTGTTTTTGAGCGTTTTTTCCTCGTGACTGCCGTTAGAAGAAACAGACATGCTTGCGGGGATTGACGCGCCGGTGACAAGGTGAAATCAGTTTGCCAACTATTTCACGACAAGGGGGACTCCGATGAACTTGCGTTCCATTTTTTCGGCCGTTTTTCTGGCAGCGATAACGCTGGCCATGCTTCCCATTTTCGCTTTCTCCGCTGATCTGCCTGATCTGGGCGGCAAAGAGGTGACTGTGGTTACGGAGAATGCCTATCCGCCGTTACAATTCGTCGATCCCAAGACCGGTAAGCCGGTGGGCTGGGAATATGATGCGATGAACGAAATCGCCAAGCGCCTCAACTTCAAGATCGAGTATCTCAATACAAGCTGGGATGCGATGATCCAGGCGGTGTCTGATAATCAATACCAGATCGGTATGACCGGCATAACTATCAATGACGAGCGCAAGCAGAAGGTGGATTTTTCCGAGCCCTATATGCGCTCTGAGCAGTTCATGCTGGTTCGCAGCGATGAGAAACGCTTCACGGACGCCAAGAGCTTTTCGGAGTCCAAGGATACGCTGGTCGGGGCACAGCCGGGAACGAGTAATTTCTATGTTGCCGTCTACAATGTCCTCGATGGCAATGAGCAGAATCCGCGTATCAAGTTGTTTGAAACATTCGGCGCAACCATTCAGGCACTGAAAACCGGCGATGTTGATCTGGTCCTGACTGACAGCACCGCGGGCAAGGGCTATGTGGATGCATCCGGCGGTGCATTGAAGCTGATTGGCGGGCCGCTCGGTGCGGAAGATTTCGGCTTTATCTTTCCAAAAGGCTCCGATCTAGTCGCTCCGGTTAATGCGGCCATTGCCGCATTGAAGGCTGACGGCACATTCGACGCGCTGAACAAGAGGTGGTTTCTCGACTATAAGCTTGGTCAATAGGTGAGTATGCGTTCTTGAAGCCCGAAGCCGCATCACGCCCGGCGGAAAAGGCTGACTTTCCGTGGTGGCTCATTGTCGCCGCGGGGATCGCTATCGCCTTGGGCCTCGCTATTCTCATCAATCCGCTTTACGGGCAGGTTTTTTCAACCGTTGCGCAAGGCATCTGGATAACCGTCTGGGTGTCTATCGTTGCGTTCTTTCTTGCATCGGTGTTGGGGCTCGTTTTGGCCATTATAAGCCGGTCGGAATATATCGCCGTCCGGCAGATCGCGCGGTTTTATGTGGAGATCATGCGCGGTGTTCCACTGCTGGTGCTGTTGTTCTATATCGCTTTTGTCGGCGCCCCGGCCCTGGTCTATGCATGGAATTTCATAACGCACCCATTGCAAAATGCTGGCTACACTGAGCCGCTGCTGGTGCGGGATTTCTCCCTGCTCTGGCGTGCGATCATTGCGCTCGTTCTTGCCTATTCAGCCTTTCTTGCCGAGATTTTCCGCGCTGGCATTCAAGCTGTCGATGCAGGCCAGATCGAAGCAGCCAAGGCGCTCGGGCTTCGGCGCTTTCCGCGTTTCCGGCTGATTGTGATGCCGCAGGCGATCCGCACTATTTTGCCGCCTTACGGCAATGATTTCATCGCCATGGTGAAGGATTCATCGCTGGTATCGGTCCTCGGGGTTGTCGATATTACTCAGATGGGCAAGGTCTATGCCTCAGGGTCATTCCGCTTTTTTGAAACCTATTCTGTGGTCGCCTATATATATCTTATCTTGACCATCAGCCTTTCTTTGCTGTTGCGATGGGTTGAACGGCGTCTTGCGCAACGCAACCGGTGATTTCACCTGACAGGTAGCGGCGCATTGTCACTTTTCATGCTTGTTTCTTGACGTTGAGAGGCCTCAAGTGCATATGTCCACGAAATAATCGAAAAGACCCCACTGCCAGGATATCGCGATGATTGCGCCACGCACACTTTATGACAAGATCTGGGATGACCATTTGGTTGACAGTCAGGATGACGGCACCTGCCTTCTCTATATTGATCGCCACCTTGTGCATGAAGTCACCAGCCCGCAGGCCTTTGAAGGTTTGCGCTTGACCGGTCGCAAGGTTCGTCATCCGGAAAAGACGCTTGCAGTAGTTGATCATAATGTTCCGACCTCGCCGGATCGCATCAACGGCATCAAGAATGAAGAAAGCCGCATTCAGGTTGAAGCATTGGCGAAGAATGCTGCGGATTTCGGCGTCGAATATTATTCGGAAAAAGACATTCGCCAGGGCATCGTTCATATTATCGGGCCGGAACAAGGTTTCACCCTGCCTGGTATGACCATCGTCTGTGGCGATAGCCACACTTCGACCCATGGCGCGTTTGGCGCATTGGCCCATGGTATCGGCACGTCGGAAGTCGAGCACGTGCTCGCCACACAAACGCTGATTCAGTCAAAAGCCAAGAACATGCTGGTGCGTGTTGATGGCGTCCTTCCGGAGGGTGTGACAGCCAAGGATATTATTCTGGCCATTATCGGTGAAATCGGCACTGCCGGCGGCACGGGCTATGTCATCGAATATGCGGGTGAAGCCATTCGCGCATTGTCGATGGAAGGCCGCATGACCATCTGCAACATGTCGATTGAGGGTGGCGCACGCGCTGGCCTGATTGCGCCTGATGAGACGACATTCGCCTATGTGAAAGACAAGCCGCGCGCCCCCAAAGGCGAGCAGTTTGATCGTGCTGTGGAATATTGGAAGACTTTACAGAGCGATGAGGGCGCGCATTTCGACAAGGTTGTTGTTCTGAATGCCGCTGATTTGCCGCCCATCGTTTCCTGGGGCTCATCACCGGAAGACGTCATCTCCGTCATGGGTGCTGTTCCAAACCCAGACGATATTGCGGATGAAACCAAGCGCTCCTCAAAATGGCGCGCTCTGGATTATATGGGCCTGAAGCCAGGTACTCCGATCACTGATATCAAGCTTGATCGCGTCTTCATCGGTTCATGCACCAATGGTCGTATCGAAGACCTTCGCGCTGTCGCCAAAGTTGTTGAAGGCCGCAAGGTCAGCCCAACTGTGGATGCGATGATTGTGCCAGGTTCCGGTCTGGTCAAGGAAATGGCGGAAGCCGAAGGTCTCGATAAGATTTTCAAGGAAGCAGGCTTTGACTGGCGCGAGCCGGGCTGCTCCATGTGCCTTGCCATGAATGATGATCGCCTGAAGCCAGGTGAGCGTTGCGCATCGACATCAAACCGCAATTTTGAAGGCCGTCAGGGCTTCAAGGGCCGCACACATCTCGTGTCGCCTGCAATGGCCGCCGCCGCTGCAATTGCCGGACATTTTGTCGATATTCGTGAGTGGAAGTAGGCCTACCGTAGCTTTCTCTCCATAGGGAGCAGGGTTGTTACTGCACAGGATTGGAATCCAATCGCTTCCCTCTCCGTCATCCTCGGGCTTGACCCGAGGACCCACTCTTACCTTCTGTGCGAGTATTAGGGGGCAAGCCCCTCCTCAACTAGTTCCTCGGGTCAAGCCCGAGGATGACGGAGAGGCGGGGGCTTTATGAAACGAATTACCGTCCCCGATAGCTCGGCACGCCCTGATCCGGCAACCACAACCCTTCCGGCATCGGCCCTGTTTGCCAAAAGACATCAATGGGAATGCCGCCGCGCGGATACCAGTAACCGCCAATGCGCAGCCATAAGGGCTTGACGGTTTCAACAATGCGCTTGCCAATACTCACAGTGCAATCTTCGTGAAACGCGCCATGATTGCGGAAACTGCCCAAAAACAACTTGAGTGATTTGGACTCAAGCAATGTCTCGCCCGGCGCATAATCGATAACCAGATGACCGAAATCCGGCTGGCCCGTCACGGGGCAAAGCGAGGTGAATTCGGGGCAGGCGAAACGTGTGAGGAATAATGTTCCGGCCTGCGGGTTGGGAACTGCTTCCAGAATTGCCTCATCGGGATGCTGCGGCAGCTTCACATCCTTGCCCAACATGGTTGAGCTTTCTGCATAATGGCTCATGCTGCGACTCTCCGCGTTTCATACTCACCCTGATATTCGCAGCCTTCGCCGCAAGTATCGCGATAGACACCGATCTGCGCAAGGCTCGGCAACTCAGGATAGAAATGCCGCCACAGCCACATGGCGATGTTTTCCAGAGTTGGGGTTTCGAGCCCTTCGATCTCGTTCAGATAGCGATGGTCCAGCTTTTCCCGGGCAGTGCCGAAAGCGGTCTCGACCTGTCCAAGGTCGGCGATAAGACCGGTCCTTTTGTCAGGCTTTCCCTCGAGCGTCACACGCACGCGGAAACTATGTCCGTGCAGGCGCGTATTGACGTGCCCGTCAGGAAAAACATGCGGCAAATGATGTGCCGCCTCAAACGTAAATTCGTTGAAGATTCTCATAAGTGCTCCATTAGCCTTGGCGCAATACAGGCGCCCGCAAAGTCAAACACGGCACCGAAAGGGTTTGCCCTATGGAAGACCGTTCATCTTATGTGTCTGCGTGCTCAGCCGCCAAAGCGGATGAGCGAGGCAATAGGCCGCTGCAGATGCCACATGCGCGGCGGTTTGCGCCGGATCACCGATGACGTCAAGAGGTTGAAGGTAGAAATGCTCAAAGGAAAGCTGCTCGAAACGTGAAGGATGCGCCTCAATTTCCTTTTGCGGGAAGACCAGTTTCAGCTCGTTGCCGCTGGTTTGGACGAGCGGCGCTGCCGCTTTTGGCGAGACGCAAATCCAGTCAATGCTGCCCGGGGCTTCCAGCGTGCCATTGGTCTCGATCCCGACCTCAAAGCCCCGTGCATGAAATGCGTCGATGAGGGAGCTATCAAGTTGCAGCAGCGGTTCGCCGCCCGTGCATATGACATAGGGTTTGCCACCGCCACCTTGCGGCCACTGGGCGGCAACAGCATCGGCAAGCGCGTCGGCAGTTTTGAATTTGCCGCCGCCCGGTCCATCAATGCCGATAAAATCCGTATCGCAAAACTGGCAGGTCGCCTTTTCGCGATCCCGTTCGAGACCAGACCATAGATTGCATCCGGCAAAGCGCATGAATACCGCTGCGCGGCCCGTATGATTGCCTTCGCCCTGCAAAGTCAGGTAGATTTCCTTGACAGCGTAGGTCACGCGGCCTCCGCCTTGAACTTCTGCCAGCCGCTTGACCGCAACTCGCAGGCGGGACATGTGCCGCAACCATAGCCCCAGTCATGGCGCTTGCTTCTATCGCCGAGATAGCAGGTATGGCTCTTCTCCACGATCAGATCGAGCAGCGATTGGCCGCCAAGTTCTTGGGCCAGTGCAAATGTCTGCGCCTTGTCCAGCCACATGAGGGGTGTTTCGATGGTGATACGGCGATCCAGCCCCAGCGAAAGAGCCACTTGCTGGGCTTTCAGCGTGTCGTCGCGGCAATCAGGGTAGCCGGAATAATCGGTTTCGCACATGCCTCCGACGATCACCCGCAATCCGCGGCGATAGGCCAATGCCGCCGCCAGTGTAAAGAAAAGCAGATTGCGTCCCGGAACGAATGTATTGGGCAGGCCATTTTCTGCCATTTCAATGGCAATGCTCTCAGTCATGGCTGAGCCGCCCAGCTGGCCGATAATGCCGGCGTCGAGCATATGGTCCTCGCCGAGTTGCAACGCCCATTCGGGAAATTGTTTGGTCAGCGCCGCACGGAATTCCTTGCGGACCTCAAGTTCAATTTTGTGGCGTTGGCCATAGTCGAAGCCGACAGTTTCAACGCGGTCAAACTGCGATAGTGCCCAAGCCAGACAGGTGGCGGAATCCTGTCCGCCGGAAAATAGAACGAGGGCGCCCCCGGAGCGCTGAGTCATATTCAATACCTTTCAAATGTGCGGGTGCCATACAGGCGCTGCGCATTTGAGGCAAATTAAATCTGTCCTTAGATCAGTCGGGGCAGCCGGGATGTCCGAGGATTGCGATCTCGTTACGATCCAGACCATAGCGATAGCTCAAGCCCTTGATGACGATTGGTGCATCACAGCTCGTATTGGGGGCGGGTATGACACCCACGACCAGGGGATCGGCAGCAGGGTAAATAACAGAAGGTCCGCTGGCGCGTTTATAGACAGGTTTTGTGCGCCGCACATCCCGTCCGATCACGTCGGACTTTGCCGCTCTTGACCCGACGAAGATGATCTTTGGACCGCCCGCTTCCTGCATGATGACATTGCCATATTCATCGCCATAGGTATTGCCGTCAGCAAACGCGATACCCGGTAGACCCGACAGGACGGACAAGACCAGAAGTGATGTGCGCAGCATGAAGCAGACCTCAAGACAGGTGGCGGTTACATCAGCTTTAACCATTTGTTAACGATTGTCATCTGCCTGAATGGATTCAAATCGATTTTCATTCCGGGTTAAGGTTGACGCGAACGGCACAATCAACCAATCCTGAAGCACCCCGGCAACGGTAGGCAGTAATAAAGGGACGGAAGCGACAATGACCAAGAAAGCTCCAGACGAACACGCCATTGATATATCCCTGCTGCATTTGAACGATGCGCATGAATTTTCACCACTGCTTGCCAGCTACGCGCAAGCGCTGAAGCGTGGCGCACCGCGCCGCCCGGACGATTACTATGCTGAAAACCTCTTGCGCGACCGTGCCGCGGAGATTGCTGGTGCGCGGCTGGATGGCAAGCTGGTCGGGTTCGTTATTTTCTATGATCTTCCGGAACCGGTTTCAGGCATGCGGGCAGGGCAGGTGGACCATATTTATGTACATCATGATCATCGCGGCAAGGGTATCGCCAAGGCGTTGATCGACGTGCTTGCCGATAAGGCGGAAGAGCGCGGCTGGACCAAGCTGTCCCTCAATGCGCCGCGTGTGCCGGAGGATGGCCGCAAGCTATACGAGCAGGTTGCAGCGCCTGCGGACTGGACGAGCTTCGTCATCCGCTTCGGCAATCAATAGTCGGCAAATAGAGGATGGAGTCGCTCCAACCTGTGAGCGACTCTTATCGTCGCAGATGAACTTGCCCATATTGCGCTGAATTCAACCGCGCTAGGGTAAATCTGGATAGACTCACTCAACTATTTTTAACGGCATTTTGATTGGTAAATCTGGCCTTCGGATCGTCAATTTTCCGCGTTTAAACGATTGAATTTTATAGAAAAACCTTATTGACTTGCTATTCGGGCCAATTCGCCGCATGAGGGTTTCGAATGGGGCTTTGACGCAGTGCAAAAACCGCATTAAAACCCTTCTAAATTGGCTTTAACAGCCTTTCGGCCCTGCCCGCCTTTCTGTCATCCCTGCGGCGTGGCTTTTCTCATTGGGGACGCTATGAGCAAAACAAATTTGCATGCAAACCGGCCTTTGTCGCCTCACTTGCAAATCTATAAACCAATTCCGACCATGGTCATGTCCATTGTCCACCGTATTACCGGTTGTGCGCTCTATTTCGGTACACTGCTGGTTGCATGGTGGTTGATCGCAACCGCGACGAGCGAACAGCAGTTCGATATTGTTTCCATGGTTTATGGTTCCTGGATCGGCCTTCTGGTGCTTCTTGGCTACACCTGGGCGCTCATTCATCACATGATTGGCGGCATCCGCCATCTGATCTGGGATACAGGGCGCGGGCTGGAAAAAGACACGACCACCAAAATGGCATGGGCGTCGCTCGTTGCATCCGTTCTGCTGACGGCCCTTGTCTGGGTCGCCGTATTCACACTGGGTTGAGGAGCTTTAGCAATGGCTGATATGCGCACGCCGCTTGCCAAAGTTCGCGGATTGGGTTCTGCGAAAGAAGGCACCGAACATTTCTGGCGTCAAAGGCTGACAGCAGTCGCAAACATTCCGCTGATGCTGTTTTTCATCGGCCTGATTGTTTCGCTGCATGGGGCAAGCTTTGAGGAAACCCGCGCGGCACTCTCACATCCGCTGACAGCGCTGGTTCTCATTCTGGTACTTTTGTCCGGACTTTACCATATGCGCCTTGGAATGCAGGTCGTTATTGAGGACTATGTGCATGCAGAAGGCGCAAAGCTCGCCTGCATCATGCTCAATACCTTCTTCACCATCGCAGTCGGTGTTGTTTCGCTCTTTGCGATCCTCAAGCTGAGTTTCGGAGTTTAAGCTCTATTATGGCAACTACAGAAAACAAAGCCGCAAAGCCCTACACATTCGTTGACCACAAGTTCGATGTGGTTGTCGTCGGTGCTGGCGGCGCCGGTCTTCGCGCCACGCTTGGCATGGCCGAACAGGGCTTGAAAACAGCCTGTATTACTAAGGTATTCCCGACCCGTTCCCATACGGTTGCAGCGCAGGGCGGTATTGCCGCCTCGCTCAGCAATATGGGCGCAGACTCCTGGCAGTGGCATATGTTCGATACCGTCAAGGGTTCCGATTGGCTCGGCGATACCGATGCCATGGAATATCTGGCCCGCGAGGCACCAGCTGCGGTTTATGAGCTTGAGCATTATGGTGTGCCTTTCTCCCGTACCGAAGAAGGCAAGATTTACCAGCGTCCATTTGGCGGCCATATGATGAATTATGGCGACGGTCCGCCCGTGCAGCGTACTTGCGCTGCGGCAGACCGCACCGGCCATGCTATCCTGCACACGCTTTATGGCCAGTCATTGCGCCACAATGCGCAGTTCTTCATCGAATATTTCGCGCTTGATCTCATTCAGGATGAAGACGGCACGATTACTGGCGTTGTTGCTTGGAACCTTGATGACGGCACAATTCACCGCTTTGCCGCCAAGATGGTGGTCATGGCAACAGGCGGTTATGGCCGTTCTTATTTCTCCGCAACCTCGGCGCATACTTGCACCGGTGATGGTGGCGGCATGGTTGCCCGCGCTGGCTTGCCTTTGCAGGACATGGAATTTGTGCAGTTTCACCCGACCGGCATTTATGGCGCCGGCTGCCTGATTACTGAAGGTGCGCGCGGCGAGGGTGGCTATCTGGTCAATTCCGAAGGTGAGCGCTTCATGGAGCGTTATGCCCCTTCCGCAAAGGATCTTGCTTCCCGCGACGTGGTTTCCCGCTGCATGACGTTGGAAATTCGCGAAGGTCGCGGTGTCGGCAAGGACAAGGATCATATTTTCCTGCATCTGGATCATCTTGACCCTGCGGTTCTGCACGAGCGTCTGCCCGGCATTTCCGAATCGGCAAAGATTTTCGCCGGTGTCGACCTGACCCGCGAACCCATTCCGGTTCTGCCGACGGTTCATTACAACATGGGCGGGATTCCCACCAATTATTGGGGAGAGGCGCTCAATCCGACGCCGGAAAATCCGGATCGCATCCAGCCCGGTCTGATGGCTGTGGGCGAGGCCGGTTGCGCTTCGGTTCATGGTGCCAATCGGCTCGGCTCCAATTCGCTGATCGATCTGGTTGTGTTCGGTCGTGCCGCTGCCATTCGCGCCGGTCAGGTGATCGACCGCAATTCAAAAATCCCGGAAATAAACGAGGCCTCGGTCACGAAGATCATGGATCGCTTTGACCGGCTGCGTCATGCCAATGGCGGAACGCCAACGGCTGTGCTGCGCGAGAAGATGCAAAGGACAATGCAGGAAGATGCTGCTGTGTTCCGCACATCGGACTCGCTGAAGTCCGGCGTCATCCGCATGGAGAAAATCTGGAGCGAGTTGCCTGACGTGAAGGTGACCGATAGGTCGATGATCTGGAATTCCGATCTGGTGGAAACGCTGGAGCTGGAAAACCTCATGGCCAATGCTCTGACCACAGTTGTTGCTGCGGAAGCCCGCAAGGAAAGCCGCGGCGCGCATGCGCATGAGGATTTTCCGAACCGCGATGATGTCAACTGGCGCAAGCACAGTCTTGCATGGCTGACGCCTGAGGGCAAAGTTACGCTCGGCTATCGTCCTGTCCACCTTGATCCGCTGGTCAAGGAAGAGGACGGCGGCATCAGCCTCGCCAAGATCGCGCCAAAAGCGCGCGTGTACTAAGGGAATAAGAGCATTATGGTTGAACTTGCACTTCCCAAAAATTCGAAGATGCAGCCCGGCAAGACCTGGGAGCGTCCGGCCGGTGCCAATAATTTGCGCGAATACCGGATTTACCGCTGGTCGCCGGATGATGGTGAAAACCCGCGCATCGATACATATTATGTCGATCTGGATGATTGCGGCCCGATGGTTCTTGATGGGCTGTTATGGATCAAGAACAAGATCGATCCGACGCTAACTTTGCGCCGCTCCTGCCGTGAAGGCATTTGCGGCTCATGTGCCATGAATATTGATGGTACAAACACACTCGCCTGCACCAAGGGTATGGATGAGATCAAAGGCGCAGTGAAGATTTATCCTTTGCCGCACTTGCCGGTGGTCAAGGATCTGGTGCCGGACCTGTCGAATTTCTATGCGCAACACCGCTCGATTGAGCCTTGGCTGAAAACCGTTTCGCCGGAGCCTGCAAAAGAATGGCTGCAAAGCCATGAAGACCGCGCCAAGCTGGACGGTCTTTACGAATGCATCCTTTGCGCATGCTGCTCGACATCCTGCCCAAGCTATTGGTGGAATGGCGACCGCTATCTCGGCCCTGCGGTTCTCCTGCAAGCCTATCGCTGGCTGATTGACAGCCGTGACGAGGCAACAGGCGAACGCCTGGACAATCTGGAAGATCCTTTCCGGCTTTATCGCTGCCACACGATCATGAACTGCGCGCAAACATGCCCGAAGGGTCTGAACCCTGCCAAGGCAATTGCCGAAATCAAGAAGATGATGGTGGAGCGCCGGGTTTGAGTCTACCCTCCGGCTTTTCGCAAGAGGCTGTTGCCGGAATTCGGCAGCGCCTATCTGACATTGAGGCCACCGGCGTAAGCATACCCTTGGCTATCGAGAGCGGAAGCCGGGCTTGGGGTTTTCCCTCACCAGACAGCGATTATGATTGCCGATTCATATATATCCGGTCTGTGCGAGATCATCTGCAACTCGAAATGGCACGGGATGTTATCGAGTTTCCTATCGTTGGTGAGATAGACACAGGCGGATGGGACCTGAAGAAGGCGCTATTACTTGCTTTTGCTGGCAATGCGGTCGTTGCGGAGTGGGCGAAATCACCAATTACTTATCAACAGGATGAGAGATTTCGCAAACGCTTGCTGGCTGTTCTGGACGAAATTATCGAGCCCGAAAAAGTTTCACGCCACTATCTTGGCCTTGCGCGTTCTCATCTGTCTCGCGTGGGTAGTTTGGGATTAGAAGTAAAACTTAAAAAATTATTCTATCTCATACGACCGATTGTTGCTTTGGACTGGATGGCCCAACACGATTTCCAACGTTTGCCGCCAATGAATATAATCGAATGCCTTTCGGATTTGAAAATTGATGAAAAGGCTAAGTTGGATATTCTGGACTTGATTGAGAAAAAGAAGCTGACCCGTGAAATGGGCCTCGGCTCGGTTCCAGCAGCCCTGAAATTATATCTGGAATCGCGATATGGATTCCACGAACTGAATATGCCGCGCCTTGAAGAAAAGGTAACTCGAAAGAACTCGACCAGGTTTGCAGTAGCTCAAGAGTTTTATACGAATGAAGTTGCACTATTCTCAGAATTGACCACAGAGCCCAAGAGAAAGCTCTCGATCTCTCCATCAATTGCCAGATAAAATCCGCTCTATATCCTCGGGCCCTCCCGAGGATATATGGATGCCAAATGTTTCGGTTACGCCAGCTTGGCGTCCAGCGTAACTTCAATTGCACCGAGCGCTTTTGAAAGCGGGCACGTTGCCTTGGCCTGACCGGCAAGCTTTGCAAATGTATCGGCGTCAATGCCGGGAACATCGCCGACAAGCGTCAAGGCGCTTTTGGTGATCTCAAAGCCACCGCCCGCTGCAGGGCTGATGGAAACAACTGCCTTGGCATCGAGGTTGGCGGCCGGTGTGCCGTTCTCAGCCAGAAAATGCGAAAGCTGCATGGCAAAGCAGCCGGCATGGGCAGCAGCAAGCAATTCTTCCGGATTGGTGCCTGATTTGCCGCTTTCATCTTCGAAGCGCGCCTTGAAATTATAGGGAAGAGCTCTCAGGGCACCACTTTGCGTGTCCAGCGTTCCTTTACCGTCTTTCAGCGCGCCCTGCCAAATTGCCGTTGCTTGTCTGTCCATGAGTGTCTCTCCCTCGTTGAGATATGTATCGGTGTACGTCCGTTAACGTGTAATATCTATCAGTGTTCCGTATCAAATCCATGGCGGCCCTACCTTGGCATAATATACAAACGGATATCCTCCCTGTAGAACGAAAAAATCAAACGGGATCTTGTAAATGCATATTCTTCTGGCTTTGCTTGGAATTGTCGGGGGCGGTCTTTTCTGGTGGTATCGTATGCGCACCTTGGGTGACGCAGCAAGTGATGTCATTGATACTGCCGGAAAGGCGCGTGGCTATCTGCGTCGCAGAAAGATACGCATTCAGCATGAACACTCGCCTTTGACGGCGATTGAGGATCCGGTTCTTGCTGCGGCAACGCTCATCTTCGCCATTGTTTGTGAAGATACTCCGATCACAGAAAAACACTACGAAGCCGTCCGGAATGCGATTATCGATATTTGCGATCCTGCCAAGGCAGATGAGGCCGTGATCTATGCAAAATGGGCTTCAAGCCAGATCGATGATGCGGTCACCGTCATCGAAAAGACCGCGCCACTTTTGCGGCAGAGGTTAAACGATATGGAAAAGCTTGAATTGATTGATATGGTAGGCAAAGCTGCGGCTGCTGTCACCGTTCCTCCCACTTACGGCCAGCGTGTCAAGAAGCTCAAACAAAAGCTTGGCCTTGAGGTCGACTGATCAATCGAGATAGGAAACTTCCCTTGAAACTGAAGAAACTTGGCCGGACGGATATTGACGTCACGGAAATCTGCCTCGGCACCATGACCTGGGGTGTACAGAACACTGAAGCCGATGCGCACAACCAGATCGATTATGCTCTGGATGCGGGCGTCAATTTCATGGATACGGCGGAAGTCTATGCGATTCCATCCAGTCCCGAAACCTATGGCAAAACCGAGTCCTATATTGGCAGCTGGTTCAAGAAGACCGGTAAGCGTGATCGCTTTGTTCTGGCGACAAAGATTTCGGGTGGCGGCAATAGCTGGATTCGTGAAGGCAACAAGCCAAGCCGTGCCAGTGTGCGCGAAGCGGTGGAAGGCAGCCTGAAACGACTGCAGACCGATTATATCGATCTTTATCAGGTGCATTACGCCGCGCGCGGCCATTATCATTTCGGTACAGCATGGAAGTACGCGCCGCATACCCAAAACCAGACTGAGGTTCTTGACCAGATCGAAGATGCGCTGCTTGGCCTTGGCGATATGGTCAAGGAAGGCAAGATCAGGCAGATCGGCCTTTCGAATGAAACCGCTTGGGGTATCGGTCAATGGCTGAAACTTGCGGAGCGCAGCGACTTGCCGCGTGTTGTCTCCGTGCAGAACGAATACAGTCTGATCCAGCGCGTGTTCGATCTCGACCTTGCCGAACTCAGTCACCATGAGGATGTGGGCCTATTGGCCTATTCATCGCTCGCTTCAGGTGTGCTCACCGGCAAATATCTGGATGGAAAAATTCCGGCGGGTACACGCGGTGCGATCCAGACCGGCGGGCTCTGGCGCAATAATGAGCATTCCGAGCCAGCGGTGCGCGCCTATGTGGAACTGGCGCGGAAACACGGCCTTGACGTGGCACAAATGGCCATTGCTTTCGCGCTCACCCGGCCATTCATGACTTCCGTGATTATCGGAGCAACTTCAATGGATCATCTGAAGACCGACATAGCTGCGGCCGATCTCAAGCTTTCGCCGGAAGTTCTGGCTGAAATCGAAACGATCTACCGGAAATATCCGCGCCCGCTTTAGGCGGCGACTGTAGTGCAAATGTTAAATCGACTGCCCCTGCAATAGCTTGGGGGCGGTCGGTGACAAGCCCGCGGCTTGGCGGATGAAGAACCCCTTGAGCCGCGGCATACGCTCGACAAGGCCAAGGCCAAAATCACGCAAGGCGCGTATGGGCACGTTGTCATTAGAGAAAAGCCGGTTGAGCACGTCAGTGGTTACTCCCATCTGCACCGTATCGAAACGGCGCCATGTCTGGTAGCGCTCCAGCACTGCAATAGAGCCAATATCGAGGCCGAGCCGATCCGCATCGACGATCGTTTCGGCAAGGGCGGCGGCGTCCTTGAAGCCGAGATTAAGGCCCTGACCGGCGATGGGATGGATACCATGGGCCGCATCACCGACAAGCGCGAAACGGGGCTTGATGAAATCCCGTGCCAGCGTCAGGCTTAGCGGGAAAGCTTTGCGCGGACCTTCCACGCGCAATTCGCCAAGCTTCAAACCGAAGCGTTGTTCGAGTTCGGCATCAAACACGAATTCATCTTCCTTGACGAGCCGGTCAGCATCCGCAGTCCTTTCAGTCCAGACCAGCGACGAGCGATTGCCTTTCAGCGGCAGCACCGCGAAAGGGCCTGCGGGCAGGAAGTGCTCTTCCGCGCGGCCATTGTGCGGACGCTCATGGGCGACTGTGCACACGATTCCGGACTGGCCGTATTCCCAATTGACCGTCTTGATGCCTGCCATATCGCGCAGGCGTGATTTCACGCCATCCGCCGCAATCAGCAGCCGCGCCTGCAACGATTCTTCATCGCCATAGCGGACCGTCAGACCGTTATCACCTTGCTCAAAGCCATGCACCGGCGCGCCTTCAATAAAGACTATGCCCAGCTTGTCGGCCTTTTCTCGTAGCGAAGCATTCAGAAGCCGGTTTTCTACCATATGCGCAAATGGCTCTCCCGGTTCAATCTCGCCATCAAAGGTCAGGAATACGGGCCGAACTGGATCGGCGGTGCGTGAGTCCGTCACGACCATCTCATTGATCGGTTGAGCCTCCGGCAGGATACTCTGCCAGCATCCAAGCTTGTCCAGCATGCGGCTCGCCGCCGCCGCGATAGCCGATGCACGTGTATCATTACGCCAGACACCAGCGGGGGCTGCATCGATAACGGTCACCCCGAGATGCGGTGCAGATGACTTCAGCGCGACAGCAGTGGCCATGCCGACATAACCTGCTCCGGCGATAATAATGTCTGTGCGGGTTGCGTCCATGATTGCCTCCGGATGGTGAATACTTGACTTGTCGGGCTGTTCCTGTTGCAAGCGATGAAACAGACGAACTGGAGATGTCCGATCATGTCCGAAGCACCCAAGTCAACAGCTATGACCGAGCTTCTGTCCATACTCGACCTTGAGACGCTTGAACACAACCTGTTTCGAGGTCGCAGCCCCCAGGTGGGCTGGCAGCGGGTTTTTGGCGGCCAGGTTATCGGACAGGCGCTTGTTGCGGCACAGCGCACCGTTGACCCGCTCCGGCACGTACATTCCCTGCATGGTTATTTCATGCGGGCGGGCGATCCCAAAGTGCCGATCATCTACGAGGTCGACCGCATCCGCGATGGTTCGAGCTTTACCACACGGCGCGTTGTGGCAATCCAGCACGGCCATGCCATCTTCTCTCTGGAAGCCTCATTCCAGATTGAGGAGGAAGGACTCGAGCACCAAAAGCCGAAACCGTTGGATGTTCCCGAACCGGAAAATCTCATTTCTGACAAAGATATGAAGGAGCAATATCTCCAGAACGCTCCCAAGATTATCCGGCAATATTGGGAGCAGGACCGGCCCATCGAGATCAAGCCGCTTTCGCTTCGGCATTATCTGACCCGCGATAAGCTCCCACCTGAGCAGAGCGTGTGGATAAAGGCCACCGGTCCCGTGCCGGAGGATCGTGCGATCCAGGCAGCAGTTCTTGCCTATCTTTCAGACATGACGCTGCTCGATACGTCGCTTTACGCGCATGGCCGTAATATTTTTGATCGGGATCTGCAGGTTGCCAGCCTCGACCACGCCATGTGGTTTCACAGGCCCTTCAGTTTCGATGATTGGATGCTCTATACCGCAGATAGTCCCAGTACATCGGGCGCCAGGGGCTTCAATCGTGGCGCACTTTATAGCCGTGACGGCACTTTAATCGCCTCTACCGCGCAGGAAGGCCTAATTCGTGTGCATAGTACGGAGTGAACTCTGATCGCCACCTGCTAATCGCCTAAATTTTAGGCATATTGCTGCATTGCACTGATATTGTAAGCCGAACTTAAAAAATATCTTTTTGATTTCAGTATATTAGAAGTATTTTTCGAATCTGGCACGGAACTTGAATACTCGTGAGCAGTCACCAATGGCCTATGGCCAGAGGCGATGGGTTCAACGCGGTTGCTGAGAGTTCAGATAATTCCATCTGAGGGGCACCGCGCAAAGCGCAGGGGTATAGTCAATGAAAATTGTGATGGCCATCATCAAGCCGTTCAAGTTGGACGAGGTGCGCGAAGCACTCACCGCTGTCGGCATCCAGGGCCTGACCGTCACTGAGGTGAAGGGTTACGGCCGCCAAAAGGGGCACACCGAAATTTATCGTGGCGCGGAATATGCCGTCAGCTTTCTTCCCAAACTGAAGGTGGAAGTCGCTGTCGCATCCGATCTCGTCGATACCGCCGTCGAAGCCATCACTGCCGCCGCCAAGACCGGCCAGATCGGTGACGGCAAGATTTTCGTTCTCAGCATCGAGCAGGCCGTCCGTATCCGCACGGGCGAGACCGACACCGAAGCGCTGTAAATTATTGGGGTTCAAGGAGAGCATAATGAAAATTCCAAACAGTTTAACCAAAGCGGCAGGCAGCTCCCTTCTGGGATCGCTGGCTTTGACCGCATTCGGCTCGCTGGCCGCTTTTGCGCAGGAAGCAGCGCCCGCCGCTCCTGAAGCTGCAGCTGCAGCCGTGGCGACAATCAACAAGGGCGACACCGCCTGGATGATGGTTGCCACAATCCTCGTCCTGTTCATGATCCTCCCGGGTCTTGCCCTGTTCTATGGCGGTCTTGTCCGCGCCAAAAACGTTCTGTCAGTGCTCATGCAGTGCACAGGTATCACGGCTGTCGTGATGATCATCTGGGTTGTCTATGGTTATTCTTTTGCGTTTGGCGGCAGCACCAGCCCTTATTGGGGCGGATTGGGCAAAATTTTCCTTGCCGGCGTTACCCCTGATTCTGCCGCTGCCACCTTCACCGATGGCGTCCAGATTCCGGAATTGGTTTTCATCTGCTTCCAGATGACATTCGCTTGTATCACTCCGGCGCTTATCGTCGGTGCCTTTGCTGAGCGTATCAAGTTCTCGGCGACCATCCTGTTCGTCGCGCTTTGGGTTACCTTCGTTTACTTCCCGATTGCACATATGGTCTGGGATGCAAACGGCCTGATCTTCGGCTGGGGCGCTCTTGATTTCGCGGGCGGTACGGTTGTTCACATCAACGCGGGTGTTGCAGGTCTGGTCGGCGCTATTGTCATCGGCAAGCGCGCAGGTCTTGGCCGCGATATGATGGCTCCGCACTCCATGCCGCTGACCATGATCGGTGCTGCAATTCTGTGGGTTGGCTGGTTCGGTTTCAATGCCGGTTCGGCGCTCGAAGCCAATGGCACAGCGGCGCTTGCCATGATCAATACCTTCACCGCAACAGCGGGTGCTATCGTAGCTTGGGTTGCCATTGAAGCCTTTGCTCGCAAGACAGCATCCATGCTCGGTGCAGCATCAGGTATTGTTGCCGGTCTGGTCGCAGTCACGCCAGCAGCGGGTACTATCGGACCGGTGGGCGCAATCGCCCTTGGCGCGATTGCCAGCGCGATCTGCTACTACATGGTCGCAGTGGTCAAGCCGAAGCTCGGTTATGATGACAGCCTCGATGTGTTCGGCGTGCATGGCATTGGCGGTATCGTTGGCGCTATCGGCACTGGTATCTTCACCAGCGCGGCCCTTGGCGGCACAGGTTTCGCCGATGGCGTAACAATGGGCAGCCAGGTCTTTGTACAGATCAAGGCAGTTGCCGTGACCATCGTATGGAGCGGTGTGGGTTCGTTCATCCTCTATAAGATCGTCGACGTGCTGGTTGGCCTGCGTCCAACGGCCGAAAACGAGTCTATCGGTCTCGACCTCACCTCACATGGTGAAGCTGCCTATCACAATTGATAGCTGCACCCATGGATTTCGAAAGGCCCGGTTTTCCGGGCCTTTTGTTTTGAGGTTAGACCTTCGTTGAATTTGCCCGCCCGAACTTGATATGCAGTCTTACGCGCGGAGGACTGCATGCCGGGCTATGTCTACATCCTTGCCAACCAGCAATATGGAACGCTGTACATCGGTGTGACGTCCGATCTCGTCACGCGTGTTTACGATCATCGTGAACGCAGAACTCCCGGATTTGCATGGAAATATGGCTGCAAGCGTCTGGTCTGGCACGAAGAGCATGACCGGATTGTCGATGCAATTCAGCGGGAAAAATCCTTGAAACGCTGGTACCGGCAATGGAAGATAGGATTGATTGAAGGAATCAATCCAAATTGGGACGATTTGCAGAGATCAGCGAAGCACCTTCTCAATATCCAAAATCTAAAACGGGCATTCAAGATCGGTCCTCGGGTCAAGCCCGAGGATGACGGAAAGGGGCGTGCCAAGATCAGGGCGAGGCGAAGTCTCCGTCAGCATCCTCTGCTAACCTGACAATTTCCATGACATTCGCCCATGGTTAATAGCCCCTTAACCATCCACCCCGTAAGTTTGGAATCAGCTCCGTGGATTGCACAGCCACAGGGATAGACTCACGTGGGACCGGATTTCATGCGTCAAGGTTATTCAGCCTCTTATGCCATCGATGACGATAGGACTGGCTTCTACAGCCTTTTCCGCAGGCAGATAAATATTCTGATCGGCTTGGCGATCCTTTGTCTTGTCGCTTTGGCTGTCGGTAGTCTGGCAACTTGGAATGTGCTTGATCCAAGCTTCAGTCATGCCACGTCCAATCCCACGCAAAACGCCCTTGGTTATGCCGGAGCAGTGTTCTCCGATCTTGGAATGCAGTTTTTTGGCCTGTCGACAGTTGTTGCTCTGATGCCTGCCGTGTTCTGGGGTGGGTTGTTCATGACCGGTCGCGGTGTTGACCGCATGGCGCGGCGCGCTGTTGCCTGGTTCTGCGCGTCGCTGCTTGCTGCAGCCATGGCCGGTTGTTTTGCCATACCCGAAAGCTGGCCAATGCCCATTGGTCTTGGCGGCGTTCTCGGAGATATGGTTCTCAAGATTCCTGCTATTTTCACGGGCACTTTCCCGCGCGGTGGCCTTGCCATGATCCTGGTCGGTGTCCTTGCCGTTCCTACTTTATGGATATTTGCCTTTGCCAGCGGTCTTACCTATCGCGGCAGCGAGCCTGCCATTGCCAAAAAGACAACGCGTCACGTGGCCGAAGCCGATGACTTCGACGATGACGAGGATGAGGATGATGAGCGCGAAGGCGGAGGCTTGCTTGCTCTGGGTGCTGTCACGCATTTCTTTTACAGTACGCGTGCCTTGTTCCGCCGTCTCTCCGGCAGGGGCGCCGGAATCTATAATAGCGCGCGTAATATTGGCGCTCGCCATGATGATGGGTTTGATGACATTCCGGTGTCGCGTCAAAAAGTCAGCAATAATGGCGAACGCCGCGAGCCAGGCTTTTACAGCGCATCGCCGCAAATTGAAGCTCCGTCGATTGAAATCGACAATGATGATTTTGACAGCCAAGCTGACCGCTTTGATCCCTTGGCCTTCAGCGACGAAGATGAGGCCGTGGATGACTGGGCACCGCAGGCAGCCCCCGCCCGCCCGTCAGCGAAGCCCGCGACCCGCGTAGCAACCCCGGCGCCAGCTCCAAAGGCTGGAGCGCGCATTCAGCGCGAGGCGCAAGCCTCGCTTATCAAATCTGATGGTTTTGAAATGCCACCGCTGCATTTCCTCAGCGAACCAAAGAATGTCGTGCGCAACCCCAGCCTTTCCAAAGAGGCATTGGAACAGAATGCGCGTCTTCTTGAAGGTGTCCTGGAGGATTTCGGTGTACGCGGCGAAATAATCCACGTCCGGCCTGGCCCGGTTGTCACGCTTTATGAGCTGGAACCAGCGCCTGGAATCAAATCCTCGCGCGTCATCACGCTTGCCGATGATATTGCCCGCTCCATGAGCGCGATCGCTGCTCGCGTTGCCGTTGTCCCGGGCCGCAATGCTATCGGCATTGAGCTGCCCAACCAGACACGTGAAATGGTTTATCTGCGCGAACTGCTGGCCAGCCGCGATTTTGAGCAGACCAAAACCAAGCTTGCATTGGCATTGGGCAAGACCATCAATGGCGAGCCGGTCATTGCAGACCTTGCCAAGATGCCGCATTTGCTCGTGGCTGGTACAACAGGCTCGGGTAAATCTGTCGCCATCAATACCATGATCCTCTCCTTGGTCTACCGGATGACGCCGGAACAATGCCGCCTGATCATGATTGATCCGAAAATGCTCGAACTTTCCATCTATGACGGCATTCCGCATCTGCTCACTCCGGTTGTTACCGACCCCAAGAAAGCCGTTGTGGCGCTCAAATGGACGGTCAAGGAGATGGAAGACCGCTATCGCAAAATGTCGAAAGTCGGTGTCCGCAATATTGACGGCTTTAACCAGCGCGTTGAGCAAGCCCGGCAGAAGGGCGAGCGCATTGCGCGCACGGTGCAGACCGGGTTTGACCGCGCCACCGGCGAGGCAGTCTATGAGACCGAAGAACTCGATCTGACCGCGATGCCCTATATTGTGGTCATCATCGACGAAATGGCCGACCTCATGATGGTTGCCGGCAAGGATATTGAAGGTGCCGTGCAGCGTCTGGCGCAGATGGCGCGTGCCGCCGGTATTCATGTGATCATGGCGACGCAGCGTCCGTCAGTCGATGTTATCACGGGTACGATCAAGGCCAACTTCCCGACTCGTATCTCCTTCCAGGTTACCTCCAAGATCGATTCGCGCACCATCCTTGGCGAGCAGGGCGGCGAGCAGCTGCTTGGCATGGGCGACATGCTCTACATGGCTGGTGGGGGACGTATTCAGCGCGTGCATGGACCATTTGTTGGTGACGATGAAGTTGAGAAAATCGTTCAGCACCTCAAATTACAGGGCGTGCCGGAATATCTTGATTCGATCACCGAGGAAGATGATGAGGACGATGGCGGGGCAGGACCTGCAGGAACGTCCAATCTTGAGGATTCCGATGACCCCTATGATCAGGCCGTCGCGGTCGTGCTGCGCGATAAAAAAGCTTCGACCAGCTATATCCAGCGCCGTCTTGGCATCGGCTATAATCGTGCTGCTTCGATTATTGAACGCATGGAAGAGGAGGGGCTTGTCGGCCCGGCCAATCATGCGGGCAAGCGTGAGATTCTCGTACCAACACAGGATGATGATTTTTAACAGGCAAAAAGGCATTAAACTGCTGAGACTGCTTAAAAATTCAAACATAACGTAACGGCACATCATGCGTTATGGAACTGAGTCCTTCCAGTTCCTGTGGCAGTCCGGTGTTACGTGACGGAAATATGGAACCGGGTGCCGCAACCCGCCGTTTCTTAGCCATACTCAAGCCAAACTGATCGAGTATTGCTTAAGGCAAGATGACAGGAGACCCTAAACCCATGAAAACCATCACAGCATTGTTTCGCGTTGCAGGCCCGCTCGCACGGCGCGTTGTAGCTGCTTCGATACTTGGCGTGGGACTCCTTGCTGCACCGGCTCTTGCTCAGAATGCGGTGCCGGGCGCAGCCCAGCAAATTGCCAATCAGTTTTCGAGCGTTAAAACCCTGACAGGTGACTTTGTCCAGTTTGGCCCGCGCGGGGAGCAGACCGAGGGAACGTTCTATATAGAACGTCCGGGCAAGATACGTTTCAACTACAACAAGCCATCACCGATTCGTGTCATTTCGGATGGCGAATCCGTTGTGATCAATAATCGCAAGCTCGACACATGGGATTTGGTCCCGCTGTCGAAGACGCCATTAAAGCTGCTTCTGAGCGATCAGATTAATTTGACCGGCAATACGGTCAAATCGGTCAAAGAAGAGCCCGATATGACAACGATCGTTCTTGGCGACAAATCAATCTTCGGTAATTCGACCATAACGATGATGTTTGATCCGAAGACTTTCGAACTGCGTCAATGGACTATCACCGATGCGCAGGGGCTCGATACGACAGTGATGATCACCAATGTCCGTACCGGTGTTCGCTTCGCCAAGGATATGTTTACAATTGACTACACCCGCATTGCGATGAAGAATAAATAAGGCTTGAACAGTCGTTCAAGCTGGCGATATCCGGTTCCAATCATCCGTAACTTGTTTTAGTCTTGCTGCTCATTCACCACCCGCGAGACTAATTTTCCATGCCTTTTTCCGTTGCTACCTGGAACATCAATTCGGTGCGCTTGCGCTTGCCGCTCGTTCTGCAATTTCTGCGCGATTATCAGCCTGACGTGCTGTGCCTGCAGGAAACCAAATGCCCCGACGATTTGTTTCCGCGGGAAGCTTTCCACATGGCCGGTTATGAACATATCGAAATCAGCGGCCAGAAAGGGTATCACGGGGTAGCAACGCTCTCCCGCCGTCCTTTGACCGAACCGGCACGTGTTGGTTTTTGCAATATCCCCGATTGCCGTCATTTGAGCACATTTGTAACTGCCGGCTCAAAGCGGATGCGTATCCACAATTTCTATGTTCCGGCAGGCGGAGATGAACCCGATCCGGAGATCAATCCCAAGTTCAAGCACAAGCTCGGTTTTCTTGACGAGATGAAAGCGATGAATGCGGTCTATGGGGATGGCCATGCCTCATTGCTGGTGGGCGACCTCAACATCGCACCGCTTGAAACCGACGTCTGGTCGCATAAACAGTTGTTGAAGGTTGTAAGTCACACGCCCATCGAAACGGAAGGTCTGGAAGCCTTGCGCAAAAATGGCGGCTGGAGCGATCTGATGCGCCATCATATTCCACCCTCCGAGAAAATTTATACATGGTGGAGCTATAGGGCCGCCGATTGGGCGGCGGCGGATCGTGGCCGGAGACTGGATCATATTTGGGGATCGCCCGACCTTGAGGCCGATCTGAGAGACATCACAATCCTGCGTGAAGCACGCGGGTGGGAACGACCCTCCGACCACGTTCCGGTTATCGCGCGGTTTGATCTGGATTAATCCGATTTTGAGCAGGATTTCCGCGATCTGACATTAAATTCCACAAGATGCGGCGATTTTTGCCGAGAAAAGGTCGATTCTTGCTGAAGATTTTCAATCGTAGCGAGAAAATCAGTTGTGTAGAGGCGAGTTAGCTCTCGCCAAACAGCTTTTCATACTTGGAAATTTCCGCGATCATTTCGGTCAGATCTGAGGAAATCTGGTCGTGCAGCGCAGCGGCAATTTCCGGATATTCTTCAAGGATACGCCGGAACAATGAGCGGTTGAGACGGATGACCTCGGTCTCAGTGTCTGCCATTGCGCTGGTGAGGCGCTTGGTCTGGGCGATGATTGCCATTTCGCCAAGAACCGCTCCTGGCCCCACGGTTTTCAGAGCGACGCGACCGGAAGGACCTTCGCGGAACAAGGAAATCGTACCGCGATCAATGACATAGGCGCAATCAGCCGACTGACCCTCGCGGTAAAGCTCGCGACCTTCCCGCAGCACAAGCCGCTCTGTTCCGAAGGCGAGCAGACGCAACTGGTCGCGCGTAAACGTGCCGAACAGTCCCACTGTCTCTAGAATGCGAATATCATCTTCAATTGCCATGCAATTACAGACATATACCTAGATTGACCCGATCGGCATCAAGGAATGAGCTTGTATCCCCCGCTTTCCGTGACGAGTATGGTTGAATTCGATGGATCCTGCTCGATTTTCTGCCGTAGTCTGTAAACATGCGTCTCCAACGTGTGCGTAGTCACCCCAGAGTTGTATCCCCAGACTTCCTCCAGAAGAATATCGCGCGTGATGACCTTGCCACCAGCGCGATACAAATATTTGATAATTGCGACTTCTTTTTCAGTCAGCCGGATTTTGCCGCCCTTTGCATCGATCAGCATTTTCTGGCCGGGCTTGAACGTATAGGGGCCAACAACGAAGGTAGCGTCTTCGCTCTGCTCATGCTGGCGCAGCTGCGCGCGAATGCGCGCCAGCAGTACAGCGAAGCGGAATGGCTTGGTGACATAATCATTGGCGCCGGATTCCAGGCCTAGAATCGTATCAGAATCAGTATCATGGCCGGTCAGCATGATCACCGGAGCCTTGAAACCGCCCTTTCGCAAAAGCTTGATGGCTTCACGTCCATCCATGTCCGGCAAGCCGACATCCATGATCAACAGGTCAACAACGCCATTGCGGGCGGCCTGTATGCCTTTAGTCGCATTGTCTTCCTGAACAATCTGAAACTCTTCATAAAGGCTCAGTTGCTCAACCAGAATGGCCCGCAGGTCTGCATCATCGTCGACGATTAGAATGGTACGTGCTGTCATGGGATCTCCCGCGGATGGAAAGAAGTCGTTGGAATTTAAGTCGAATTCTACAGGAAAGAAAGAGCATCGACTTGATATTGCTTATGCGGCGCATCAGTCTGACATAAAAATGCTTTTTATGAGGCAAGCATGCCACTAACCACTTTGAAGTATATCGATGTCCGCCCGCGCCCCGGCCACAAAAGCCAAGGCCAGCTGATTGCTGGCCCGATCGTCTTGCGTTGCGCACTTGGCAAGGGCGGTATTACATCGAGGAAACGTGAGGGCGATGGTGGAACTCCCTTGGCATCCATGCGGCTTCTTTATGGGTTTAAAAGACCGGATAAACAGGTGAAGGCTACGGCGCTATTGCGGCTTAATCCATTGAAAACAAACGATGGGTGGTGCGAGGTCAGCAGTGACCGCAACTATAATAGGCAAGTTCAGGTACCCTATAATGCGAGCCACGAAACCATGTGGCGCAAGGACGATCTGTACGATGTCTGTATTGTTCTTGACTGGAATATCCGGCCACGCAGAAGGGCCGGGGGCAGTGCGATATTCTTCCATCTGGCGCGGCCGGGCTATACACCAACTGAGGGCTGTATTGCTTTGAGTCGCGCAGATATGAACCGACTTTTGCCGCTTCTATCGGATAAAACAATCATTCGTGTGCTGCGTTAGGTTGGAAAACGCCAAACCGTGGTTTTCTTGATTTCAGCATCTTCAAGAACGCGCGTCACCGGAACCGAATAAACAGCCAATGGCTGAAGAGAACCCTTGGGAAAATAAGATCGCCCCGGATCGCCGACGATTACCTCGGCGCCGCGCGAAGCAAGTTTGGCAAACCAGGGAAGAAGCAGGTCTGCCAAAGGTTTGTCATAGAAGACATCGCCTGCCAGCACGACATCCCAACCCGCATCTGTGCCAATGAGATCAGCTATCTGCACGTCCATCACCACATCATTGGCAGCGGCGTTGAGGAAGATTGCGGGTTGAGTAAAAGGATCGATATCGCAGCAAAGAACATGTTTCGCATTGGCCATCGCAGCGGCGATACCAACCAAACCTGAGCCTGAAGCGAAATCAATAACCGAGCGGCCACTGACCATTTGCGGGTTATCAATTACATAGCGGGCGACACCTTGCCCGCCCGCCCATGCAAAGGCCCAAAATGGTGGCGGAAGCCCGATCGTTGCGAGTTCGTCTTCCGTGCGTTGCCATAGATCATGAGCTTCATCGGCGAGATGAAGCTTTATCTCCGGAACGTGGGGCGGTGATTGTATTGACGTATTTGCCAGTATGAATTGGCGGTAGCGTTCACTGGTTGGATCTAGCGCAGTATCAGTGATCATTTGGGGGCTGGAACGAGACCACCCATCCGGCAAACTTCTTCCCACTCGTCCTCGGTAACCGGTTGTACGGAAAGCCGCATCGAAGTGACAAGTGCCATTTTCTCAAGCTTTGGATTGGCTTTGACGTCCTTGAGAGTCACCGGCTTTGGCATATCTTGAACCGCGCGGATATCAACGCAATCCCAGCGCGGATCATCAGTTGTCGAATCCGGATGGCTGAGTGCGCAAACTTCGACGATACCGACGACTTCGAGACCCTCATTGGAGTGATAGAAGAAGCCTTTATCGCCAATCTTCATGGCGCGCATATTATTGCGGGCGAGATAGTTGCGCACGCCGGTCCATTCTGTGCCCTTAGCACCTGCAGCTTTCTGCTTTTCCCACGACCATGCGTCGGGTTCTGATTTGTACAGCCAATATGCCATGTTGAAACCTATTTGTTGTCCGGATTCTTGATTGCCCAATTCCAAGGGCGGATATCGACAGAGGCGAAAAGTCCTGCCTTTGCATAGGGGTCATTGGCAGCTATCTGCTTTGCTGCCTCCAGATCGACAGAATCTACGACGACCAGACTGCCATTTGGCTTTGTGTCATCGCCCAGAAAAGGGCCGGCGAATTTTAGCTGATCACCAAGGCCATTCAGATAATCAAGATGCGCGGTCCGCGTATCAAGGCGCAATTGCAGGCTATCGGGCTTGTCGTTGCATAAAAACGCAAAAAGCATCCTATTCTCCTAGTCCTCATTTTTGAGCGGTCTTGAAAGCAGCGCTTCCATAGCCTCATCTACAGTAATGTCCGCAGCCAATATTCTTGCCACGGCTGAAATGATCGGGACATCGATAGCATGGCGCGCGGCGAGTTCAACTGCAATGGAGGCTGTTGCGACGCCTTCTGCCAGCGGACGCCCCGTCAAGTCTTCGCCTTTGCCCAATGCAAGACCGTAAGAGTAATTGCGCGATTGCGGTGTCGAACAAGTCAGCATGAGATCGCCAAGCCCGGAGAGGCCCATGATAGTCTCGGATCTTGCCCCCAAGGCATGCCCAATCCGGCGCAGTTCAACGAAACCGCGCGTCACAAGCGCCGCCTGTGCGCTGGCACCATATCCCCTGCCTATAGCGGCACCGGCGGCAATAGCGAGCACGTTCTTCAGTGCTCCGCCGATCTCAACGCCGGTTACATCATCTGTCGAGTAACAACGGAACGTTGTGCCTGAGAGAGCGACGGCAATGCTGTCAGCCAGCGCTTGATTACGGGACGCGACGGTTACTGCGGTAGGCAACCCCTTTGCAACGTCACTTGCAAAGCTTGGCCCCGAAAGTATGCCAAGCGGATGACCGGGAAGTATTTGACCTGCCACCTGCGACATGAGAAGTCCGGTGGATCGGTCAATTCCCTTGGCGCAGATGATCAGCGGTGTAGACGCGGGAATGTGATCTTTAAGCTCGTTTAAAGCCGTCGAAAGTGCCTGCGCCGGAACAGCGCACAGAATATACTGTCCATGTGCTAGAGCGGTCCGGGCATTGTTGCTGGCTGTCAGTAATGGGTGGAGGGAGATGTTCGGCAAATGGGCATCATTGCGATGCGTGTTATTTATCGCTGCGACTGTGGTGGAATCACGGGCGTAAAGCACCACTGAGCTGCCATTGGATGCAGCCATTGTTCCAAGCGCCGTACCATAGGCGCCCCCGCCCAATACGGCGATTGGTGGCCGCTCATTCATGCCTTTGCTCCACGACGGCCGGCGCCGATCAGGGGTGCGGAATACATATCCAATGGCCAGCGTGAGCGCGGCGCAATATTGAGGGAATCGGGAGGTGTCTGGTTTGCCCGTTCGGCACCCGCCCATGCGATCATGGCCGCGTTATCTGTACATAGAGCCATTGGAGGAGCAATGAAACGAAAGCCATGCTTGTCGCAAAGCTGCTGGAGCACGCTGCGCAGAACCTTATTTGCGGCAACACCTCCGGCAACGACCAAAACAGGATGATCTACAACAGGAAATGTTTCGCGAAACCGCATAAGAGAACGTGCAACGCGGTCGTCCAGCGTATCGGCCACGGCGGTCTGGAAAGCTGCGCAAATATCATTGACATCCGTTTGAGATAGCGGTTCCAGACTGGTGGCCAGTTGTCGCACGGCAGTTTTGAGGCCAGAGAAAGAAAAATCCAGGCGTTCTTCACCCTTCAACGGGCGCGGGAGGGAGAAACGCGTCGAATCGCCGAGCATTGCCGCCTTTTCAACCTCAGGTCCGCCCGGATAGGCGAGCCCGAGCATTTTGGCGGTTTTGTCGAATGCTTCACCAAGCGCATCGTCAATGGTCGTGCCAAGTCGCTCATAGTCTCCCAGTCCCTTGACCAGAACCATTTGCGTATGGCCGCCGGAAACGAGGAGCAAGAGATAGGGAAATTCAATGTTATCGGTCAGGCGAGGTGTCAGTGCATGACCTTCAAGATGATTGATTGCATAAAATGGTTTTTGGCTTGCCAAGGCTATTGCCTTGCCGGTCATCAGTCCAACAATCAGTCCGCCAACAAGCCCTGGTCCCGCAGTTGCGGCTATGGCGTCAACATCGTTGAGCGTCAAATGCGCTTCGTGCAGTGCTTGTCCGATAAGCCGGTCGAGCACTTCAACGTGAGCGCGTGCGGCAATTTCCGGCACGACACCGCCATAGGGCGCGTGCTCTTCGATTTGGCTTAAGACGACGTTTGAAAGAATAGTGCCATGGCCAAGCTCATCACGCTCGACAATGGCTGCCGCCGTCTCATCGCAGCTTGTTTCAATACCCAGAACCCGCATCGATATCCTTCGTCGCATTGCCCGTCGAATAAAAGCCCGTTAGTAGAGGCCATGAACATGGAACTCGCGTAACACGGACTGCGGCCAATGCAAACAAAAACGCTCAAGATCGGTACACGTGGGAGTGCTCTTGCGCTTGTGCAAGCCCATGAGACACGCGACCGGTTGGTCAAAGCTCATGGTTTGAACGAGTCCGATATAGAGATCGTCGTTATCTCGACAAGTGGCGACCGGATTCAGGATAGGCCCCTGTCGGAAGTTGGCGGCAAAGGTCTTTTCACATTGGAGATTGAAGAACAGCTTGCGGATGGGCGTATTGATTTTGCTGTTCATTCCTCGAAGGACATGCCGACATTCTTGCCCGAAGGGCTGCATCTGTCGGTGTTTCTTGAGCGTGAAGATCCCCGGGATGCTTTCATCGGACGGGACGTTAAATCGCTGGCTGACTTGCCCTTGGGCGCAATTGTGGGCTCTGCATCACTTCGGCGTCAGGCATTGATCAAGCGCCTTCGGCCTGATCTGAAACTTGTCAATTTTCGCGGCAATGTGCAAACGCGCCTGCGCAAGCTTGCCGATGGAGAAGTTGACGCAACATTTCTGGCCTATGCAGGCTTAAAGCGCCTTGATCTTGGCCATGTCGTAACGGAGTTGATGGATTCCAGGGCTTTTCCTCCAGCACCAGGACAAGGTGCAATCACGGTCGAAAGCCGTATTGGCGATGACCGGATCGACAACCTGCTCGCTCCGATCAATCATCTGCCAACTTCGACTGCCCTGGCTTGCGAGCGTGCGTTCCTTGGCACTTTGGATGGTTCCTGCCGGACCCCGCTCGCCGGGCTTGCGACAATCTCGGGTGAGGTATTGCATTTCCATGGAATGATCTTGCTGCCTGACGGTAGCGAGGTTCATGAGGTTACCGGTGAGGGATTTGTTGCCGATGCCGCACAAATCGGACGCGATGCGGCGCTGCGTGTTCGGGAAATGGCGGGTGCTCATTTCTTTACGGATTGGCTCTGATATGAAATCTGTTTTGGTTACACGGCCCGAACCCGGAGCAACCAGAACAGCCCAACGACTGGCCGATTTGGGCTTCCAGCCTCTGGTTTTGCCGCTTAGTGCAATCAAACCCCTGCCAATATCACAAGTACCCAGGCACTATGATGCCGTTGCATTTACCAGTGCGAACGCGTTGCGGCATGTGCCAGAAGAATTTCTTGCCACGCTTTATGACCTTCCCTGTTTTGCGGTTGGTAGCTCCACCGCGCAAATAGCTCGTGCAAAAGGTTTCAAACAGGTTCTTTCGGGAAACGGGGATGGGCTATCACTGGCTGCACAGATCAATAATTCAACGTCTGAAAACGCACGGATACTTTACCTTACCGGGCGAGTCAGGGCGCCTCAGTTTGAAGATATTCTGGGGCAGTCCGGTCGAAGGGTGATAGCAATTCCTGTCTATGACACGATTTTGAACCATTATGAGGCCGATTATTTGGCCCAGTTTTTCGAGTCATCGCCCGTCGATATTTGTCTACTCTATTCGAAAAGGGGTGCTTTGGCGCTTCTCGCCGTGATTGGCAAAGCGAATGCTCATCATCTATTTGAAAATGCACAGTTTTTATGTCTGTCTGACAATATAGCGCACATCGTTTTAGACCAGGGTTTCCGCCATGTCCACGTTGCCAGAGTGCAAGATGAAGCAGGATTATTTGAATTGCTGCATGCTTGATCCCGCCTGTTAGCAGCCAAGCTTGTACGACGGGTGGTTTCATATGAGGAACTTCCTTGCTAGCTTTAGAGTTCAATCGAAGCATCTGTTCCTGAAGAGAGTTTCCATGGCCAAATCTACTGTTCCGCGTCATTCCAAAACGACCCGCAAATCGATGACGATCGAACTGGAGCCCTCTTCGATACAAAAGTCCGCCGTACTCCCAAAAAATGTGCCGGAGCCGGAACCCGTAGGCTTTGATCCAGCAGCTAAAGCAACTGCAGCAGCGGCAGTTGAAACGGTCGAACGAAAGGTAAGTGCAGAGCCGCCATCCTCAGTGCCAAATTTCGGTCGCGCTGACCCGGCGCCGGACAAAAATCCGCCAAGGATGAGTTCTGTCAGCGCCGCCCCTCCCCAAAAGTCGACCGACTCATTGGGGCGACTCGTTTCAGGTCTCATTGGCGGTGTTGTTGTTCTTGCCGGTGCTGCTGCGCTGCAATGGGCTGGTATATTTCCCTCACCCAAGACAGACGTTTCCGCTTTAGAACAGCAGATCGCGCAGTTGCGGGATGCGCCGGCAAAACCGCTTGATGAAGCCAGTCAAACGGCGCTGAATGAGGCTTTGGCGAGCGCCAAGCAGGCAGCTGATCAGGTTGCTGGGCTAGCGGCAGAGTTGAGTTCGGTAAAACAGAGCCTTACTGAGATCCAAAACGGTGCTTCGCCTACGGGTGCTGCTGTCGACACCAGCGCTATCGATGCACGCATCGCGACTTTGGAAAAGGAAATCAGTGACAACAAGCAGCAGGCTGTTCAGGCTGATGGTGCGGCTGCGGGCGCAACAACAAGGCTTGACGCGCTCGAAGCGAAGGTCAATGACACGTCCGGACAAGCCAATATGGCGCTCGCAATGGCCGCAACGGGATTAAAGGCTGCCGTTGATCGAGGCGAGCCTTACAAAGCCGAGCTTGATACCTATCTGGCTGTTGCTCCGGCGGCAGGAGAGGTTGAATCGTTACGGCCAGCAGAAACTAAAGGCATACCCACCGTCAATGCGCTGGCAAGCGAATTTGGCGATGTCGCCGCCAGGATCATATCAAGCACCCGCACTGTCGACCCCAATGCCGGAATTCTGGATCGTCTCTGGGCGAGTGCATCTGGTTTGGTCGAGGCGCGACCAGTCGGTATGGTTGAAGGCGAGGGCGCCGACGCGATATCGGCGCGTATCGAAGCTCATTTAAATGCCGGTGATCTGAGCGCTGCGATTGCTGAGTGGGAAAAACTCCCAGATGCAGCTAAAACGGCGTCTGCAGATTTTGGCAGTGCTATGAAGGCACGGCAGAATGCAAGCGCAGTGGTGTCAAAAGCCCTGTCCGATGCCCTGAGCGGCATCAAGACCTCGACCGGTCAGGAGTAAGAAGATCATGATGCGCATTCTGTTCTTCTTCATTGTCGTGTTGTTGCTGGGTGTCGGCTTTGCCTGGCTGGCAGATCGACCCGGCGATCTGGTTCTGACCTTCGCTGGCATGCAATATAAAGTCAGTCTTATGGTGGCAGCAACGAGCATTGTTGCCATTGTTGCCGGCGTCATGCTGAGCTGGTGGCTGGTGAAAAGCATCGTCACCTCGCCCTACGCCTTGCGGCGGCATTTCCGTGCGCGCAAACGCGACCGTGGTTATCAATCACTTTCCACAGGCCTCATTGCCGCTGGTGCAGGCGATGGGCAAACAGCACGTTTGATGATCAAGCAGGCTGAAAAGCTTCTCAATGTCGATCAGGAGCCATTGATCAAACTGCTGGATGCGCAAGCTGCAATGCTTGAAGGCCGCACTGATGATGCGCGAGCCAAGTTTGAAGCCATGTTGGATGATCCTGAGACGAAGTTGCTCGGTTTGCGAGGGCTTTATCTGGAAGCACAAAGATTGGGTGCACGTGATGCGTCCCGCCATTATGCCGAAGAGGCTGCCTTGCTGGCTCCCAATGTCGAGTGGGCGGCTACCGCAGCACTTGGTCAAAAGACCACCCATGGCGATTGGGATGGTGCTCTGTTGCTGCTCGACAAGCAGAAAGCGACCAAGCAGATCGACAAGGAAAAGGCCAAGCGCGAGCGCGCCGTCATCCTTGCCGCAAAGGCAATCGAGACATATGAGAGTGATCCGACGAATGCGAAGCCACTGGCCATAGAAGCAAACAAGCTGGCTCCGGATCTTGTTCCGGCGGCAATCGTTGCGGCCAAGGCGCTGTTTGCTCAAGGCGATTTGCGCAAGGGTTCGAAAATTCTTGAGTATACCTGGAAGCGGGAGCCGCATCCCGGCGTTGCAGATATCTATGTTCATGCCAGGGTTGGGGATTCACCTATTGATCGCTTAAAGCGCGCGCGCCACTTAGCCGGGCTCTATCCGCATCATGCAGAATCCAATTTGGCAATTGCTCACGCTGCTCTTGCCGCTGGCGAACTCAAGGAAGCGCGTGAAGCCGCCGAAGCAGTTCTGCGCAGTACACCTCGTGAAAGTGCTTATTTGCTGCTTGCGGATATTGAGGAAGCGCAGACCGGCGACCAAGGCCGTGTCCGTCAATGGCTGTCCCGCGCGGTAAAAGCGCCACGCGATCCCGCATGGACCGCCGATGGCTACGTCTCCGATCGCTGGGCGCCAGCCTCCCCGGTAACGGGAAAGCTGGACGCATTTGTGTGGAAAGTCCCGGTAGAACAAATTGGTCCTGTGATCGATGCGGGCGATGATTTTGACAAAGCGTTGGCGACGGAGCCGTCAAGACCGGAGCAGCCTACAATAGAGGCAAAACCGATTTTACCCCCACGCAAACAGGACACAAAATCGCGGCCGGTGGAGCTCCCTGAGGATCAGGACGTGGTGGATGCGGAAATTGTGCCGTTTGAGCCGCCCACACAACAAACTGCAAAGGCTTCGTTAGACAAATCTTCGGCGAATTCGGATTCGCCCCAGAGAATTGCATCGGTTCTGCCACGGCTGCCGGAGAAGCCAGAGGAATCTACTAGCGAGCCATTTGTTGGACCGGTACCGGATGATCCAGGTGTGAAACCGGAGTATAAATCATCGCAATCGAACAAGAAATTCAAGTTGTTCTGATGGTGGTAAAAGCCATCGGGTCTTGTTTGCGGCAAGATGCACAGTAGCGGGATAGGACGACTCGGGCTATCAATTGAAAAGTGATACCAAAGCGGAAAGACTCCCATAAATGCTTGATCGCCTTGTTACTTTTTTTAAAACCTTACCGTCCGGTGAAAGTGGCGCCGAGCATTTTTCAAAATCTGATCCCCGTCTTGCGGCCGCTGCCCTCCTTTTTCATGTCATGGATGCAGACGGTTCAAGCAGCAAAGAAGAACGCAAGCGCGTCTCACAACTCATATCCAATGCTTATGGGCTGAAGGGCGAGGCACTGAAGCGCCTTTTGAATGAGGGTGAGCAGGCCGATCAAGAGGCAGTTGATCTTTACAGCTTTACCAGCATCATAAAGCGCAATCTTGACGAGGATGCCCGGATCAAATTCATTGAGTTGATGTGGGAAGTTGTTTTTGCAGATGGGGTTGCCCATGAACTTGAGGACAATGTTGTCTGGCGGGTTGCCGAACTGATCGGCGTATCCACCCGAGACCGGGTTACCATGAAGCAACGTGCTGCAGTTCGAGCCGAACGGGATGTGCCCGAAGAATAGGACAAAAGCGGATGTTCCAGACAGAATGGATGGAAGCGGCGGGTCATACACAGCGCCCAAAAATCCTCGCAGTTCTGCATCAGGAAAGATCTAGCACTGGACGCGTCGGACAGCTGCTGCTGGAAGCCGGGTTTGTGTTGGATATCCGGCGCCCGCCGCTTGGCGATCCATTGCCGGATACTTTGGAAAATCACGCCGGCGCTGTTATTTTTGGCGGGCCAATGAGCGCCAACGATCCAGAAGAATATATAAGGCGGGAAACAGATTGGCTGTCGGTACCGTTGGCTGAGGAAAAGCCATTTCTTGGTATCTGCCTTGGGGCCCAAATGCTGTCCAATCACCTCGGTGGAAAAGTTTCCCCTCATCCCGACGGGCTGGTCGAAATAGGCTGGTACCCTTTGGAACCGACAGAGGCTGGCAGGACCCTTATGGACTGGCCATCCATGGTCTATCACTTTCATCGTGAAGGCTTTGAACTGCCAAAATCAGCCACTTTGCTGGCTACGGGAAACACCTATGCCAATCAGGCTTTCCGCTACGGCAAGAATGCCTGGGGCGTGCAGTTCCATGCGGAGTTGACGCGCGCCATGATGCAGCGCTGGGTGGTTCGCGGGTCGGAACGGTTTTCGCTTTGCGGGGCCCAGCAGGGCCGGGATCATCTGGAAGGCCGGATGATCCATGACGCTGTTCTAAAAGCTTGGCTACAACGCTTTTTAGGTATTGTTTTCGGCGCTCCGGTTGCTGCCTAAAAGCTTCAGGTCCTGCCTTGCAAGTTACGAGCCTTGCGAAGCTGCGGAAACCACCAAGCCCACAATCCGGCAACGGCAACAGTTCCAATTCCACCAAACACCACGGCTGGAATTGTTCCAATCATAGAGGCCATGATCCCTGCGCGGAATTCTCCCAATTCATTTGAAGCGCCGACAAACACCATATTCACGGCATTAACGCGGCCACGCACATTATCCGGTGTCCAGAGTTGAAGCAGCGTTTCGCGAATGTAAACGCTGACCATATCTGCCGCGCCCATCAATGCGAGAACCACTATGGAAAGCCAGGCAAGGTTTGACACGCCAAACATGATTGTGAGCAAGCCAAACAGAGCTACGAAGACAAACATGATAAGTCCGGCATGATCGCGGATGGGATGGCCTGTCAACCAGACAGCGGTCAGGATTGCGCCGATACCGGGTGCCGCACGCAGCATGCCCAGCCCCCATGGTCCGAGCTCCAGAATATCGCGCGCATAGACGGGCAATAGCGCTACAGCACCACCGAGCAAAACTGCAAAAAGATCCAGTGAAATGGCACCAAGGACGACTTTCTCTTTCCAGATGTAGTGGAAGCCTGCCAGCAGGGTTTGAAGAGATTTTTTCTCATTCAATGTATGTTGCGTGGGTTTAGGAATGGAGAATATGGCGAGGACGGAAATGAGCAACATGATGCAGGCGACGCCATATGCTGCCACAGGCGATATACCGTAGAGCAACCCTCCGGCGACGGGACCAACCAGCGTAGCGATTTGCCAAGCCGAGGAGTTCCATGAAACGGCGTTCGAGAATATCTCTGCAGGCACGAGATTGACGACAAGTGACGAAGAGGCAGGGCCGAGAAATGCCCGCCCGACGCCGAAACCAGCCAGCACGAGGAAAACATGCACAGGGCTGAAGCTGTGTGTCACGGTAAGCAAAAGCAACAGCGCAGCGCAGATCAACTCGACGCCGATCGACAATCCCATGATGAGGCGGCGCCCGAAACGGTCCGATGCAGCGCCGGTAACCAGAACCAGCAAGAGCGCTGGTGCGAACTGCACGAGCCCCACCATGCCAAGATGAAAGGGATCGCGTGTCAGATCATATATCTGCCAGCCAACAGACACACTGATGATCTGAATGGCAAATGAGCCAAAAAATCGTGAAAGCCAGTAAAGTGTGAAGGAGGAGTGGCGAAAGGCGGCGTAACGATCGTGAACCGCATCCGTTGCAGGAATGGTCATTTCGGTGAGGAAAACTCCGGGAGATGGAAATTTCTTCTAGAACAATTTACTGCGGAAGTGGAGAAAAAAGCGGCACTTTATATTGCAGAGTGAAAGTAAGTGGGAGCGAGCAGGTTTTACGCGGCTCGCTCCGGCAGGTTGTTAGTCTTTGCCGAGCAAAGATTTCCAAATAACTGCACCAATGGCAGCGCCAATGAGTGGGGCTACCCAGAAGAGCCAAAGCTGGCCGAGGGCCGCAGTTTCGGCAAACAGGGCCACGCCCGTGGAGCGGGCCGGATTGACTGAAGTGTTGCTGACAGGGATGGAAACCAGATGGATCAATGTCAGACCTAGGCCAATAGGAATTGGCGCGAAGCCTGCTGGAACGGAAGCAGAAGTTGCCCCCAGGATAATGATCAGAAAGAATGCCGTCAGCACGACTTCGGCCACAAGCACTGCTGTTAGTCCATAGCCGCCCGGTGAGAGCGTATCATATCCATTTGATGCAAAGCCCCCAGCGGCAAATCCGGCCTTCCCTGATGCAACAAGATAGAGCACGGCTGCCGCAGCGATTGCTCCAATTACCTGTGCTATCCAGTATGGGATCAGCTGTTTAACGTCGAAGCGACCGGCTATAGCCAGTCCAAGCGATACTGCCGGATTGAAATGCCCCCCTGAGATACCGCCGACCGCATAGGCCATGGTGAGAACGGTAAGACCAAAGGCCAATGCAACGCCTAGATAGCCGATACCAACGTCAGGTAGCCCGGCTGCCAGAACAGCACTGCCACAACCACCAAGAACTAGCCAGAATGTACCGAAGAATTCCGCTGATAGTCTATTTAGCATGGTAAACCCCCTAGATGAAAAAGGGCCGGATTGGCCCGAATCACACGCTCTATATTTATTCCTGTTTTTTTGGTTCAACAATATCTAGTGGGTTACCTTGGTAAATGGACCGGCTCTAGTCTTTCTAAGACAGTACACGACATGGAAATACTATGAGCGACCTTTGAACGAGCAACTGGGAAAATACGCCTGGCCATTGGCCTCTTGCTCGTAGGCCAGTCAATCGCTACATAACCTGTGACTTTCAGGAGAAACAGATGCTCGCTATCATCCGAACCATAGATCTTGCCCTCGATATCTATACCTGGATTCTTATTGCCAGCGCGATTTTTTCATGGCTTTACGCTTTCAATGTCATCAATTCGAGCAACAGGTTCGTCGCTTCCATTGGCGATTTTCTCTATCGCGTGACCGAACCCGCCTTGCGCCCGATACGGCGGTTTCTCCCCGATCTCGGTGGGATCGATATTTCTCCCATAGTCCTGCTGTTGCTGATCTTCTTCATCCGTCAGCTGCTATGGACCACTATTGCGCCAATCCTGCTTTAAACAGTGACGAGCCAGTACTTTCGCAAGGAAGTTGACGGTCTCACGGTTTTTGTGCGGTTGACTCCAAAATCTGCAAAAGACGCAGTGGAGGGTGTGGAAACAACGGATGATGGCCGTGCGCATCTCAAGGCGCGGGTGCGGGCAGTTCCCGAAGATGGAAAGGCCAATGCAGCACTTATAAAGCTATTGGCAAAATGGCTGGATGTGACACCGCGGAATATCACGATTGTTGCAGGGGCAACGTCGCGGCTTAAACAAATCAGATTTGAAGGCGATCCGGACAGCCTGATTGCCAAGCTGTCCGGTTCAATAAAACTCTAAATAGATTACGCAGTGCCAACTTTAGCGTTATGGCGCTCAATCGCTTCTCTGATCAACTGGCGTGCGGCATCTTCATCGCCCCAATCGCCGATCTTCACCCATTTGCCGGGCTCTAGATCCTTATAATGTTCAAAGAAATGTTGGATCTGCTTCAGCGTGATTTCCGGCAGGTCTGTGTAATTGTGGACCTTCTCGTAACGCAGCGTCAGATGCGGCGAAGGAACAGCAATGATCTTTTCGTCCTGGCCCTTATTGTCTTCCATGACAAGAACGCCAATCGGACGGACATTGATCACGCTTGTAGGCATCAATGCGCGGGTATTACAGATAAGAACGTCGATGGGATCCCCATCATCCGATAATGTATGGGGTACGAAACCATAATTGCCTGGATAGGTCATGGGCGTGTGCAGAAAGCGATCGACGAAGAGCGCGCCGGAATCCTTATCCAGTTCATATTTGATAGGTTGACCGCCGACGGGGACTTCGATGATCACGTTAACGTCTTCAGGAGGATTGTTGCCGACAGGAATGGCATCGATGCGCATATTCTAGGAGTCCTTGTTGGTTTGGGAGTGCTGTACTGATTTTTGGCCCTTTGCGCAACAAGGCGCCGCCTTTTAGGTCGTCATCCAACCTATTCTTGCGACGATTGGGCGCAAAATCAGGATATATCGTAGTATGATTGATGCAGAGAGATGATTTCAACTCCAGACGAAAGCGCGCTTCTTGAGCATCTTGCCGTCGAAACATTCGACACCCTCAGCTACGTCACGGCCCCCCGCGCCGTGATAGAACGAAACGGCAAGATCATTGTCCTCAAGCACCCAGATGACCATACCCTTAAGACCTTGGTCGCCCAAGCTGCGCCTTGCTGCGCCGAGCAATCGTGAGCCGAGACCGCAGCCTTGATATTCCGGACGGATGTAGAGTTCGTAAACCTCGCCCTTCTCCGGCAATTGGCGGGCGCGGTTAGGCCCGAGCGTTGCGTAACCCGCGACGACGCCCCCAATATCGGCCACCAGAATTTGTGTAGAGCGCTTGATGGCTCGTGCCCACCAATCTGCTCCTCTGCGCTCCAGCATGGTGTTAAGAGCGCGATGAGGAATGATGCCGGTGTAGGCACCGCGCCAAGCAGCCAGATGAATGGCAGAAATTGCCACCGCATCAGCCAAACCGGCTTTTCTTATCTCGGTTACGTGCGTGCTCATGGCAAAGAGCATAAACCTGCGACACGCGATTTCGCAACGGCATTACGAACGATTTTTGGGAGCATCAAAAAGAAAAGCGGCGATAAACGCCGCTTTTCCAAAGTCTATAAGTTATGGCGATTAAGCTGCGCCGGCAGCCTTATTGCTCTTTTCGAAACGCTTGCGTTCATTCGGATCAAGGTAAAGCTTGCGCAAACGAATGGACTTCGGCGTAACTTCCATAAGTTCGTCATCCTGAATCCAAGACAGAGCGCGTTCGAGCGTCATGCGGATTGGCGGGGTGAGCTTGACGGCTTCGTCCTTGCCGGCAGCGCGGATATTGGTCAGCTTCTTGCCCTTGAGGATATTCACTTCAAGATCATTGTCGCGCGAATGGATGCCAATGATCATACCGGCATAGACCTTAACGCCTGCTTCGATAATCATCTGACCACGGTCTTCGAGGTTCCACATGGCGAATGCCACGGATTCACCCTGATCGTTGGAGATCAGAACGCCATTGTTGCGACCTGCGATTTCGCCCCGGAAAGGCTCATAGGCGCGGAACAGCCGGTTCATGATCGCGGTGCCGCGTGTATCTGTCAAAAGCTCTGACTGATAGCCAATGAGGCCGCGTGTCGGTGCGTAGAAAACCATCCGGACACGATTGCCGCCAGAGGGACGCAGCTCAACCATTTCGGCTTTGCGCTCTGACATCTTCTGAACAACCGTACCGGAATATTCTTCATCAACGTCGATCAGAACTTCTTCGATAGGCTCGAGCAGATTGCCTGCATCGTCCTTTTGCATCACAACGCGCGGGCGGGAAACACCAAGCTCAAAGCCTTCACGGCGCATGTTTTCGATGAGAACGGCGAGCTGCAATTCACCGCGACCGGATACGAAGAATGAGTCCTTTTCGCCCGATTCCTCGACCTTGAGCGCAACATTGCCTTCAGCTTCCTTCATCAGGCGATCACGAATGACGCGGCTGGTAACCTTGTCGCCTTCAGTGCCGGCGAGCGGGCTGTCGTTGACGATGAAGGACATGGTAACCGTTGGCGGATCGATAGGCTGCGCATGAAGCGGTTCGGTCACTTCAAGAGCGCAGAAAGTATCAGCAACAGTTCCTTTTTGCAGACCGGCGATTGCAACGATGTCGCCCGCATGGGCTTCGTCAATCGATTGGCGCTCAAGACCACGGAAGGTCAAAATCTTTGAGATACGGCCGGTTTCGATCTGTGTGCCATCGCCGTGCAAAACCTTGACGGGCTGGTTGGACTTGACTGTACCGGAATGGATGCGGCCTGTGATAATGCGACCCAGGAACGGATCGGCTTCAAGGATTGTTCCGATCATCTTGAAAGGGCCTTCGCCAACGGTTGGCGCGGGCACATGATCAAGAACCATGTCAAACAAGGCGGATAGACCCTGATCCTGCGGGCCTTCTGGATTTTTTGCCATCCAGCCATTGCGGCCTGAACCATAAAGGATCGGGAAATCAAGCTGTTCGTCAGTAGCGTCCAGTGCAGCAAAAAGATCGAAAACTTCGTTTACGACTTCTTCGTGACGTGCATCAGGACGGTCGATCTTGTTGATCGCTACGATTGGACGAAGCCCAACTTTCAAAGCCTTACCAACAACAAACTTTGTTTGTGGCATCGGACCTTCAGCCGCATCGACGAGAACGATGGCGCCATCGACCATCGAAAGAATACGTTCGACTTCACCACCGAAATCGGCGTGGCCAGGTGTATCAACGATGTTGATGCGGGAATCTTTCCAGACTACGGAAGTGGCCTTGGCGAGAATGG
This sequence comes from Phyllobacterium sp. CCNWLW183, assembly GCF_037203775.1. NCBI lineage: Bacteria > Pseudomonadati > Pseudomonadota > Alphaproteobacteria > Hyphomicrobiales > Phyllobacteriaceae > Phyllobacterium > Phyllobacterium sp. CCNWLW183. The sequence goes on along the minus strand of NZ_JBBCBN010000002.1, from coordinate 137,856 downwards.
TGATCCCGCGTTCCTTTTCGATGTCGTTGGAGTCCATCATTCTTTCGGCAACGCGCTGATTATCGCGGAAGTTGCCGGACTGTTTCAATAGTTCGTCAACAAGCGTGGTTTTGCCATGGTCAACGTGTGCGATGATCGCGATGTTGCGCAGTTTCATGAGGTTCTCTTTGGAGGATTGTGGACGCAAAATTGCATGCGACGCTTTACATTTGCGCGCTCCATACATGTTTTTTCGCAATTGCGAAAGGGGGCGGCACAGGAATATGCCGCCCAGATCGCATTCCGCCTGTCTTTTTAGAGCAAGGTTCCTGACAGGATAACCAGCGCAATGCTGAAATAAATCACCAAACCCGTGACATCGACGAGCGTTGCGACAAAAGGTGCAGAAGCACTTGCCGGGTCAAAACCAAGCCTTTGCATAGCAAAAGGCAGCATCGAACCGACGAGCGAGCCGAAGGTCACGATACCGACCAGCGCAGCGCCGACAGTGGCGGCAACCAATTGCCAATGCTGGCCGTAATCATAAAGACCAAGCATTTGCCAAGCGGCAATACGTGCAACGCCGATCAAGCCCAAGAATGATCCGAGCACCAGTCCGGTTGGTATTTCGCGCAGGGCGACCCTCCACCAATCCTTCAGCCGCAGGTCCTGCAAGGCCAAGGCACGGATAAGCAGGGACGTAGCCTGAGAACCGGAATTACCGCCGGAACTCATGATCAGAGGAATAAACAGTGTTAAAACAACAGCCTTTTCCAGTTCACCCTCGAAATGCTGCATGGCGCTGGCGGTTAACATTTCGCCCAGGAGCAAAATCCCGAGCCAACCGGCACGCTTATGGATCATCTGAAAGAAGCCGATTTGCATGTAAGGCTTGTTCAAAGCCTCCATGCCGCCAAACTTTAGAGTATCCTCAGTCATCTCCTGCGTCATGGTATCAATGACGTCATCAACAGTAACGATTCCAATGACTTGATTGTTGTCGGTCACAACTGGCACGGCCAAAAGATCGTGCTTGCGGAATAGACGTGCAACATCTTCCTGATCGGTCAGCGGCGTAACCACGACAGGAGCAACATCGCGCCCAACGCTCAATATGGAAGCCTCGGGCTCACTGCTAATCAGCCGACGCAATGCTACAGTGCGAAGCAAAACTTTCGTTGCAGGATCAATAACATAGATCGCATATATTGTTTCGCGGGAACGCTCTACCTCGCGGATATGCTGCAGGGTTTGCGCAACGGTCCAGCTGGATGGCACGCTGACAAACTCCGTCGTCATCAGGCTGCCCGCCGTATGGGGTGGGTAGCGCAGGAGCTTGCGAAGCGCAGCGGTGGTTTCAGGCCCGAGACCAGCAGCAAGACGCGCCCGGTCTTCTGGTTCGAGTTCCTGAAAAATGTCGGTAACCCGGTCAATTGACATCTCATCAAGAATGTCCCGGGCTTTGGCGGCAGGCAGACTCTTGATGATTGCCGGCGCTGAATGCAGCTCGGGTTGATCAAGAATAAGCACGGCCTGTTCAAGCGGCATATCATTGAAAATATCAATGATATCAGTAAGTTCTAGTTCATTGAGAAGCTCGATCGCATCGGCTGCATGCATGGATGCGAGGCGCTGCGTGATGTTCAGGTCTGCGTTTACCGCATCCTGATGTACGAGGATGTTGTTCATTTTACTCGCCTTTCCGTCGATCCGCCGTCAAGGGGGATCAAGGCGAGCTGATTTCAAATCAGGCCAGGATCACCGCTGACGGCGCAAACAATCGACTACTGTCGTCGTTGGGCATGGAAGTAGATTCCTGGTTAAAACAAGCAGGCGCGGAATGCGGACCCTGCATGGCGTCATTTGGCTCCGCGGCAAGGGAAAGTCAACCCCGCATGAACATTGCTACCGAGCACAACCAAAACACACCAACAAATAGCAAAAATTGGGTAAGAATCGACGATTCTTCGGGAAAAATCGGTGAAACTCCAGCCATGGTCTGCCATTTGAGGAAATTCTCCTCGAAAAACGCCGGAAGAGCGTTGAACTGATCCGAATTTTATTGCGGGCTCGGAAAGAACGAGGTGAAATTTCCGTTCAGGCTTTCACTTTCACGTTCTGCGGGTCGTAAAGCGGTTCGATGTGCAACTCTGCCGCGAAACGTTCATTGGCAATGATGAGTTCATATTTGCCCTCCCGAAGGAAGTCGCCGGTAACGCCTTCATCATTTCGCACATACCCATATCCGACCGGTTTTCCGATCGTATATCCGAAGCCGCCGCTGGTGAGGTATCCGGCAAAGACTCCGTTGCGCAATATTGTTTCACGGCCAAGAAGGACAACATTGCTGTCTGCGACAGTAAAAGCCGCAAGGCATTTCTTCAGCGGTTTGGCATTGATGGCTTCGCTGGGAGCGCGGCCGATAAAATCGGTATTCTTGCGAAGCTTGACCGCCCAGCCAAGTCCGGCCTCGAAAGGGGAATCATTGGGCGTAATATCCGAGCCCCAGGCTCGGTACCCTTTTTCGAGGCGGAGCGATTCAATGGCGCGGTATCCGACAGGCCGGATACCGAACTCTTCGCCCGCTGACATGAGTGCGTCGAATACCGCTCCGGTTGCAGCAAGCGGTACATGTAATTCCCAGCCGAGCTCGCCGACATAGGTGATGCGCAATGCGCGAATAATCGTTCCGGCTATTTCAATTTCGCGAACATGACCGAACGGAAAAGCACTGTTGCCGACATCGGCACTGGTAACCTTTGCCAACACCTTCCGGGCCATTGGGCCCATAAGCGAAAGTGTCCCGTAATCTTCAGTTATGTCGGTAAGTTCTGCGTCGAGATCTTGGCCGATGTGATCCCTGATCCAGGCAAAATCGTGAGTGCGGAAACCCGTTCCGGTGACGATGTAGAACTTGTCTTCGGCAAGCCGCGCGACAGTCAGATCGCACTCAATGCCGCCTCTGGTATTGAGGAGCTGGGTATAGGTGAGACGGCCTGCGGGCCTGGAAACATCATTGGCGCAAATGTAATCCAGAGCCTTGGCGGCGTCCTTGCCTGAAAGTTCAAACTTGGCAAAGGATGATTGGTCGAAAATGCCCACTTTTTCCCGGACCAGCCGGTGTTCTTCCCCCACGGCGTCAAACCAGTTCTGGCGACCCATAGAATAGACGTCTTCGGAAGGCGCGCCTTCCGGCGCAAACCAGTTGGGGCGCTCCCAGCCAAGTTTTGAACCAAAGACGGCGCGATACTTTTTTAAACGTTCATAAAGCGGCGAAACAATAGTGGGACGGCCAGAGACATATTCCTCATGCGGGAAGCCGATTGTGTAATGCTTGCCATAGGCTTCCAGCGTCCTGTCCCGTACCCAGACCCGATTGCGATGAAGATTGGAGAAGCGGCGAATATCGACGGCCCACAGATCGAGCGGTGCTTCCCCATCGATCGCCCATTGCGCCAGAACCCAGCCTGCACCACCGCCGGAGGCAATGCCGAAAGCATTGAAGCCAGCGCCAACAAACATATTCGAGCATTCCGGTGCGACACCAAGGATGAAATTGCCATCCGGGGTGAAGCTTTCCGGTCCGTTGATCATTTGCTTGACGCCTGCCGTTTCCAGCGCCGGAATGCGTTCAATGGCTTGAAGCATATGTTGCTCAAAATGATCGAAATCATCGTCGAACAAGCGGAATTGCCAGTCATTGGGCACGTCGCCTGTCATCCAGCTTTGCGGATTTGGCTCATAGCCGCCCATAACCAGTCCGCCGACCTCCTCCTTGAAGTAAGTGCGCCGATCCGGATCACGCAATGTCGGCGCGTCGGCCGCAAGCCCTTCGATCTTTTCAGTGATAATATATTGGTGTTTTATCGGCTGCAAAGGCACGTTGATACCTGCCATATCCCCGACCTGCCGAGCCCATTGCCCGGCGCAATTAATGACTTTTTCGCAAACAATATCACCCTGGTCTGTCTTGACCTTCATGATCCTGTCGCCGTCCATTTCGAAGCCGGTAACCCTTATGTTCTCGATAATCCTGGCGCCATTCATCCGCGCGCCCTTGGCCAGCGACTGCGTGATATCCGAAGGACTGGCCTGCCCATCCGTTGGCAACCAACTCGCACCGACGAGATCATCGATATTCAAAAGTGGCCACATTGCCTTGACGTCTTTCGGCGATAAAAGCTCCATATCCATACCGAAGCTGCCAGCCGTGGTTTTAAGCCGCTTGTATTCGGTCCAGCGGTCCTGATTGGTGGCAAGCCGAAGGCACCCGGTCATTTTCCACCCGGTCTCAAGTCCCGTTTCCGCAGCAAGCCGCTTGTACAGATCAACGGAGTATTTGAGAACGCGCGTTATGGATGCCGAGGAGCGCAGTTGACCGACCAGGCCAGCGGCATGCCATGTGGACCCGGATGTCAGTTGACCCATTTCGAGCAGAATAACATCAGCCTTGTGATCCTTGGCAAGATGGTAGGCTGTGGAGCAGCCAATGATGCCGCCGCCAATGATGACAATTTGAGCGTGGGAAGGAAGGATCATGATGTGAGTACTCTGCTGTTTATTGCATATCGAGATTGCGTGGTTCGCCCTTCGACAAGCTCAGGAGGGCTCACCATGAGGAAGGTCAAAGTGTTGCAACGAGAGCCGCCAGCGTTGTGCACTTCACGCCCTGCAAGCAAACCATCATGGTGAGCCGCGTCGAACCACGCACAACTAGGATTGCAGTTTGGAATTTATCCATAACTTGTCCGATACCTCTCCATTGCCTGGTCGAGCCGAAGCAGGTTTTCAGCCGTATAGGCGGCGTAATCAACGCCCGGTGCGCTGAGATGAAGTTCTGAAACCATGCTCCACATGGCTTCGCGCAGCAGAGAAGCGCATTGCATCGCTGCGTGAGAACGCTGGAGTTCAGGGTCCGGCGGACCACTGAAATAGGCCTCGAGCAAGGCATTGGATTCTTCGCCGTCAAGTCCGGCATTTGATGCGAGGCCTGCAAGATCAAACATCGCTGTAGAGAACCCTGCATATTCAAAATCAATCAGCCACAGCCGCTCGCCATCATCGAGAATATTGGCGGGCAACAGGTCATTATGGCTGAAGATAATAGGCAGCGGTTTTTGTACTGCTTCCATTTCCTCGGCTATTTCGAGATAGGAGGGAAGTTCAGAAACAAACCGGCTTTTACCGACCTCGAGCGTACGGGCATAATCGCGAATTACATGAAATGCCCAGAACATGAAGCCGGGCCCTGGAATATATTCCGGCATGCTGGTGTGAAACTGCCGGATGAGCCGGGCAATACGTGGGATGTTTGCCCGCACATCATCGGCATTCCATGTTTTCGCACCAAGGAAGGCGGTGACCATAATGCCATCTTGCGCGTGGAACAGCTCAGGCGCGAAGCCAGCGCGATGTGCCGCCTGCGCCGTCATTGCCTCGCGGGTGCGAAATACATGATGAAAAGGATAATCCGTGCCGAAACGAACCACATACTTGCCCGTATCGTCCTCGACCACATAGCTTTCATTGCTGATGCCTCCCTTAAGCAGGGCAATGCTTATATCGCCTTTCCACAAGGGCAAGGCGGCAATCCGCGATTCCGCTAGCCTGTTATCGGCAAGGCTTGTCACAGATTTCATGCTATGCATCCGCTCCTCATTGCTCGCTGACGGAGCGCAAAGTGCAGTCAGGCAGACTCATCATGAGCAACGAACTTGTTTCATGGGATTGTGAGCTCTCCATGAACAGAACGGCTATTCAAGATGTACTGCGTAGCATCCCACTAACTGCTTTTTATTATTTGAGGATGCTTCCCCTCACGATGAGCCTGTCTAACCACGCTTCTTATTTGTCCAGGCAGGTTCCTGCATCCCACGACGTCTGTCAACAGAATTATGTGTGATTTTGTGGTTTTTGTGACTGGTAATATGAAATTCTGTGATATTTATGCCTGTATTCTTACGTTTTCGTCAAAGGTTCGGTCATGAGTTCGAAACGGCGCGGTGAAATTAAACGCCTTTTGCAAGATGAGGGGACAATTTCGATTGCCGATCTTGCCTTGAAGCTGGGTGTTTCTCTTGAAACAATCCGGCGTGACGTAAAGCCCTTATATGATGAAGGCGCAATTACCCGCGTCCATGGAGCAATAGGCCTGCCGCTCCACCTTGGAGAGGCGCCATTTGAGCTGCGTATGCGGGAGAATGCCGATGCAAAGCGTATGATCGCGCATTATGTGGCGCGCACCATCCAGAATGGCGAATCCGTCATGCTGGATACTGGAACAACGACGAGCTTTCTCGCCCGTCAACTTCTGCAGCATCGCAATCTGACGGTGATTACCAATTCGTCCGATATTGCCCGCACTCTGGCAACGGTTAACGGAAACAGGGTTTTCATGGCGGGCGGAGAATTGCGCAGCGATAGTGGTGCGGCGTTCGGAGTATCCGCAATGGAATTTGTCAGCCGATTCAGTGTCAATCACGCCGTCATTTCCATAGGCGCAATCGATGCCTCAGGCGGCATTATGGACTATGATCTGGAGGAGGCAGAATTTGCGCGTACCGTGCTTTCGCGGGGCGCCCGCAAACTGGCAATTTCCGATGCCACAAAATTCGGGCGGCGCGGATTGGTCAAAGTGTGCGGTTTCGATGGGTTTGACGAGTTGGTGACGGATCGGGAACCGCCCGCGGATATAGCCCAGGCTCTGGCTGATGCCGGGGCGATTTTGACCATAGCCGCGCGCCAATAGCTATCGAGCAAGAAACGGATTGGCTCTGGAACATTCGTAGCTATTCTTAAGCTGAGTCGGAGCGCGCCTATGTCCAAACTGCTGCTTAGCAAATCCATCCATACCAAGATCGGTCCAATGATTGCCATGGCTACCGGCGAAGCCCTGGTTCTGCTGGAATTTCACGACCGGCCGATCCTGCCTTATGAGTTGAAAGAGTTGCAGCAACGCTACGGCTATTCGATTGCTTCGGGAAGCAATGCCGTACTTGAACAGACACAAGCAGAATTGGACGCCTATTTCGATGGGGAATTGACAAAGTTTGAAACACCTTTGGTATTGCCAGCCATGCCTTTCCAAAAACAGGTCTGGACGGCGCTGCAAGATATTCCCTACGGAGAAACCCGCACCTATGGCCGTATCGCTGGCGATCTCGGAAGGCCGAATGCGAGCCGGGCAGTCGGGGCGGCCAATGGACAAAACCGTTTGGCGATTATTATTCCCTGCCACCGCGTGATCGGAGCCGACGGCGCCATGACCGGATATGGCGGGGGCAAACATCGCAAACGCTATTTGCTGGATCTGGAACACCGCGTAGCTGCGGGTATTTCCGGAAGCCCGGTGTTTCACCCGATTACTGCGCAAAGCAGTATGTTCTAGGATGGTGACGCCGCTATCTCTCTTTAGCGCGGAGAGATAGCGGCATATTAGAGCGGCGGCAAATCAGATATTTGCGCCGCCATCAATGACGAAGCTTGACCCCGTGATGAAGCGGCCCTCTTCACCTGCGAGAAAGGCTACCAGTCCGGCAATATCCTTCGCTTCGCCAAATTTCGGGATCGCCATTCGGGCGCGTTGGACTTCGGCATGATCGCCATTGGCGGGATTCATATCCGTATCGGTAGAACCGGGGTGGACGATATTGGCTGTGATTTCCCGTGGGCCAAGATCCCGCGCAAGCGCTTTAGTCAAGCCAATGAGTGCCGCCTTGCTGGTGGAATAGGCGATCAGCCCGGCCGAGGGAACGATCTCGGCAAGATTGCTGCCGATGGAAATGATGCGGCCGCCAGCGCCCATATGCACTGCTGCCGCCTTTGAGGCGACGAAGCTGGCGCGGACGTGAATGGACATAACCCGGTCAAATTCAGCCAGTTCCAGCTGGTCTACGGTGTCCATGGTGTAGACGCCCGCATTATTGACGAGGATATCGAGACGGCCAAGCTTGGCGTGGGCTTCGTTAACAGCGTTTTCGAGGGCCTTAACATCAAGGTTATCCGCCTTGATGGCGAGAGCGCGGCGGCCTAGCTTCTCGATAGCCTTGACAGTTTCATCGGCTTTTGCTGCGGCGCTGGTATAGGTGATGGCAATATCTGCCCCATCCTGTGCCAGTTTAAGCGCAATGGCTGCGCCCATTCCGCGGCTTCCGCCAGTGATGAAGGCTACTTTATTGTCGAGGCGGGACATGGCATTTCCTTTTATGTAATGATCGATACATAATGCTTGTCATGGTTGCATCGAGAGGTCAAGTGATTTATGTATCGATCATTATAGAAAGGATTCCATCATGTCAGCGAAAGGCCGTCCGCGCGCATTTGACCGCGATGCTGCGCTTGAACGCGCGATGCAGGTTTTCTGGAAACGGGGCTATGAGAGCGCCTCAATGGCTGACCTGACGGCGGCAATGGAAATCAATGCGCCCAGCCTTTACGCGGCATTTGGCAGCAAAGCCGATCTCTTCAAGGAGGCCGTGGAGCTTTATACCAACAAGATTGGGCAGCGCATAAAGAACGCCTTGCCCAATGCAGCCACCGCAAAGGAAGGCGTTGCCGACTTCCTCATGCAAACCGCAATATCGCATACGGACCCCGACCAGCCGCATGGATGCATGGTGGTGCTCGGTGCGCTGCATGGTGACGAGGCCGTGGGCACGCCGTGCTCTCTATTGCGCGAGCGCAGGCTCGACAATGTAACATTATTGCGCGGAAGGCTGGAGCGCGGCGTGCGTGAGGGTGAAATTGCAGCTTCCGTCGACCTTCAGCAAGTGGCTGAATTCTATGCAACCGTGCAGCACGGCATGTCGATTACGGCGCGTGATGGAGCCACATTGGAGCAATTGACCAAGACCGCCCAAGCTGCGATGGCGGCGTGGGAAGGTCTGGTCTCGGAGTGACCGGCATTAAGGGTGCATGATTGCTCCCTTGGTGATTTTGTCGACAGCTCTTTTTTCAGCCCGCAATGCGATTCCCACCAGCTTGGCATTGTCTGGTTCGAAACGGCCGAACATTTCGCGGTTGGCAACGTCATTGCCGGTTGCAAACATCTCCTCGACATAGGCTGAGGTGGTTATGTTGCGTTCAAGTGAACGTCTGTGAATTTTCCGCAGCGTCTCTTGATCTGCAGCCAGCACCACCATGGGCTGGATTGCCATCGCATTATAGACATTTCCCGCGCCATCCCTATATGGTTCGCCAATGATGGCCGGATACTGGGCCGTAATGCCGCTTGTCAGAAAGGCTGCGACATTGAGCTTTTGCCAAGTGGCAAGGTCATCGCGCAGAACGATAACAATCTTGGTATCAGACATGAAATCAAACTCCATTCGTGGATATGCTGAAACGTCGGCCATAGCAGTCGGGGGAACTGAGGGTCTTGTACGTTTGTGCAACACGGGGAGCGATGGAATCGTTCAGGCGCCGCCCTCACGAGGTATTGAAAGGATTGAAGCCCGTTTCTCTGGCCAGGGTTTCGAACCACACCGGCATGATACCTATGCGCTTGGACTAACCCTTTCAGGCGTTCAGACCTTCCGATATCGCGGCGCTTCGCGCTTCAGTCTGCCAGGTAATATTATCATTCTCCATCCCGATGAAGTGCATGATGGTGCGGCCGGAACTGATAGTGGCCTGAGCTACCGGATGCTGTATCTCCCGCCGGAACGCCTTATCGAAGCGGCAGATACATTGCGTTCCCTGCCATTCGTCGCCGATCCTGTGATTTCGGATGTAGCATTCCAACGCTGTCTCGCCGAGGCTCTTTGTCAGATTGAAACAAGGTTGGATGACCTTCAGCTTGACGATCTTATCGGGCGGTTCGCTGAAGGACTTCATCGTCATTCCGGCCAAAAATCGCGCACATCGAACCGAATTGCGGTAAAAGCGGTTCTGCTATGCCGTGAATTTCTCCAGGACAATTGCGACCGCGTTGTTTCATCTGGAGAACTGGAAGCAATCTGTGGTCTTGATCGATATACGCTGGCCAGACATTTTCGCTGTCTTCTTGGCACAAGCCCGCATCGTTATCTCCTGATGCGTCGTCTGGACAAAGCCAAGGCGTGGCTATCGAAAGGTGCCGATCTTGCCGATGTGGCAGTGAGTTCCGGATTTGCCGACCAAGCCCATTTTACACGGCACTTCAAGAAGACCTTCGGCATGACGCCGGGTCATTGGAAAGGGCTTACATTTGCCGCCAGCCGACGCGTCGCAATTTGAATGAAGACAATTCATGCGCCGAAAGCAAACGGGCGGCACAAGGCCACCCGTTTGCATTCAATAAGTGAAACTGCCGATTAGCTGGCAGCTTCTTCTTCGGCAGGTGCTTCTGCAGGAGCAGCAGCAGCTTCGGCGGCAGCGGCCTTGGCAGCTTCAGCGGCTTCTGCTTCAGCGGCAGCCTTTGCCTTCGCATCTTCTTCAGCCTGCTTGGCCATAGCAACGCGTTCCTGCGCCTTCTTGCCTGGCAGTGCCTTTTCAGGATTGCTGCGGGTGTCGCGCTTGGCGATACCAGCCTGATCAAGGAAGCGAAGAACGCGGTCTGTTGGCTGTGCGCCGTGACCGATCCAGTAGTTGATACGCTCTGCATCAAGCTTGACGCGATCGCCATCCTTGGGGAGCATCGGGTTCCATGAGCCGACGTTTTCGATGAAACGGCCGTCGCGTGGCGAACGGACGTCAGCAACGACGACGTGGTAGTAAGGGCGCTTCTTCGACCCTGCACGGGCCAGACGGATTTTCAATGGCATTGTTAGTCTCCTAGCTTTCTTTTCTGTTGCCGCAATTCCTGATGGAAAACCGAAATTCGCTATTCCTGGGATTGCTTAGCTGCCGTTTTCTTTGGCAGCTGTTGTTTCGTGATGCCTGATCACTTCCTTGACGATGAAGTTCAGGAACTTCTCGGCAAAATCGGGGTCGAGGTCGGCAGACAGCGCCAGAGTGCGCAGTCGTTCGACCTGTTGTTTTTCGCGGTTCGGGTCAGCCGGAGCCAGACCGTTCTTCGCCTTGAGAACGCCAACCGCCTTGGTGCAGCGAAAGCGCTCTGCGAGCATGTGGATCAACGCGGCATCGATATTGTCGATGGATGCGCGCAGTTCGAGCAATTCTTTTGGCAGGGATGATGAGCTCATGATCAGCCTTTCTTCTTTGGAAAGCCGGGCAGACCGCCGCCACCAAGTCCTGGAAGCCGGGGTAATCCGCCTGGACCGCCAAGGCCACCTGGAAGTCCACCAAGTCCGCCCGGCAGGCCACCGCCCTTACCGAAACCTGCTGCTTCAGCCTGTTTCTGCAAAGCCTCAAGCTGCTTGGGATCCATTTTCGACAGATCGGGCATTCCTCCCATGCCGCCGAGGCCGCCAAGGCCCATCTTGGCGCCGAGGCCGCCCATCATCTGTTTCATCATGCCGCCTTTGCCCTTGCCCATCGACTTCATCATGTCCGCCATCTGGCGATGCATTTTCAGAAGCTTATTGATATCGGCGGCATTGGTGCCGGAACCTTTGGCAATACGCTGCTTGCGCGAATGCTTGAGCATGTCGGGATTGCTGCGTTCGGCCTTGGTCATGGAGGAAATGATTGCGAGCTGGCGTTTGAAGATGGAGTCGTCAAGACCGGCAGCGGCCATCTGATCCTTCATCTTACCCATGCCGGGCATCATTCCCATGATGCCACCCATGCCGCCCATCTTCTGCATCTGGCCAATCTGGTCCGCCAGATCATTCAGATCGAATTTGCCGGACTGCATCTTCTTGGCCATCGCCGCGGCTTTTTCCGCATCGATGTTTTCAGCAGCTTTTTCGACCAGCGAAACAATGTCGCCCATGCCGAGAATACGATCAGCGATACGGCGGGGATAAAACTCCTCCAGCGCATCCATCTTTTCGCCGGTGGCGATCAGCTTGATGGGCTTGCCGGTGACAGCACGCATGGAGAGAGCAGCACCGCCGCGTCCATCGCCATCCATACGGGTAAGAACAAGACCGGTAATACCAACGCGCTCATCGAAGGAGCGGGCAAGATTAACAGCATCCTGACCGGTCAGCGCATCGGCCACCAGCAGGATTTCGTGCGGATTGGCCTTCTTTTTGATGTCGGCCATTTCGAGCATAAGCGGCTCGTCAATATGGGTTCGGCCAGCAGTATCGAGAATGACGACATCATGGCCGCCGAGCTTGGCAGCCTGTACGGCGCGCGCGGCGATCTCTACGGGTGTCTGACCAGCGATGATCGGCAACGTATCGACGCCAGTCTGAACACCAAGCTGACGCAGCTGTTCCTGGGCGGCAGGACGACGCGTATCGAGCGAAGCAAGCAGAACTTTCTTCTTGGAACGTTCTGTAAGGCGCTTACCGATCTTGCCGGTGGTAGTGGTCTTACCCGAGCCTTGCAGGCCGACCATCATGATGACAACCGGAGCCGGGGCGTTCAGATCAATGGTGACGCCTTCGGCGCCCAGCATGTCCACCAGTTCGTCATGGACGATCTTGACGACCATCTGGCCGGGCTTGATGCTTTTCAGAATATCTGCGCCGACAGCCTTGGCACGAACCTTGTCAGTAAAAGAGCGGACGACATCGAGCGCAACGTCAGCTTCGAGCAGCGCACGGCGCACTTCGCGCAGGGCTGCCGAAACATCGGCATCCGATAGCGCGCCACGGCCTGTAAGGCCGTTCAAAATAGAACCTAAGCGTTCCTGTAAGCTCTCGAACATTCAAACTTTCCTTTATCCCTTCGAAGACCGTTCCCCGAAAGATAAGTACCAACCGCGCCATGGCAAAGAGCCACAAGCAAAATGACACCCGAGGGCGCAACGCGCTGTCGGGTGTTGACCTCCGGGATCGTTTGAACCCTTGCGGGGTCCCGGTTGGCTGCTCGGAGTTTATTGCTCGTCGCGGATTGATGCGCGGCTTAAACAGGAAATAGGAAGCGGAGTCAAGATGTTTGGCTCCAACTGGCGCTCAGGCGTTCTTTTTCAACCCGGCTGCTTTGCGCAAGGTTTCATCAATACGGCTTTGCCAGCCGGGACCGGTTGAGCGGTAATAGTCGAGCACGTCGGGGCTGAGGCGGATGGAAACCGGCATCTTGGGCGCAGCGGCAATGGGACGGCCGGGGCGGCGTTTGGTCAAAGACGTGATCAATACGGTATCAGGATCATCAAGAGCAGCCTTTGTCAGAGCGGCATCTTCTTCAGGCGTAATGCTATCTATAGCGCGTTGTATACGGGCACGGTGAACCTTGCGCTCTTCCTCAGTCATAGTTTTGTGCATATTTCACCATTTCCGTTTTTGTTGATTTTCGAAGCGAAATAACCCTAATTTTCTCCCCACGCTCCGTGTAGGTCAGGTAAAAAGTGTACCGCCAATAAATCCCAGCGCGACAATGCGCTTTTCACCATAAAACTCCCTGTCATCTACATGCTCCAGGCACGTGCTAAACTCAAAGTCGTAAGCTTTGGCGAAGACCACACCATGCTTTCGCTGGTTGCTTCGGTTCTTTTCTTCGTCCCATTCCAGCCTACTCATAAAAATCGCTTTGGTCAATAATTATTGTATATACAAAAATATGCTGAGTTCGCGGTTATCAGAATAGATTATCACACTGAAAAGCAGTCAGGCTCTTATCAATTAGTCCAAGGTTCAGAGATGAAACACCCGCAAGCACAACCAAGGATTGTACTTTGTGCGGCCCAAGAAACAGTCTGTGCTTGGACCAAAAGTGTGTGCTTTTAGCCAAAACTGCCTGAAAACCGCCGAAACAAGCGTCATTTCCGGGGCTATGGTGCAATTCACCCAGATGACAGGACACGTGAAAAGTGGCAGATAGGCATGAGACGATTCAACTTTTAAGGAGATATCCATGGCATTTGTTGCCAAAAGCAGATTTTTTGCGGGCGTAGCGACCGCTCTTCTCGGCTTGGCCGGTACAGCGCATGCGGCCGCTCAATGTGGCAACAATTCGTCTGGTTTCCCCGAATGGATTCAGCAGTACAAGCAGGAAGCACAGGCGCAGGGTATTGGCAGCCGTGGCATCCGGGCGCTGGACAATGTTACTTATGCCAGCAAGACGATCAATGCCGACCGGAATATGAAGAGCTTCAAATATTCGCTCGACAAATTCATGCAGGTCCGTGGCGCGCAGACAATTGTCTCCCGTGGCAAGAAGCAGAAAGCCCAGAACGCGGCATTGTTTGATCGAATTGAACAGCGCTATGGCGTGCCTGCAGGTCCTCTTTTGGCCATATGGGGCATGGAAACAGGCTTCGGCGCTTATCTTGGCAGTCAGAATACGCTTTCCGCAGTCGCTACACTTGCCTATGACTGCCGCCGTCCTGACTATTTCCGCCCGCATCTGAATGCAGCGCTGCAACTCGTCGACAATGGTACCCTTTCTCCCGATGCAAAGGGCGCAATGCATGGCGAAATCGGCCAGACCCAGTTCCTGCCGCTCAACGTGTTGAAGTATGGAGCCGATGGTGACGGCAATGGCCGCATCGACATGGTGCGTTCCAAGGCCGATGCACTGGCTTCCACGGCAAACTTCCTGCGCGGTCATGGATGGCAAAAGGGTGCTGGATATCAGCCCGGACAGCCTAATTATTCGGCTATTCAAGGATGGAATGCCGCGAGCGTCTATCAGCAGGCAATCGCCATCATGGGTGCACAGATCGACGGCCAATAACCATCGTCGGACCCTGTAGACCCGGTGCAAAGCGCCGGGTCTACCCAAGCAGAACGCTCCTCAAAGCCCAAGAGTCCAAACTGCAATGAACGACCATATTGATCAAAGTACCGAGAGCGATACATTCGATCTCGCGCCTATTTCATTGTGGCTGGAAGATTTCAGCGATGTCCGGACTCTTTTCGAAACGTGGCGCAAGGCCGGTATTACGGACGTCAAAGCCTACCTGCTGGAAGATGTTGCGCGTATTCGCGAATGTTCGCGTCGGATCCGTGTTCTCAAGGTCAACAGGAAGACGCTTTCGCTTTTTCAGGCAGAAAGTTTCGAAAGCCTGACAGCCAATCTTGGCTCCATCTTTCGCGATGACATGCTTCAGTCCCATGTTCAGGAACTGGCAGCGCTGTGGAATGGAGAGACAGAGTTTTCCAGTAATACGGTCAACTATACTTTGTCGGGAGGGCGGCTGGATATTCAGTTGCGAGGTGCGATACTGCCTGGCTACGAACAGACCTGGGAACGTGTTCTGCTTTCCATCGAGGATGTTACGGACCGGGAAGATGCGCGCCGTCAGCAGGTTGCCAGCAAGCAATATGCAGAAGGGCTGTTCGAACATTCTCCCGTTTCATTATGGGTCGAGGATTTCAGCCGCATAAAGAAGCTGCTGGATGAAGTGCGCGACCGGGGCATAACGGATTTTCGGATATTTACAGACGTTCATCCGGAGTTTGTCGGGCAGTGTGCCAGTGAAATCCGCGTCATTGATGTTAATCGCGAAACGCTGAAGCTTTTTCTGGCTCCGGACAAAATGACATTGCTGCGCCGTCTGCCGGACGTTTTTCGCGACGTCATGAACACCCATTTTCGCGAGCAACTCATAGAATTATGGAACGGCAATCTGTTTCACACTCGCGAGACAGTGAACTACGCGCTCGATGGTACGGAGCGCCATGTTCTTCTGCAATTTTCAGTCCTGCCGGGACATGAACAGGATTGGTCGCTGGTTCAGATTTCACTGACGGATATTACCGCGCGCAAGAAAGCGGAAGCCTATCTGGAATATCTGGGCAAGCATGACGTGCTGACGAAGTTGCACAATCGTGCATTCTATGTCGACGAGTTGAACCGGCTTGAGCGACGCGAATTTTTCCCGGTTTCCATCATCATCCTGGACCTCAACGGTCTGAAAGCCGTTAATGATCAGTGGGGCCATGGGGTTGGCGATGGCCTGTTGCGGCGCATGGGCGAGGTGCTCGGCGAAGCAGTAAAGTCTCCTTCCTATGCGGCACGCATAGGCGGTGACGAATTTGCGGTGCTCCTGCCATCAATCGATGAGCTCGGTGTAGCTAGCATGGTCGATGAAATACGCAGCCTGATCGAGATTAACAACCAGTATTATTCGAACATTGTGTTGAAGGTCTCAATTGGATGGGCGACGAGCGCAATGGGAGAAAAGCTGGAAGCCGTTGCCAAAAGGGCTGATCTGCTGATGTATGAGGACAAGCACCAGCACTATACGAAAGCCGGGGACAGCCTTCCAAGCCGATCCCCACGGAACGATTCTATTTGAACAAGAAAGGCTTTAATCTGTGTGGGCGAACAGTTTCGGGTAAGCACGGGGCTGGCAGCGCAGATATTGCGGTGGTGCAAATGTCTGGGCACCGAGTTTGGCTGCTGCGTGCCATGGCCAGCGCGGGTTATAGAGAATTGCGCGGGCAAGTCCGATCGCATCCGCATCTCCATTGGCGACAATCGCCTCGGCATGTTCCGCCTCGTTGATCAGACCCACAGCAATAGTTGTCATCCCGGTTTCCGCCTTGATCTTTCGAGCAAGATTGACCTGATAGCCGGGACTCAGCATCATTTGCTGCAAGGGTGAGAGACCACCGCTCGACACATGGATTGCCGCACAACCAAGTTTCTCCAGCGCCTTGGCAAAAGTTACGGTCATATCGGCATCCCATCCTCCTTCAACCCAATCGGTTGCTGAAACACGGATCCATACGGGCCTATCGGCAGGGAAGGCCGAACGAACCGCTTCAAATACTTCAAGCGGAAAGCGCATGCGATTTTCCAGGCTGCCGCCATACTCATCCTCACGCTTGTTAGAAAGCGGTGAAAGGAATTCGTGCAGTAGATAGCCATGGGCGCCGTGCACCTCAATGCCATCTATTCCCAGCCGGGCGGAACGCTCGGCAGCAGTTGCGAAGGCATCACGAATGCGCGCAAGCCCAGCCTTGTCCAATGCGACGGGTGCATCATATTCATCCAGATAAGGAATTGCTGATGGTGCTTCGGTTTTCCAGCCATCCGCATGATCGGGTGCTATTTGTTTGCCGCCCTTCCAGGGCAGATCAACCGATGCCTTGCGTCCCGCATGGGCCAGTTGTATCGCGACTGGCATGGGCGAATGTTCCCTTATCGCCAGCAATACACGGGCGAGAGCCGCTTCGTTGTTGTCGTTATAAAGTCCAAGGTCCTTGTAGGATATGCGCCCTTCCGGGGTCACGGCGGTTGCTTCGGTGATCAACAAGCCCGCGCCTGACAAAGCGAGATTGCCCAGATGCATCATATGCCAATCCGCTGCGTTGCCGCCTTCGGATGAATATTGGCACATGGGAGCAATGATAATGCGGTTTGAAAGGTCTAGCGTACCCAAACGCAATGGCTGGAACAAATGGCTCATGATCGTACCTCGGGAGATTTTTCGGAAGGAGATAGCTGCCCTGCAAGATGATGGGAGTCTGCGGTTAATTCAAGTCACTCAAGGCGGCTCTCAACTGGAAGGGCCATAGACAATACGGTCGCGCCCCTGTTCCTTTGCCTGAAAAAGACATTGGTCAGCACTATCAACAAGCTGCTCGAGAGTTTGGCCGGACGTGTGAAATGCGACGCCAATACTGACGGTGACCGATACATCCCGCTCGCCTGCGCGCCGCGTAACAGCCCGGCAGCCGGCAAGTATCCTGTTGGCAACCCAGGCCGCCTGGCCATAATCCGCATCGGCGAGAAAAACGGCAAACTCCTCGCCGCCAAAGCGTGCGCCAACGTCGCGGCGCCCCATCATTCCACGAATTAATATGCCGATATCCAAAAGGATGTCGTCTCCCAGCGCATGTCCGTATCGGTCATTGACTTGTTTAAAGTGATCGACATCGACGTAGAGAATAGCGCCTGCACTCAAAACGGGATTACCGGACTGAATGAAATGGTCCACGCGCAGGTAAAACTCATGCCGGGTGAAGAGCCCTGTCATCCCGTCCTTGCGAAAGGCTGTATCCAACTCACCGGTCATTTGTTTCAACCGGTGATTCCAACTGACGAGAAACGCGCAAAGAGGCCCGCCGACAGTGAGGACAATGAGGGTTGTAAGATAAATTGTCTTATCGAGCCGGTTGTAACCGCCAAGCAAAAAGAACGCCGCAGCCATGGCATCTGCCAGCACAGTGCCAATCACTACCATGATCAAAACTTGCATTACCGGCGACAGACCTGCAAATCGTGTCGACCAGAGGTTATAAAAACGCATTTCCACCTTTCAGCATTCATGGGCAAGCATAGGCTTTAGCCATGAAGAAACCTTTCCGAAACAAGGTGAATGATTATTGTATAAATTTTGTATGCGATCTTGAATTACGGGCAAAAAAAGAGCCGGACTAAAAAGCCCGGCCTGAATTGTGAAGGTTAAAAACCTCCAGAGGGGAACAGCCATCGCGGCAAAATGGGAGGAGTACCGCGATGACTGATTGCTACATAAGCCTCTTTTTGCAGCGCAACAATCGCTATAAATGCATAGCTGCTATGCATTGCGGTGAAATTATAATCATTGAAGGTGCATTTCTGAGCAGATGCAGCATAATTACCCAATAGAATACCCGGCCTGGCAACGGTATTCCTCAACAAAGACGCTGAAAGATTGCGAATTAACGCGATCATCCGGCTGTTGCGTGATAGGCATGCGACGGGTGTCACGTTATGTCCTCACATACCGGCAAGGAGATCAGGCAAATGGCGATAAAATTCGCACAAAAGACAAGCGACACGAAAACTCCGCCGGAAAGCAAGGCGACGCCAAAGGCAAAGCCAGCGGAAAACGCTGAAATCACGGCTATTGAAGCAAACAAGAGTGAAAACGGCACGGATCTTTTCGAAACCAAGGCCGAAACCTCCAAGCGTAAAAAGAAACGCTAAGCCGCATCCTTGAATAATAACCGATCGTTCACACTCCGTTCATGAGTGAAGGCGCACTCATAGGTTGTGGAATTCAAGGAGCATTCATGAAAAGAATAATCTCAGCGATTGGTGCCGGTGTTGTAGCCGTCATTATCGGTTTTACTTCGGTGGTGTCATCTTACGCAGCGCCTGTTGCGCCATCACAGGTTCAGGTCACCTCTCTCGTCGAAAAGGCGCAGTATCGCGAAAAGCGCAAGCACCGCGCCGAGAGACGCCATGATCGCCGTGATCGATATGATCGCTACGAGCGTCGCTCACATTATGACAACAGGCGCGAGCGCCGCTGGAATGGTCACCGTGGTTACCGCGAAAAGCGCCATGGCTATCGCCGCGGTCATGATGGCTGGTGGTATCCGCGCGCGGCCTTCATTATCCGCGCCTATTGATAGCTGGATAAAAACTAAAGATTGTTACTAAAGAGCGGCCTCGAAGGCCGCTTTTTTAACTCTGTTCTGAAATCTCGGCGACACCATTCTCTTCCGGGTCCGGTCTTAGAAAATCGCCTGTTTCAGGATTCATGATCCACAGTTCACCGGTGGAAATATCGAACCAGGCACCATGGAGCGTGAGCCGGCCCTTTTTCTCCAGAATATCAACGCAGGGAAAACTGCGAAGGTTTTTCAGGGAGTAGCGGATAGAGATGCGTTCCAGTGCGGTCTGGCGTTCGAAAGGCGTCATCAGCTCATTGGCAGCAACAGCTTCTGCAGCAGGAGCCACAAGGCTCATCCATTTGCCGATAAAATCGCCCGGCGACAATGGCTGGCTATCCGGATTGAGCGCAGCTTTGATACCCCCGCAACGGCCATGGCCCATGACGACAATATGCTTGACCTTCAGGCTCTGCACCGCAAATTCGAGTGCCGCCGAGGTGGAGTGATATTCGCCGTCGGGCGAATAGGGCGGCACGAGATTTGCCACATTGCGAACAACAAAGATTTCGCCCGGTGCCGTGTCAAAGATGATTTCCGGGGCTGATCTCGAATCGCAACAGGCGATGACCAGGGTTTCGGGCGTCTGGCCTTGTTCTGCCAATTGCTTGTAGCGCATCGTCTCATTGGAGAAGCGATGAGCCATGAAGTTGCGATAACCGGTGAGGAGTCTCTCGGGAAGCAGGGTCATGGGCATGCTCTAATCCTGATTGCTCAAAAATTCAATTGGGTTGGCACCAGCGGCTGGGTGCTAGAACAACAGATACCAGAATAATGCTGTTTCATCGTGGGTAGCAGGAATAGCGGAGTAAATGCCTGTGTCGAAACCACGCAGGATAAAGCCGTAACGCTGGTAGAAAAGGCAGGCATCAACATTGTTATCCTGGGTTTCGAGCATAATTCCGGAAAGGTTGCGTGACCTTGCCCATTCCATTGCCGCGTCAAGCAGCATTCGCCCGATACCAGCCTTGCGGTGGCTTATATCCACCTTGATACTGTCAATAATCGCATAGCCGTTCCAATTCTCGCTGACGAGAAGCAGGCCCGCTGGCCGCTGATTGTTATAGGCAATGATGGCAAGCTTGGTTTCGGCTCCAATATAGCTGGCGAGATCGTCAGGGTTGTCATGCTCGTAGCGTTTTACGCGTGGCTCTGCAGGAACAACCGTAAAATCAACGATGTTTTGGCTTGATGAAAGCAATAGGCGGGACTTAATATGAAATGACCCGTCAATTGCCTCCACATCATCAGCATGTGCTGCTGTGAGGTTCTTCAGCACGATTGTCATGACTTCAGGCCCTGATGCCCTTGGTAGGGTGAGTCAGACGGCGCATTTGCACCATTGCCATTGGTGTAGAGAGGCTCGAGGCATCGGCTTCGAGCATGAGTTCGTCCGCGCCGCGCTTGGCAGATCGCGCCATGATCTCAAAAACAGAGGCGGTGGTTCGTTGCAGCACCTGTTCCAATTCGATTCCTGAAAGCATGCGGGCAAGGAACAAGGCAGAAGTCAGATCACCCAGGCCATTGGTCGGCCCGGTGACGAGGCGATGCTCGGCAAGAAGCGCGAGCGTGTGATTGATCAGAAGATTACCTGTTCCGCCTGCCAGCATGGGATGGGCTGACGTGACAAGCATTGTGGCGGGACCCGCGTGAAGCGCTGCCTGCATGACAGCCTTGTTATCAGGCAGATCCGCTCCGGCCAGCCACGCAAGCTCAAACCGATTGGGCGTCGAGATATCGGCCAGCGGCATAAGTTCGTCTCTAATAGCGATTGCTGTCGCCTCGGGAACATAGAGGCCTTTTTCATCACCGATCACGGGATCACAAAGATAAAGTACTTTCTTGTTTTTTTCCTTGATGGTTTTGACAAGACGGGCCACGGAAGAGGCCTGCGCAGCATTGCCAAGATAACCACTCATGATGCCGGTTATTTCGCCGAGCCAAGGCGCGCGTTCAAGATCCGCAATTAGATCGTCGAACTGTTCGGCAGGCGGCACAATCCGCTTGGCCGGGCCATGTCCCGGATGCCATGGCAGGATGACGGTCGGGACGGCCCAAACGGGATGCCCCAGTGTCTCCAGCGCAAAAACAGCAGCGCGATTGCCTACCGAGCCGCGCACCACATGACTGGAAATGACGATGACGGCATTGGAAGATATAGCGGGATTATTCATTGGGTACTCATGCGCGAGTTGGGAAAAGGCGGCCTAGGCGGTCCATTTTACTAGCCGAAGAACGAGATCAAAAACCAGATAAACATGGCAATGACGACAAGCAATCCCAAAGCCCTGCCAATGCGTGTGCCGAGAACCTCGATAGGGTCGGAAGCATCGGCGTCCTTGGCCGAAAAATGGCCTTTGGTGCGATCAGTAAATGAAAGGCCGCTTGAAACGGTTTCATCTCCTACACGTTGCAGGATACGCTGCGCTTCCTTGCCCTGCTGATTGTCTTTTTTGCTGCCTGTCATGGTGGCCCCGTTGCTTCACACTCAGCATAGCGCTTTGCCAGTTCCTTTTGGAATAAAAAATGGCTAGGCTCGCACATATGCGGTCATGGCCGCTTGGGGACGAGTAGAAATTGGAGAGTGGACTATGCTGTATATGAGCTCATCGCTGGCACCCCGTCGCAAAATGGGACGGGTTCTTTCCGTCTTGGCACTGGCCTTGCTTGTCCCGCTGCTATCGGCCTGCGGATTCAACACGATCCCGACCAATGAAGAACGCGCCAAGGCAGCATGGAGCGATGTCCTGAACCAATATCAACGCCGAGCCGATCTGATCCCCAATCTCGTGGAAACCGTCAAAGGTTATGCCGCTCAGGAAAAGGACGTGCTGACCTCCGTGGTGGAGGCGCGTGCCAAAGCGACTTCGGTCCAGGTGTCGCCGGAGACATTGACCGATCCCAATGCGATGAAAGTATTCCAGGAGAATCAGGCTCAGCTGACCGGCGCGCTGTCGCGCCTACTGGCGGTGGTCGAGAACTATCCTGACCTGAAATCCAACCAGAACTTCCTGGCCCTGCAATCGCAGCTTGAGGGTACGGAAAACCGTATTGCCGTTGCGCGGCGCGATTATATCGAAGCGGTGCGAGTCTATAATACGGCGCTGAAAACCATGCCGACAATGATCTGGGCGTGGATATGGTTTACCGGCAATGAGCCTTATCAGACTTTCAACATCGAAGATTCGGCGAAGCAGACGCCTCAGGTAAAATTCTAGGCATTTGATGTGAGAGCAATGCGTCCGATAGCTGCCGGTGCCAGCCGCCTTTGGCTGGCTCTTGTTCTGCTGGCTGTCTTTTCCGTTCATGCCTTTGCAGCGGAGCTGCCAGCGCTGACCGGCCGTGTTGTTGATGGTGCAAATGTCATCGAGCCTGACACTCGCGAAGCGATAACACGTCAGCTGGAAGCGTTTGAAACGAAATCCTCAGATCAGGTCGTCGTCGTGACAGTGCCTGATCTCGATGGTCAAGATATTGAATCCTACTCCAACCGGCTTTATCGCCATTGGGCACTCGGACAGAAGCAGGAAAATAACGGCGTCTTGCTCGTCGTTGCCCCGAATGACCGCAAGGTCAGGATAGAGGTCGGCTATGGTCTTGAAGGCACGCTGACCGACCTGTTGTCAAAGCTCATAATTGAGAACAGCATTATTCCCGGTTTTCGGTCCGGTGATTATTCCGGGGGAATAGCGCGCGGTGTCAATGATATAGTCCAGGTTCTTTCCGGCGATTCAGCCGAGCTTGAGGCTCGCGCCAAGCGCAATATCAAAGAGCCCAATACCGATATTGACTGGTTCATGGTGATCTTCATCACGGTATGGGTCATCATTTTCTTCGGCGGTTTCGGCATGGCGGTATTGGCCCCGGTTTTCGGACAAAAGATCGGACCCGGCCAATATCGCTGGCTCGGAATGAATATCGATACAAGGCCATCAAGGCGCAATGGCGGTGGCGGCAGCGGGGGTTGGTCTTCCGGTGGTGGCTGGTCGTCCGGCGGCGGTGGCGGTGGTGGTGGATTTTCGGGCGGCGGCGGTTCTTCCGGCGGCGGCGGCGCATCGGGGAGCTGGTAGATTGGCCTTAATCACAGACATTGATCACAAACGTATTGCCGAGGCGATCCGGTCTGCTGAAAGTCGCACGAGCGGCGAGATCTATGCCGTGGTTGCACGGCGGAGCGACAGCTACTTCTTCGTTGCCGGTTTTACTGCCGCATGCGGTATTTTACTCGCCGCCGTGATCGTCGCGCTTGCCGCACATTGGTACTGGTTCATCATACCGCTACCGACATTTGGCCTTGCCATTCTTGCCGCATTCCTGACCGCAGTGCTGGTGCTTTGGCTTGTGCCCGGCATAACGATGCTGCTCGTGCCGCGGCAGGTCCGATATCGCCGCGCGCATCAAAATGCCGTTCAGCAGTTTCTTGCGCGCAATGTTCACCTGACAACGGAGCGAACCGGCATATTGCTGTTTGTTTCACAGGCCGAGCGCTATGCGGAAGTGATTGCCGATGCCGGAATCAATGCCAAGGTTGGACAGGAAGAGTGGAACGGGATTGTCAGCCTGCTTACGGATCACGCAAAAAAAGGCGAAGTTGCATCAGGATTTCTTCAGGCGATTGAGAGAGCCGGTTTGCTGCTGGAGGAACATTTCCCGATTGGTCATGAAGATGTCAATGAACTCGATGATCATCTCGTCGAATTGTAATATTCTTGCGTGTCACGCTATTTTCACGTTTGCATGCAATTTGAGGTCGAAAAGCCTTATTTAATAGCTATGATTAGCCAGTTTTGAGAATTCAGGGGGGTATTTTATGGTTTCCAGCGAAAATTCCGCGAAGAAATCCGCACCGACGTCGAAAACTGCAAAGTCTGCAAACGCCAAAAACAAGGTCCGGCTCTTCGAGGAACTGCTGTTTGTGCGCGCTCCGGAAGAGGATCTGGCGGTCTATGATGCGGGTGCTCTGACAGCTTCTGCAAAGCTGGCAGAAGATGCGCTGAGGCGTTTCAAGTCGGGCAAACCCCTCATAGATATTTCCGATGGAAGTGCTGTTTCCCGTGATGGCCGCCCGATCACCGTCATCACACTGATCAATGACAATATGCCCTTCCTGCTCGACTCTGTCCTTGGCGAGATCAGCGAGAGGGTCAGCTCTGTCTATCTGGTGCTGCATCCAGTGATGGATGTGGACAAGAAGAGCGGTGCCGTTATCGGTGCCGCTGGTCCCGATAAGCCCGGCAAGGACGAAGCTCGCGTCTCAGTGATGCAGATCCATGTGCCTGCGCTGGACGCTCCAGCGCGTGAGATCATGCTGGCTGCGCTTGATCTTGTGCTCAAGCAGGTCCGGGAAGCGGTCAATGATCGCGGCGCGATGGCGGCTCGTCTTGACGATGCAATCGAGGCTTACAAGACCGGCAAAACACCGATGAAGAAAGCCGCCTGCGATGAGGCGGTCGAATTTCTCGAATGGTTACGCGACAATAATTTCACCTTTCTGGGTGTCCGCGAATATGATTATCAGGGCGATGGCAGCCAGGGCGAGCTGGAACGTTCGGGCAAGCCTGGCCTTGGCATTTTGCGCGATCCGGATGTTCGCGTGCTCAAGCGTGGCAATCAGGGCGTAACCACCACGCCGCAGATCATTGCCTTTCTCACCGGCCCTGAGCCGCTGATTGTCACCAAGGCGAATACGAAGTCGCTGGTGCATCGCCGTGGTTATATGGATTATATCGGCGTCAAAACCTATGATGCGGAAGGCAAGGTTAGCGGCGAGTTGCGTTTTGTCGGCCTGTTTACATCAGGCGCCTATACGCGCTCCGTGCTGAAAATCCCCTATCTGCGCTCGAAGACCGAAAGCGTTATCAGCCGCCTTGGTTTCAACCGGGAAGATCATTCCGGCAAGCAGCTGATAAAGGTTCTTGAGGGCTATCCACGCGACGATCTTTTCCAGATCGACGTCAAGACACTGACCCGAAATGCCGAGATCATTCTTGCTCTGGGAGAGCGGCCGCGCGTGCGTGTTCTGCCACGCATTGATCCGTTTGGCCGATTCGCCTCGATCATTGTCTATGTCCCCCGTGAACGCTACGATTCTGTTGTTCGCGAAAAGATGGGGTCCTATTTTGCCGCGGTCTATGATGGGCATGTGTCGGCTTATTATCCGGCTTTTCCGGAAGGCAATCTGGCCCGCGTCCACTTTATCATAGGTCATGCGGAAAATGACTTCCCCAAGGTCAAACGCGAGGTGCTGGAAGAAAATGTCCGCGCTATCGTCCGCACCTGGGAGGATGCTGTTGCCGAGGTTGGCGACCGCACTGGCGCGGCGGAATTTACCACTCTGGCTGCGGCCTTCCCTGACAGCTACCGTGAAAACTTTTCACCGGAAGAAGCGCTTGTCGATGCCGGGCGTATTGCCGGGCTGACACGCAACAATCCGCTGTTCGTGGATTTTTATCGCCATCGCACCGATGGTCCGGGCGCCGCTTCCTTGAAGATCTATCATTATGGTTCGGCGGTTGCGCTTTCGCAGCGCGTGCCTCTTCTTGAGAATATGGGCTTTCGCGTCATCAGCGAGCAGACTTTCGCTCTGCCCGCAGCCGATGGCAGCCCGCTCTTTGTCCATGATATGGAACTGACCAGCACATCTGAAATCCCAATCGATCTTGCTGATGATGGGGATCTGTTTGAGGAGGTTTTCCGCAGTATCTGGGATGGTGCCTCGGACAATGACGGCTATAACGCGCTGGCACTCACGGGACAGCTTTCATCGCGCCAGATCATCATCCTGCGTGCCTATGGCCGCTATTTGCAGCAGGCCGGCATTCCCTATTCCCAAGATTTCATTGCAGCAACGCTGAACCGTTATCCGGCTATTGCCAAGCAGATTTTTGGTTTGTTCGACCAACGCTTCAATCCTGCGAAAAACAAGGCCGGAGCAACAAAATCCCAATCGGCGCAGCAAAAGCTTCGTGCTGCTATCGAAGAAGGCTTGCAGGGTGTGCCGAGCCTTGACGATGATCGCATTTTGCGGCGATTCCTCAACCTGATTGAATCGACATTGCGCACCAATGCCTTTGCGCCGGAAGAAAATGGCAGCGAACGCGTCACCCTGGCCTTCAAGCTTGATCCACGGGCTCTGGATGAATTGCCTGCGCCGCGGCCTTATCGCGAGATTTTCGTTTACGGCCGCGAGGTCGAGGGTGTGCACCTGCGCTTTGGCCCGGTTGCTCGTGGCGGTCTGCGCTGGTCGGATCGCGCTCAGGATTATCGCACCGAGGTTCTCGGACTGGTCAAGGCGCAGCAGGTCAAGAATGCCGTCATCGTGCCGGTTGGTGCCAAGGGCGGTTTTTATCCGAAGCGTCTGCCGACAGGAAGCGACCGCAATGCGATCTTCGAAGCAGGGCGCGCGGCCTATATTACCTTCATTTCGACATTGCTTTCCGTGACCGATAATCTGCAGGGCGAAACTGTCGTACCGCCGGAAAATGTCATCCGGCTTGATGGCGATGATCCCTATTTCGTCGTTGCTGCCGATAAGGGCACGGCAACTTTCTCCGATACGGCAAATGCAATCAGTCAAGCCCATGATTTCTGGCTGGACGATGCTTTCGCCTCTGGCGGCTCTGTCGGCTACGATCATAAGAAAATGGGTATTACCGCGCGCGGTGCCTGGGAAGCGGTCAAGCGCCATTTCCGTGAAATCGGCACTGATATCCAGACCACGCCATTCACGGTTGTTGGTGTCGGCGATATGTCGGGCGATGTGTTTGGCAATGGCATGCTGCTGTCGCCACAGACAAAGCTGATTGCCGCCTTCGATCACCGCGATATCTTCATCGATCCGGAACCGAATGTAAAAGCAACGCTGAAGGAGCGGCAGCGCCTGTTTGATCTGCCGCGTTCCAGCTGGCAGGATTTCGACAAGTCGAAGATTTCCGCTGGCGGCGGTGTATTTTCGCGTTCGCAAAAGTCCATTACACTTTCCAAGGAAGCGGCGAAAGCCATTGGACTTGGCAAGACCACAGCGACACCATTTGAAATCATGACGGCTATCCTTAAAGCGCCGGTTGATTTGCTCTGGTTTGGCGGTATCGGCACCTATGTCCGCTCCTCGCTCGAAACCGATGCGGAAGCTGGCGATCGTTCCAATGATGCCATCCGCATTACCGGCAGCGATGTTCGGGCCAAGGTTATCGGCGAAGGTGCCAATCTCGGCGTTACCCAGAAAGCACGTATCGAATTTGGCCTGTTGGGCGGCCGCTGCAATTCAGACGCCATCGATAATTCTGCCGGCGTCAATACGTCGGACGTTGAGGTCAATATCAAGATTGCATTAGCGCAGGCCATGCGCAGCGGCAAGCTGAAGCGTGAGAAACGCGATAAGGTGCTGGAATCCATGACCAATGAGGTCGGTTCTCTGGTTCTGCGTAATAATTACCTGCAAACACTCGCGCTTTCGCTGGCACAGCGGCGCGGTATTGTGGATCTTGCCTATCAGGCCCGTTTTATCACCGATCTGGAAGCGCAAAAGCTGCTCAACCGCAAGGTGGAAACCTTGCCGGAAGACAAGGCATTGCAGGAACGCCAGATCGAAGGCATTCCGCTAACCCGCGCCGAGCTTGGCGTGCTGTTGGCTTATGCCAAGATCGTGCTTTCGGACCAGCTTCTGGCCAGCGATCTGCCGGATGATCCCTATTTTGAGCGCGAGCTGATGGAGTATTTCCCCATCCAGATGAAGGAAGGCTTTGCCGACGAAATACGTACGCATCGCCTGCGCCGTGAAATCATTGCAACGCAGCTCGCCAATGATGTGATCAATCGGGGCGGACCGACCTTTGTCAGCCGGCTTTCGGACCTGACCGGCCAATCGGGGCCGGAAATCGTTCGTGCCTATGTTATCGTTCGCGATGGTTTTGAAGTGGACGGTCTGTTCGACGCGATTGATCGCCTGGATAATCTCATGCCGGGCGATGTGCAGAACGGGCTTTACGCCAAGGTTGCGCAGATGTTGAACTGGACGACAGCCTGGGTTTTGCGCAATCGCAAGAGTGCCGACCTTGGAGGCGCTATTGCTGAGATCAAGGCTGGTCGCAATGCGCTGCTGCCGCGGCTCGACAAGCTTCTGCCAGTAACAATGATGGCACTCATTCGCGAAGATACGGCCAATAATGTTGCGCTTGGTGCGCCGCAGGCGCTTGCGGAACAGATGGCGCGTCTGGAAATTGCACCGATCATCCCGGATATCGCAGCGGTGGCGCAGGCGGCCAATGTCGATATTGCCGCCGCGGCCAAAGCCTATTTCGATATTTCGGAAGCGTTCCGTATTGGCCGCATCGAGGATGCTGCACGCGGCGTATCTGTTGCTGATTACTATGATGGTCTGGCGCTTGCCCGGGCCACCGATCTGATCAGTCAGGCGCGGCGGGGCATTGCGGTGTCAGCGCTGACCCAGCATGGCAAGAAGGCCGACCCAGCCAAGGAATGGCTGGCAAGCCGGGGTTCACGTTTGGATGAAGTGCGTCAGCGCATGGCAAATATCGTCGAAACCGGTGATCTTACCGTGTCACGTCTGGCTGTCGCAGCGGGGCTGCTGTCTGATTTGTCGTGATTTGGAGGTGGCTATCTCCCCCTTTGTGGGAGAGAATGTGATTTCCGCATCTTAGCTCTTGCTAAGTGCTAGAAATTACAAGAGAGGGGATTGTGTCCATCGAACTATCCCCTCACTTGGATTTTCCAGGATTTAGTAAAGAGGCTAAATCCAGGAAAATCCTTTCTCTCTCTCAAGGGGAGAGATAACCAGTGCCATAGATTTGCGAAGTTGATCTTCCGATCACCGGAGTCTGCATGGAACAAGCACCAAAACGCGGTATCTGGGGTTGGATGTTTTTCGACTGGGCGGCGCAGCCTTTTTTCACAGTTGTAACGACCTTTATCTTCGGGCCTTATTTCGTTTCGCGCATGGCTGTCGATCCTGCAATGGGGCAGGCAGCATGGGGTTATGGCATCGCTATTTCCGGCCTGTTCATCGCCATATTATCGCCGGTCCTCGGTTCAATTGCGGATCAGACCGGACGGCGCAAACCCTGGATCGGCTTTTTCGCTGCCGTTAAAATCCTGTCACTATGCATGCTATGGTTTGCAGAGCCGGGTTCGGGACTGATAGCACCGCTGTTTTTCTTTTCTCTGGCCTCCATTGCCGCCGAATTTTCCATCGTGTTCAACGATTCCATGATGCCGCGCCTGGTGACGCAAAAAGACATTGGCCGTATTTCCAATATTGCCTGGGGTCTTGGCTATCTTGGCGGGATGATTGTGCTGATCTTTGTCGTGGCTTTCATGGCTGCCTCCCCGGAAACGGGAAAGACCCTTCTCGGGGCGAGCCCTATTTTCGGGCTTGATCCAAGTCTTTCCGAAGGGGATCGGGCCACCGGCCCCTTGGCGGCGCTCTGGTATCTGATTTTTATCCTGCCCATGTTTTTCTTTACGCCGGATTCCCTGAAGGGCTTGCCAGCGGGCAGGGCCGTGCGCGCTGGCCTGAGCGAACTGAAATCCACCTTGAAGGAAGCAAGGCAGAGGCCGGGTATCGTGCGCTTTCTCGTCGGGCGCATGATCTATCAGGACGGCGTTAATGCGCTGATTGCTCTTGGCGGGGCCTTCGCTGCAACGATGTTTGGCTGGGTAACAGCGGAGATCGGGATTTTCGGGATTATCCTGAATGTCGTGGCTATTTTCGGCTGCCTTGTCGCCAGCAAGTTTGACACAGTGTTCGGGTCAAAAACCGTGGTCATCGCATCGCTGATCTCGCTTACCATCGCGACGCTTGGGATTGTTTCGACCGGACCCGGCTATACGCTTTTTGGCTTGCTGCAATTGCCTGGTGTTGACACTGGTGGCCTGTTCGGTACGCCAGCGGAAAAAGCCTATATCGGTTTCGGACTGCTGATAGGCATCGCATTCGGGCCGGTGCAGGCTTCATCGCGCTCCTATATGGCGCGTAGTATTTCCGCTGACGAAGCGGGGCGGTATTTCGGCCTTTATGCATTGTCAGGAAGGGCGACAAGCTTTCTAGCGCCCTTCATGGTAGCGACCGTAACGGTGCTCAGTGGATCGCCACGTCTTGGCATGGCGATGATCATGATCTTTTTGCTCATCGGTCTGGCGATCCTTGCAAGAACGCCATATCCAGCCGCAAAGATCAGTGCCTGAAATGGCGCATGCCGGTAAAGACCATGGCGATGCCATGTTCATCTGCAGCGGCGATCACCTCATCATCGCGCATTGAACCGCCTGGCTGGATGACAGCCGTTGCACCAGCCGCGACAGCGGAAAGCAAACCATCGGCAAAGGGGAAGAAAGCGTCAGAGGCGACGACGGAACCTTTGGTCAAAGGGGTTGTCTGGTCGGCGGCTTCAGCAGCATCTTCAGCCTTGCGGGCTGCAATTCGAGCGCTATCAACGCGGCTCATCTGACCGGCACCGATACCGACCGCTGCACCATCCTTGACATAAACAATTGCGTTGGACTTTACATGTTTGGCGATACGGAAGGCGAGCTTGAGATCGGACATTTCAGCCTCGGTCGGCGCGCGCTTGGTGACGACTTTTAAATCCAAATCGTCAACAACGCCACTGTCGCGGGACTGAACCAGAAGGCCGCCTGCGACCGTCTTTGCACTGATACCGCCAGCGCGCGGATCAGGCAGGCCGCCTGTCACAAGCAGCCGCAGGTTTTTCTTGGCCGCAACAATGCCCTGCGCTTCGGGCGTCGCATCAGGGGCGATAATGACCTCGGTGAATGTCTTGACGATCTCTTCAGCGGCATCCGCATCCAGCGTCTTGTTGAGCGCGACAATGCCGCCAAATGCGGAAACCGGATCGCAGGCGAGGGCCTTCAGATAGGCCTCCTTCAAGGTCGCGCCTTCAGCCACGCCGCATGGATTTGCATGTTTGATGATGGCAACGGCGGATGTACGTGCGGGATCAAACTCGGCAACCAGTTCAAAGGCCGCGTCGGTATCATTGATATTATTATAGGAGAGCTGCTTGCCCTGTAGCTGGGTGGCCGTGGCAACGCCCGGGCGCTTTTCGCCGGTGAGATAAAAACCAGCCGATTGATGTGGGTTTTCGCCGTAACGCATGACCGAATGAAGATGCCCGCCGATCGCGCGGCGTGATGGTGTTTCCGTCATCAGCGCTTCGGCAAACCAGCCGGAAATGGCTGCATCATAGGTGGCTGTGCGCGCATAGGCCTTGGCAGCAAGGCTCTGGCGGAAAGAATAGGGCAGCGAACCGTCATGCTTGTCCAGCATTGCAATGACCATGTCATAATCGCCGGTTTCGGTAACAACGCCGACATAGGCATGGTTCTTGGCGGCGGCGCGGATCATCGCAGGGCCGCCAATGTCGATATTTTCCACGATATTGGCATAGTCGGCACCGGAGTGGCGGACTTCTTCGAATGGGTAAAGATTGATAATCACGAGATCGATTTCGCCAATGCCGTGGGCCTTCATCGCCTCGACATGCTCGGGATCATCGCGCACCGCAAGCAGGCCGCCATGCACCTTGGGATGCAATGTCTTGACGCGGCCATCCATGATTTCGGGAAAATCAGTAATGTCGGAAACATCACGTACCGGAATGCCTTCGGCGGCAATCGCCTTGGATGTGCCGCCAGTCGAGAGGATCTCGACGCCATGACGATGCAGCGCATGAGCAAGCGCAGTCAGGCCTGTCTTGTCGGAAACGGAAATAAGCGCCCGCTTGACCGGATGGAGATTGGGAGCGGGAAAAGATTTCGCGGCGACGGCCATGGATTCGTCCTTAAATTTCGTAGGGGTCAATGGATTGGCTTGGCCGTTAGCACAGGCCGAGCCGGAATCCTACCTTTTTGCACAAGTTCACACGGGTGATTTGGAGGCTTTTTCTGTAGCGAAGGCCCCGAGAACGATAAGCCCCATGATTGCACCGGTCATGCAGGTTGCCCACCAGCCGCCATAAAAATAGCTGGCGGCGGCAATCGCTGATCCGCTCGAGCCAAGCAGAAAGACGATGGTCATGTAGACCGCATTGAGCCGTCCGCGTGCCGCGTCATTCAATGAAAAGATAATGCGCTGGCTAAGAATCTGGTTGGTCTGAACTGCACTGTCGATGAAAATCGCGCAAAGTACCAATGCGGCAATTGAGATGGCAGTGCCTGCCCAGCCGGCAATCAAAAACCACAGGGTCAGCGTTACCATCGCGATAGCTGTACCTTGGCGGGTATAGCCACGATCTGCCAGCCTGCCAGCAATGGGCGCGGCAAGAGCACCGGCTGCGCCTGCCAATGCAAACAAAGCAATCTGGCGCTGACTATACCCGAACTGTTCGCTCAGAAGCAGCGGAATGCCAGTCCAGAACAAGTTGAAGCTGGCGAAAATGATCCCTTGGTAAAAGGCGCGCCGCTGCAAGGCTGGTGTCGTGATCAAAAGATGCCACATGGATTTGATGATCGCACCATAGCGCATTCCACCCTGCGGCTGGCGTTGCGGCAGGGCAATACGCAGGAGCACAAGTACTGCCAGCATTGCGGCTGCCGATATCCAGAAGATGGCGCGCCAGCCAAATTCCGACGCTACCAGATTGGCCAGTGGCCGCGCCAACATGATGCCGGTCAAAAGGCCCGCCATCACGTTGCCTATAGTCCTGCCGCGCGAGGCAGCAGGAACAAGATGGGAGGCAAAGGGCACAAGCACCTGCGCGCCACAGGCGAAAAAGCCGATGGCGAAGGATGAAATAAGAAAGGTGGTTGCAGAGCCGGACACTGCAGCGCCTGCAAGACCCAGCGCCGTGCCACCGAGAGTAAGCAGCACAAGGCGCCGGTTTTCGAACAGATCCGCGAGCGAGACGAGCAGCAGAAGCCCCGCGCCATAACCGAGCTGGGTTACCGTAACGATGAAGCCCGCCATCCCTCCGTGCAGATTGAGATCGTCGCTGATCAGTCCGATCAGTGCTTGAGCATAGTAGATGTTTCCAACCATCGCCCCGCAGGCGAAGGCAAACAGGAAGGTCAGGGCAGGCGACAAGCCGTTGGGCTCTGCCGCTGCCACTTCCGATTTATCAGATTGATCGGCGGGCTTGTTTGAATAGGCCATTATGTTCTCTCTGCCGGTGGCCTCCCTCCGCCGGACCTTTTTACTTGCTGAGGTAAGGTTCGATGAGGGATAGATCTGCCGCAGAAAGGCGATCAGATGCAGTGCGTGCCTGATGCCAATAAGGATAGATCAATGGTGGCTGGCTTACTCTGTCGAGGTTTGCGCGCTCATCGGCAGTCAACACCAGGTCGGCAGCTTTAAGATTATCTGCGAGCTGCGCGTCCGTTCTTGCGCCGATAATGAGAGATGTCACCCCCTTGCGACCAAGAAGCCATGCGAGTGCTACCTGCGCCGCCGAAACCTTATGGGCTTCAGCAATGCCAATCAGCACTTCAATAATATCATAAAGGCGTTCCTCGTCGCGGATAGGTGGTTCCCCCCAATTGGCAAGCTGACGCGTACCTTCCGGCGTAGGAGTGCCGCGGCGATACTTGCCCGAAAGCAATCCTCCGGCGAGCGGGCTCCAAACGAGTACACCAAGCTGCTGATCGAGTGTGGCTGGGATCAGTTCATATTCTGCGTCTCGCGATTCGAGACTGTAGTGAATTTGCTGACTAACCGGCGCGATGAATTTTTCCAGTGCGGCAACGCCCATCGCCTTCATCAGATGCCACGCCGAGAAGTTTGAGACACCAACATAACGAACCTTGCCCGAACGAACGAGTGTGTCCAGTGCTTCGAGGGTCTCGTCGAGCGGCGTTTGACCGTCCCACTGGTGGAGTTGGTAAAGATCAATGTGATCTGTGCCGAGACGCTTCAGGCTCACTTCGGCAGCACGGATAAGATGATAGCGCGACAGGCCCGCATCGTTGATTTCCTCGCCCATGCGGAAACGCGCCTTGGTCGCAACAAGAACCCTATCGCGCTTGCCCTTTAAAGCTTGGCCAAGGATTTCCTCGGATGCGCCGTTCGAATAGATATCAGCGGTATCGAACAGATTGATGCCTGCATCAAGGGCCATATCGACCTGTCGCCTTGCACCCTCAATATCCGTGTCGCCGGTTTTGGCAAAATTGCCTTTGCCGCCAAAAGTCATGGTTCCGAGGCTGAGCGAGGATACTTTAAGACCGGAACGGCCAAGCTGACGATACTCCATGATCGGCTCCTGATAATATATCTGAGAATGGGATTGTGCCGGAAAATGCGGCGATGGCGTTAAGTTCCGTATAGCCGATCAGCGGGCATTTGTCGCCTCTTGCTCATACAAGATTCGGTGAATTCGGATCAGCCGTAAACACCGAGGGTCGTGCGGGTAAATTGCCATTCAACTTCTGGGCGATTGGCAGCGTTGACTGAAAGCGTGATCTGCCGGGTTTTCACGGGTCCGCGAAAACCGGCAAAGAACAGCGAATCTTCGACGAAGGGCTGAATGGTCGATGAGAACATCCAGATGTCGTCATTATCGGCTTGCAGCACAATCAGGCCGTGATCATCCACGCTGACATTCACGGATGGATGCAGATGAAAACGGATGACGATTTCTTCTGCTCCGGTGTGGCGCAAGGGATTGCGTCCGGCAGCAAAGAAACTGTCGATACCTTCGATCACGCTGCCATTGTGCGACAGAACAATCTGGCGCTCGTGGTAAATGCCAAAGGGGCGAACATAGCCATTGTGATTTGCAACAAAGCCAATCACGCCCGGTTTTTCAATCCGCTCAATATTGACCTTGCTCGGGCCCGCAATGATGGGCGTGCCGATCATCGTCGAAAGGCCGGATGTGTTGCTGAAGCGGCAGGACGATGTGTCGTTGATCGTTGCTGTCGAATGCGCTGCGGTGGAGCGTGCCAAGGGCCGGAACTCCGCCGGTCCGTAACGGTCTACACCGGCATTTACGATATAGCGACTGCGCCCGGAAGACATTTCAAAGGATAGGCAACCCGCATGTGCGTCACGTGATGCCGTAACGGGAGGCGCAAGGCCCGTATCGGCAATGATGGTTGTCGAATCCATGGAAAGGCGTTCGTAACCGGAATGAGCGGCATGTATAAGCGGGAGGCCGCCAATATCGTCGTGCCGTAACACGGCGATTACCCGTTCCGGCATGGTCGCGCCAACGCCATTGAAGAGCGCCAGGCTACCATCATGATGACGGAAGAAGCGCAATGCAGGCAGCATGCGCTCGATTGCTTCGATGAGCGCTTTAGGCGGCGCTTCCTGCCCGCTGGCATAGGTTTGGCGCAGGGGCAGCAGATCGGCCAGCAATTCCAGAATCGCCAGCGGATTGCGCGAGATATGGCCGCCATCGGGTAATATCTGCCGAACAAGTTCCAATTCCAGATTGCGGCGAGCCGAGCGGCTGGTGCTTGAAGAGACGGGCAGGGCCAGAGCGGCAAGAGCCAAGGCGATGCGCGCACGCAGCTTTTCTTCGCCATCATCCATAACGGCGGCCATGGTGCGCAGATAACGCACCTGCATGGCAAGTGAGCGCATAAATTGGCGATAGGTGCGAAGTTCTGCACCGGCCAGAATAAGGTTGGAGTGCTGCAGCCAGGCTATGATTCGCTGGGCCGTGACCTCGGGTGCCCAGGCAGGTCCGCTGATCGAGCGGCCATGGGTGGTGATCCAGTCACTGAGAAGCGCGCGGGCATTTGCGGTTGCAAGTTCTGTACCTGCTGCACGCAGATTGCGGAGCCAGCCGAAATTATGCAGCGCAGCTTGCCAGGCGGCATTGGGTGGCTCGACAAGGAAGGGCGAGCGTCCGCCGGTCTCGACCACGCGGCCAGCAAGCGCGAAACGGCCATGGTAAAACTCTTCGGCGAGCTGCGGATCGGCAGGGCGTAAATCTTGCGGTGCTATGAGCACACGCTCGGGCGTAAAGCCGGTAAAACGCCAGCGGTAAAGCGGGCCCATACGCACACGTCTGCGAAAACGGCGCCAAAGCTGCGCTGTTGCAAGTCCCCATAGTTGCGGTGTTTCGCTCAACGCGACCATATTGTTATTGCTTCGAATTTGCCGACAGTCAGTAATTATGCGGCCAGAAGAGTTAAAATTTTAGTATTTTCGGCGAAAACGTGCTGCAAAGAAGCCGTCCATGCCGGAAAGGGCGGGATTTCCATTGGGCAGGTCCGCTGGCGTCGAGCGAACAAATCCCTCCGCCGTGATCAATTCCGCAAGGCCGCCGACCTCATCTTTCGTTACGGGCACGAGTTCAATGGCGGGGTTCTTTGCAAGAAGATCACGGGAAACAGTTTCACCCTCAAGCGGGTCGAGCGAGCAATTGGAAAACACGACAATCCCGCCCGGACGAACAATGGTCACCGCATGATCAAGCAGTCTCGCCTGAAGATTGGCAAGCTTGCGCACATCCTCCGGCGTTTTCGTCCAAGGCACATCCGGATGCCTGCGAACTGTGCCTGTCGAAGAGCACGGGGCATCAAGAAGAATGGCGTCGAATGGTTCTGCGGGATTATAAGCAGAAAGATTGGCTTCAACGGTTTCAGCTACCAAGCCCAAACGTTCAAGATTGCCGCGCAGACGCTTCAGCCGGTTGGCGGAAAGATCAAGCGCGGTAACATTAGCGCCTGCATGGGCCAATTGTGCTGTCTTGCCGCCGGGCGCTGCACAAAGGTCAGCAACGCGTTGGCCTTTAATATCGC
This sequence comes from Phyllobacterium sp. CCNWLW183, assembly GCF_037203775.1. Classification (NCBI taxonomy): domain Bacteria; kingdom Pseudomonadati; phylum Pseudomonadota; class Alphaproteobacteria; order Hyphomicrobiales; family Phyllobacteriaceae; genus Phyllobacterium; species Phyllobacterium sp. CCNWLW183. The sequence goes on along the minus strand of NZ_JBBCBN010000002.1, from coordinate 100,822 downwards.
CAAAGAGCTTGGCGGGAAGGCTGGCTGCGGTGTCCTGCACCCACCAATCGCCATCCGTAAAACCGGGAAGTTCGGTCAGCGAGCCCTCAACGGTACCAAGTCGCACCGAGCCTGTGGGCAGAGCAATGCCGCCTAGCTTTTCCGCCCACTCTGCGGGGTCACCCTTGACCGTCAGATCGATGGGAGGCTCCTTCGCCTGGATGTCGAGAATGGCTTTCGCCTTATCCTTGCCATAGGCGGAAATAAGTGTCTCTTCGAACCATTCTGGCACATTGCTGGCGCCCGCTTTGAATGTATCTTTCTCACGGGACAGGCGGCGCAAAACGGCATTGACCATTGAGGCAAAACGGCGATTGCGCGGATCATTATTCGCAGCGGTCACCGCAAGATCGACGGCAGCGCGATCGGGAATATCCAGATAAAGAATCTGGGCTGCTGCAACGTGGAGCAGATGTTTCAAGGCCACGGCATTTTCAGGCAATGGCCGGTCGATCATCTGACCGATCGCTGTCTCGATCGTACCGCGGTTACGCAAGGCAGCACCGAGAATCGCCCGCACAAGCGAACGGTCCCGGTCTTCAAGCTCCATATATTGCGGATGGCCATTATGATTATCGGTCAGCCCGTCGAGCGACGTATGTTTTTCAATCACAGCCCCTAGAAGCCGCGTCGCGCATTGCCGGGCAGCAAGACCCGGACGGTCTTCAGCGTCGATATAATCTTTTGGCTTTTTACCGAATGGCCGTTTCGTACCGTGCTCCACACTCATGCCCATGGGCCTTTACGCCCACCGCCATTGCGGCCCCAGGGCGAAGGGCGGTCGTCCTCCACTTCGTCTTCTGCGGGAGCTTGAACGGGACGTCCCTGCTGCGGCGCCGGTTGAGCCTGGCGAAATTCCTGCACCATGGCTTCCAGCGCTGCAATACGATTTTCCGTGGCCGGATGGGTTGAAAACAGACTATCCGCGCCGCGACCACTCAAGGGATTGATGATGAACAATGGGGCGGAGGCAGGATTGCGCTCAGCATCCTCATTGACGATTTGTTTTGCGCCACGCGCGATCTTGTTCAGCGCAGAAGCAAGCCACAGAGGATTGCCGCAAATCTGCGCTCCGCGCCGGTCGGCCGCGTATTCGCGGGTCCGGCTTATGGCCATCTGAACAATCATTGCAGCAAAGGGCGCAACAATCATGGCGATAATAATACCGATAAACCCGACAGGATTATTGTTCTGGCGGTTGCCGCCAAAGAACATGGCGAAATTGCCAAGCATGGAAATGGCACCAGCCAGCGTAGCCGTGATGGTCATTATCAGTGTGTCGCGATGTTCCACATGGGCCAGTTCATGTGCCATGACCGCTGCGACTTCCTGCGGGGACAGGGCTTGCAGAAGACCGGTACTGGCGGCAACAGCGGCATTTTGAGGATTGCGCCCGGTCGCGAATGCGTTGGGCTGCGCATTCTGGATCAGGTAAACCTTTGGCATGGGCAGATTGGCGTTGGCTGCAAGATCGCGCACGATCCCGTAATATTCGGGCGCATTCGCCTCATCGACCTCGACAGCATGGTGCATCCGCAACACCATCTTGTCGGAATTCCAATAGCTGAAAAGGTTCATGACCGCAGCTACAACAAAGGCGATCATCATGCCGCCGGTTCCTCCGATGAGAAACCCTACGCCCATGAAGAGCGCTGTCATGAAGGCGAGGAGCATGCCTGTGCGCATTACGTTCATGATAGAAGTCTCTCTTCCAGTAACAGCAGGATAGTCAAGGTTATTCCTTTTATTGCGTTTATTCCGCCTATATGATGGGGTTTCGCATCGCAAGCTTCAATGATCAGTATATTCGGAATGAGTATAACATGACCCCGTCCAATTTTGGTGAACAGTCATCCACGCCGCCGCAGGCCGATAATGACGACCAGCGCCCGCGTCCAAGTTTTGACCAATTGCCACCGGCAGCGCAACGGGCATTAAAGGAAGCTGAAGCGCGGCATGCGGCGGAAAAAGCTGCATCTGATCAGCCCCGCGAAATCGGCGGACGAGGTGGCAAGGACCCCGCCCGATTTGGCGATTGGGAGATCAAAGGCCGGACAATCGATTTTTAGATCGCCGGGCGCCCTCACGGACGCAAGATGGCGATCTATCCTTTTGTTTTAGCGTCGGATTACCCGAAAACCGGGATTCACTTTTCGGTCCGATGCTAGCGGATAATCTCGATCCCGAGCTTCTCTCGTCTTAGCCAGCGACCCAGCAGCAGCACAGAAGCGGCAGCCAAGCCGCTCAAAAGGCCTAGCCAGATTCCAACGCCCTGCATGCCTAGCCAGAAGGCAAAGGCTACGGATAGGGGCAGGCCAATCCCCCAATAGGCAATCGCGGCATAGACCATCGGAATAGTTGTATCATGCAGACCGCGCAGCATGCCGCTGGAAACCGCCTGCGCGCCATCGAAAATCTGGAACAGGGCGGCCAGAGCCAGAAATGATATGGCCAAACCAATCACTTCGGCATTGGCCGGATTATGAATATCGATGAAGGCGCGGATGAGCTGTAAAGGTGCCAGTATCATCAACAGGGCGGTAAGCGCCATGAAACCTGTACCGGCAGTGAAGGCGACCCAGCCGGCTCTTTTAATTCCGTCGGAATCCTGCGCGCCATAGGCACGACCGACCCGCACGGTGGCCGCTTGCCCAAAGCCAAGCGGGACCATGAAACTTATGGATGCGATCTGAATGGCGATGGCATGCGCAGCAAGGGAGCTTGGCCCGATAATGCCCATGAGGAAAGCGGCAGCATTGAAGATTGTAACTTCAAAGCTCAGGATCGCAGCAATCGGCAGGCCCAATCGCATCAATTGCGCATAACGCGGCCAGTCGGCGCGCCAAAAGCGACCAAAAAGCCGATAGCGCCGGAACCGCCGATCAAGCGAAATAACGGCCACAAGGCCGGAAAACATCAGGACCGAGGAGAGAGCAGTCGCTATTCCTGAACCGATAATGCCCATCTTGGGAAATCCGAAATGGCCGAAAATTAGGGCATAGTTTGCCAGCGCGTTAAAACCAACGGCCAGGAAGGCGATGACCAACGCCCAGCCGGGACGCTCCAATGCGGCCATGAATGAGCGCAAGACGATATAGAAATAGAATGGCAGCACGGCCCATTGCAGCGCCCGAACATAAGTGCCGGCTTCCTGAGCCAAATCGGCATCCTGTCCCATTGCCAGAAGAATGGGTGTTGCGTTCCACAGAACAAGCCAGATCGGTATGGAAATGGTGACGCCGATCCACAAACCCTGCCGTACGGTGCGACGGATTTCCCGCACCGTAAACCGGTTACGCCCAAGCTCGCGTGCGATCATTGGCGTTGTTGCCGTCATGAGGCCCAGACCGAAAATCATCGGGACGTAATAGAGATTTGTACCAAGAGCACCTGCAGCCAGCGCATGCGGACCCAGCCAGCCCAGCATCATCACGTCGGTGGCGGTCATCGCGACCTGCGCGACATTGGTCAGGATGATGGGCCAACTCAAGGTGAGCATCGCCACAATTTCATCACGCCATGCATGCTGCGGCACGGCTTCTTGAGTTGTAACCACCGACATTGTTCAGTCTTTCAAAAGGGAATGCCTTTTTAAAAGGCGAGATGCACCATTTTCAGGCAAATCAGGTGGTATCATTATTAAAATCGGAAGCAAAGCACTTCCTCTGCAATCGCGAGTTGGTGTCGTTTAAACAGGTATCCGATTACAGTGATCTTATATTGACAATATGTAATTTAAAAAATTCAATACCATGAAGTTGAAGCAGACAAATACCTTCAGAAAATGGCGATTGGGTCTTAAAAATCCAAGAGTACGCTCATTGATATCCTCTCGACTCGACCGTCTTTCTTTTGGCCATTTTGGTGATGTAGCACCGGTAGGCCAAGGTGTTAGTGAACTGCGCATCCATGAAGTGCCGGGATATCGGATTTATTTCCAGCGTAGAGGCGACGTGATTGTCATTCTGTTGTGTGGTGGCGATAAAAGTACTCAGGCACGACACATCAAAATGGCGAAGCGTCTTGCAGAAGCGTGGAGCGAATAAATGGCCGAAAAACTTTACGACTATGATCCTGCAGAAGATATTACTTCCGATCAAGCGGTTGCTGTTTTTATGACGGAGGCATTGGACACAAATGATGCTGCCTATATCGCGCATGCTCTCGGCGTCGTCGCGCGAGCAAAAGGGATGACTGGAATATCCAGGGAGACGGGACTTGCGCGCGAGCAGCTTTATCGTTCCTTGAGCGAAAATGGCAATCCTACCCTTGAAACAACACTTGCAGTTTTGAAGGCGCTCAATGTCGGGCTCACCGCCCATGTCAACAAATCTGCGCTATAAGGAACGCCCGCAACAACCCCAAAAGGAAAGGGCCACCCTTGAAGGATGGCCCCGTAATTCCGTCTGGCCTAAGGGCCTATACCCGGTCGCGACCGGGCTGCTGTTTTCAACGGAGAGATGATCTCCGCAGAGTAGCATCAGACGCCTTGTGGCACATATCGAAATCACTAGACATCGGATCACCTCCTTTACGTTCGTTGAACACACGAAGAGAATGGGGTGGCTTTTGGCGGATTTCAAGAGAAAAATCATCCGTGTGCGCCGGTTCGATTGCAAATGGGCTTTCTGCAAGCTTCTTTGTCGAGGATTTTACCGCAAAACCGTTGGACAGTTTTCAGAAACCTGCTTAGAGCAAATCAGGTTTCGTATTTATGCAAGCACTGTTTCAGTGCCTGGAGGCAAGAAATGGCAGCTGAGCACCGGGCAGCGCGAATTATCCGCACCGTGATTGATCTGATCGAACCGCAATTTTCGGTCGAACTGTGGGATGGCACCCGTATTGGCGATAGTGCTGACGGGCCTGTGCTGGTGATCAATGACCCGATGACCGTGCGCCAGCTGGCACTCAAGCCGAACATTGGTTCCATTGTCGAATTGTGGGTTTCCGGTCAGATCGATGTAAAGAATGGCACATTGTTCGATCTTGTCGAGCGCGGGCCAAAGGGCAAGCTGAAAGAGAAGATCAAGGCATTGCCGAAATGGCAATTGTTAAAGGACATTCCTGCGCTGCTTTTGAGCGGCGGCAAGAGCGGATCATCCGGCCTCGGTGGCAAAAATCCCTATGTCAGTGGCTCGAATAAAGAGGCGATCACACATCACTATGATGTCTCGAACGCATTCTATCAGCTCTTCCTCGATGATCGCATGGTCTATACCTGTGCCTATTTCACGGACTGGAACAACACTATCGATCAGGCGCAAGCGGATAAGCTCGAACTGATCTGCCGCAAGCTGCGCCTGAAGCCCGGAGAGCGGCTTTTGGATATTGGTTGCGGCTGGGGTGCCATGCTGATCTATGCGGCCAAACATTATGGTATTACCGGCACAGGTGTTTCCCTGTCGGAGGCGCAGACGGCGCTGGCGCGGGAACGGATCAAGGCGGAAGGTCTTGAGGACAAGATTACGATCCATGTCAAATCCTATGAGGAATTGGCAAAGGACCCGCAAATGCGCTTTGACAAAATCTCGTCTATCGGCATGTTCGAAGCGGTTGGTATCGCGCATTACGATACTTATTATTCGAGCGTGCACAGGCTTTTGAAGCCGGGCGGGCTTTATTTGCACCACGCGATCACCCGTCGCATGAAGCGCAATAAAAAAGCCTTCGGTCGCAAGAGTGCAGAGCATCTGGCGCTGGTGAAGTATATTTTCCCGGGCGGCGAACTCGATCATCTTGGCATGACTGTCGAGAACCTTGAAGGTCATGGTTTCGAAGTGCATGATGCGGAAAATCTGCGCGAACATTATGGCAAAACCTGTCGCATATGGGCTGACCGGTTGCATGCGCGCTTTGATGAAGCAATTGCCGAAGTAGGTGCACCCAAAGCCCGGCTCTGGCTGCTTTACCTCACCGGCTGCGCACTGGCATTCGAACGCGGGACCGTACAGATCAACCAGACATTGGCATCCAGACGCAAGCGCGGGATATCAGCCGTGCCGCAAACGCGGGCTGATTTATATAAATAGAAGGTAGGATAGACAAATCTACTTCTGGTTGTATCGTGGCATGAGAACCATTTTTTGGGGTATTCATGCGCCTGCCGAGTTTTGCCTGTGTGTTCATCGGAGTCGCTTGTTCAGTCGTAACTACGACCGGCGCGCTCCCAGCCCCGATTTTACAAACGACTGCAAAACCACAGCAATCCCCCTGGTTGGTGCTGTCTGCCAGAACAACTTGCAAATAAAGAACAAGTTGACGAGATCGGCTGCTGATTGGTTCACGGAATTTGTATGCGAATTGCTGCAAAACGCACAATGCGTGGTTCGCCCTCCTGAGCTTGTCGAAGGGCGAACCACGCACGATAATTCCTGCAGGCCTAGCCCTTCTTGTTCTGGCGATTGGCAATCAGATCATCGACAACTGCCGGATCGGCGAGTGTCGACGTATCGCCAAGTGAGCCGAAATCATCCTCGGCGATCTTGCGCAGAATACGGCGCATGATCTTGCCGGAACGTGTTTTCGGCAGGCCCGGCGCAAACTGGATTTTGTCCGGCGAAGCGATAGGGCCGATTTCCTTGCGCACATGGGTGACGAGTTCCTTGCGCAATTCATCCGACCCTTCAAGGCCAGCCATCAAGGTCACATAGCAATAGATGCCTTGGCCCTTCAGATCGTGCGGATAGCCAACAACTGCCGCTTCCGACACCGTATCATGCGAGACCAGTGCCGACTCAACTTCTGCCGTACCCATGCGGTGGCCGGACACGTTGAGAACATCATCAACACGGCCTGTGATCCAGTAATAACCATCCTTGTCGCGGCGACAGCCGTCTCCGGTAAAGTACTTGCCCTTATAGGTGGAGAAATAGGCTTCGATGAAACGTTTGTGATCTCCATAAAGGGTGCGCATTTGACCCGGCCATGAATCGGTAATGCACAGATTGCCATCGGCTGCGCCCTCAACAACATCGCCTTCATTATCGACCAATTGTGGTTGCACGCCGAAGAACGGACGTGTTGCAGAGCCGGGCTTGAGGGCCGTTGCACCGGGAAGCGGCGTGATTAGGATACCGCCGGTTTCTGTCTGCCACCATGTATCGACAATAGGCGAACGCTTCTCGCCCACTACCTGATAATACCATTCCCATGCTTCCGGATTGATCGGCTCGCCGACGGAACCCAGAACGCGCAGGGATTTGCGCGACGTCTTCTTGACCGGTTCATCACCTGCGCCCATCAAAGCGCGCAAGGCGGTTGGGGCTGTGTAGAAGATATTTACCTTGTGCTTGTCGATAACTTCCCAGAAACGCGATACGGAAGGGTAGTTTGGAACGCCTTCAAACATGAGGGTGGTCGCGCCATTGGCGAGCGGGCCGTAGACGATATAGGAATGGCCCGTAACCCAGCCAACGTCGGCGGTGCACCAGTAAATATCGCCCTCATGATAATCGAAGACATATTCATGCGTCATGGACGCATAGACGAGATAGCCGCCTGTGGTATGCAGAACCCCTTTCGGCTTGCCCGTCGAGCCTGACGTATAAAGAATGAAAAGTGGATCTTCCGCCTTCATCTTTTCCGGTTTGCACTCGCCTTTCACCGAGGCGATTTCCTCATGATACCAAAGGTCGCGGCTGGTCGCCCAAGTCGTCTTGCCGCCGGTGCGGCGGACCACCAATACGTTCTTGACCATGACGTGATGCTTGGCAGCAATGTCGATCGCCTTATCCGTATTGTCTTTGAGCGGGATTGGCTTGCCGCCGCGCATACCCTCATCGGCGGTGATGACAAATGTCGACTCGCAGTCGATGATACGCCCGGCCAGAGCGTCAGGTGAGAAGCCGCCAAAGACCACGGAATGAACAGCGCCGATACGCGCGCAGGCCAGCATTGCATAGGAGGCCTCGGGGATCATCGGCATGTAGATGGTAACCCGGTCGCCCTTCTTGACGCCGTGCTTTTTCATCACATTGGCGAGCCGGCAAACCTGATCGTAAAGTTCGTTATATGTGATTTTCTTGTCGAGATAGGGATTATCGCCTTCCCAGATGATCGCGACCTGATCGCCGCGCTTTTTCAGGTGCCGGTCAATACAATTATAGGCAACGTTGGTGACGCCATCCTCAAACCATTTGATCGAGACTTTTCCGGAAAATGAAGTATTCTTGACTTTCGTGTAAGGCTTGAACCAGTCGATACGCTTGCCATGCTTGCCCCAGAATTTCTCCGGATCCTTGATGCTCTGCTTGTACCAGCTGAGATAGGTATCATTGTCGATAAGCGCGTTCTTCTTCGCGCTGGCCAGCACGGGATATACCTTCTCGGACATTCATTTCCTCCAAACTGATCTGACGGGCCTCCACCCGGAATCCTTCCCGGGGGAAGGCATTTGATTTCATTATCACCATGCAAATTGCTGCGTAAATACAGCAAATGATATCTAACGAAGGCGTTCCGTCGCAGATGTGCGACAACGGGCCATTATTTGTGTGGGCACAGTTATTTTGCGGGCAAAGGACGGCCCCCAAAGATTGCCGAGCCAACACGCACGGAAGTCGCGCCGAAACCAATGGCAACCTCATAATCTCCCGACATTCCCATGGATAGTTTTTCCACCTTTGCCTCTCCTGCGATTTTACGCAGCAGGGCAAAATGAGGTCCGGGATTTTCTTCGGCGGGAGGGATGCACATCAGTCCCTCAATCGCGAGGCCATGCACGTCGCGGCACCGCTGCACAAAAGCCACCGCTTCCTTGGGCTCGATACCAGCCTTTTGCGGCTCAGAGCCGGTATTGACCTGAACATATAGTTTGGGAAAGCGGTTTTGTTTCTTCATTTCAGTCGCCAGTGCTGCTGCGATCTTCTCACGGTCGACAGTCTCGATGACATCGAACAGCGCGACAGCATCCTCGCACTTGTTGGATTGCAGCGGCCCAATGAGATGGAGTTCAAGACCAGAAAACTCAGAGCGAACGGCTGGCCATTTGCCTTGTGCTTCCTGAACGCGGTTTTCTCCGAAGACGCGCTGACCTGCATCAAGCACGGGACGTATTTCGTCCGCACCGAAAGTCTTGGATACCGCTACCAGCTGTACCGAATCCATCTTGCGCCCGGCTTCAATGGAAGCTTTTCCTATTGCGGCACGAACGGCAAAAAGTTGATCAACAGCAGTCGACATGGCAGGTTCTGTTCCTATTTATATGGTTCGAGGCGGTTTTCGCCCGCCCGAAAGTCTCAAGTGGTTGACGGTTCACTTAATACGTGGTGAAGGTCCGCCCAACTAGGGTGTGCGAGATTCACGCCATGGTGGCCTGCAAATGGCACTTTTCTGTGCTTCCGGTACTCATGAACCAAAAGTTCACTCCGTTCCGGTTCTCGAAAACTACCATTTTCGGCTCACCCTGACCTGAACTTCGACGCACCCTAATCCAGTATCCTTTGCAAGAGAATCCCGTTCATGGCAACCGAACGTTACAACCCGCGTGTGGCAGAAAAGCACTGGCAGAAAGTTTGGGACGACGCCAAGCTCTTTGAAACCAGCAATGATGATCCGCGTGATCCTTATTACGTGCTGGAAATGTTTCCCTATCCATCGGGCCGTATCCACATGGGTCACGTGCGCAATTATGCCATGGGCGATGTTGTAGCGCGCTACAAACGTGCCAAAGGCTTCAATGTCCTGCACCCGATGGGCTGGGATGCTTTTGGCATGCCTGCCGAAAATGCAGCGATGCAGAACAAGGTTCACCCGAAAACCTGGACCTATCAGAACATTGATTCGATGCGCAAACAGTTGAAGTCCATGGGCCTGTCACTCGACTGGTCGCGTGAATTCGCAACATGTGATGTTGAATATTATCACCGCCAGCAGATGCTTTTCCTCGATTTCGTTGAGAAGGGGCTCGTGACGCGCAAATCCTCCAAGGTCAACTGGGATCCGGAGGATATGACGGTGCTTGCCAATGAGCAGGTCATTGACGGACGCGGCTGGCGTTCCGGCGCTCTGGTTGAGCAACGTGAGCTGACGCAGTGGTTTTTCAAGATCACCGACTTCAACGAAGAATTGCTGAGCGCGCTGGACGGGCTGGACCAATGGCCGGACAAGGTGCGCCTGATGCAGCGCAACTGGATCGGCAAATCCGAAGGCATGCTGATCCGCTGGGCGCTGGATGAGACGTCAGCCACGTCCGAAGCAAGCGAGATCGAAGTCTATACAACCCGCCCCGATACGCTCTTCGGTGCGTCATTCATTGCGATTGCTGCCGATCATCCGCTGGCAAAAAAGGCGGCTGAGCACAATGCTGCGCTGGCGGAATTCAACGAGGAATGCCGCCGTGCGGGAACCTCCGTTGCTGCCTTGGAAACGGCTGAGAAGAAGGGCTTCGATACGGGCCTGCGCGTTGTCCATCCGCTGGATGCGAGCTGGACATTGCCGGTCTACGTCGCCAATTTCGTCCTGATGGACTATGGCACGGGCGCGATTTTCGGCTGTCCTTCCGGCGATCAGCGCGATCTGGATTTTGCCAATAAATATGGTTTGCCGGTGGTGCCGGTTGTCATGCCGAAGGATGCGGATGCTGCGACCTTCCAGGTAACAGAGACGGCCTATGTGGATGATGGCGTGATGATCAATTCACGTTTTCTGGATGGGTTGACCCCTGCTGAGGCCTTTGACGAGGTTGCAAAAAAGCTGGAGAACCAGACAATCGGCAATCGCCCGCAAGGCGAACGCAAGGTCAATTTCCGTCTGCGCGACTGGGGTATTTCCCGCCAGCGTTACTGGGGATGCCCGATCCCCATGATCCATTGCGATGATTGCGGTGTGGTGCCTGTGCCAAAAGCTGACTTGCCGGTGAAGCTCCCCGACGATGTGGAATTTGACCGTCCCGGCAATCCGCTGGATCGTCATCCAACATGGCGTCATGTCAACTGCCCGAAATGCGGCAAGGCTGCGCGCCGCGAAACCGACACGATGGATACATTCGTCGACTCATCGTGGTATTTCGCACGCTTTACGGCGCCATGGGAAAATGAACCGACCAATCCGAAAATTGCCAATCATTGGCTGCCGGTCGATCAATATATTGGCGGCATCGAGCACGCCATTTTGCACTTGCTTTATTCGCGCTTCTTTACGCGGGCGATGAAAGTTGCCGGTCATCTGGACATTAGCGAGCCTTTCAAGGGTCTGTTCACCCAAGGCATGGTCGTGCACGAAACTTATAAGGGCAAGGAAGGCTGGGTTACTCCGGCTGAAATCAGACTGGAAGAAATCGATGGCAAGCGCCGCGCGGTCTTGCTTGCCACGGGCGAGGAAGTCGAAATCGGCTCGATCGAGAAAATGTCGAAGTCGAAGAAAAACGTTGTCGATCCAGATGATATTATTGCTTCCTACGGTGCTGATACAGCCCGATGGTTCATGCTGTCCGATTCACCGCCCGAACGCGATGTCATCTGGACAGAAGCGGGAGCAGAAGGCGCGCACCGTTTTGTGCAGCGCGTTTGGCGGCTGGTATCGGAGGCAGCAGAGAGCCTGAACGGTGTGGCGCCAGTGGCAGCGACTGACAGTGACGCCTTGCAGATTTCCAAGGTGGCCCACCGGACAGTCAAGCTGGTTGGCGAAGACCTGGAGAAACTGGGCTTCAACAAAGCCGTGGCCCGTCTCTATGAGCTGGTGAATCTTTTGGCTGGTCCCTTGCAAAAAATTGCCGCAGGCGAAGCAGATGCTGCGTTGACCGGCGCTTGCCGTCAGGCCACGGAAATGCTGCTTTCGATGATTGCGCCGATGATGCCGCATTTGGCCGAAGAATGCTGGAAAGCGTTGGACGGGCAGGATTTGATTGCGCACCGTCCGTGGCCTCAGTTCGATCCGGCATTGATTGTCGAGAACGATGTCACCATGCCCGTGCAGATCAACGGAAAGAAGCGCGGGGATTTGACAATTGCCCGCGATGCGGATCAATTGACGGTCGAAAAGGCCGTGCTTGCACTTGATTTCGTGCAGACAGCGTTGAATGGCAATTCGCCGAAGAAAGTCATTATTGTACCGCAGAGGATCATCAATGTCGTTGTCTGATCGTTGGATGCAGGGCTTTAGCTCCAAGCGTTTGTTGTCCCTATGCGTTGTAGGATTGGCGCTGGTTGCCAGTGGCTGTCAGGTGCGCCCGCTTTATTCTGATGCCGGTCCTGCTGTTGGCAGCAGCGTCGGTGTCGATGGCAGCATGCGCTCCAAACTTGCGAGTGTTTCCATCAACCAGCCTGGCGACCGCGTTACGCAGGAGGTGCGGAACCATTTGATCTTCCTGTTTGCAGGTGGTGCTGGTCAGCCAGCAAGTCCCGCATATTCGCTGCAGCTCGGTGTGAGTTCAAAGAATCTATCTCTGGCCCTTATCCAGAACGCGACCAATGATAAATCAGGTCAGCCGACAGCGGGCTTGATCCGCATGACCGGCACTTATGTTTTGAAGCGGACGTCAGACGGGCAGGTTGTTGGTCAGGGAACGAGAATTGTGACGTCGAATTATGATTCGCCACGGCAGCGTTTTGCGGCCACCCGTGCAGCGCGCGACGCAAATAATCGTGCCGCACGTGAACTGGCCGAGGCACTGAACCTGAGTGTCGCACAGGACCTTTCCAAATTTTGATTTGAAAATCTCTTGCCTAACAAAAACGCCCGCCTTGATTGAACAAGGCGGGCGTTTTTGTATTTATAGATCAGATCAAACTAAGCGATGGATTGGCCTGTCTTTGCCCAATCGGCCAGGAATGTTTCGAGACCCTTATCTGTCAGCGGGTGCTTGACCAACGCCTTCAAAGTGGCAGGCGGTGCTGTGACGACATCAGCGCCGATCAATGCCGCGCTCTTGACGTGGTTGACGGTGCGCACAGACGCAGCAAGAATTTCAGTCGGATAGTCGTAATTGTCATAGATGGTGCGGATTTCGGAGATCAGCTCCATGCCGTCAATGCCAATATCGTCAATACGACCAATGAAGGGGGAGATGAAGCTTGCACCGGCCTTGGCAGCAAGAAGCGCCTGATTGGCGGAGAAGCATAGGGTGACGTTGACGAGATGACCGTCGGAGCGAAGCGCCTTGCAAGCGCGAAGGCCGTCAAGCGTCAGCGGAACCTTGATGCAGATATTGTCAGCGATCTTGGCGAGAACAGCAGCTTCCTTCATCATCTGCTCATATTCCACGGCAGCAACTTCTGCAGAGACAGGTCCCTTGACGATGCTGCAGATTTCCTTGGTGACTTCGAGAATGCTGCGGCCGGATTTGAGAATGAGCGAAGGGTTCGTCGTAACGCCATCGACCAGTCCTAGGTCGTTAAGCTCGCGGATATCCTTAACATCGGCAGTATCGACAAAAAACTTCATTGGGGCATTCCTTCCTAATATGACAGCTGGTCTGGAGAGGAGATGGGATATATCTCCGGAAAGTGGCTTTTCTTTAGACCAAAGCCGCGTCAAGGTCACGCACATATGAGTGAAGATTCGCGCCTCCCGCAAAAAATCGTTCCGGTGCTCGTGCCTATGCCGGCAGAGCGGCCCTATAGCTATGCCGTGCCGGAGGGAATGGATGTAAAGCCGGGATCAATCGTACGTGTGCCGCTGGGCCCGCGCGAGGTCGCTGGCATTGTCACAAGTGATGTGACCGATGATATTTCCGCCAAGAAATTGCGGCCAATTTCGGAGCTTTTCGATTGCCCTCCTGTTGATGATGGCATGATGCGCTTTATGCGCTGGGCCGCCGATTATACGATTTCGCCGCCGGGAATGGTGGCGCGCATGGTCTTGCGAGTTCCCGCTGCATTCGACCCCGAGCCACACGTGCCGGGCTTGCGCTTTTCGGGCAGGGAGCCGGAGCGGATGACGGGGGCACGCGCCCGCGTTCTTGAGCTTGCCGAAGATGGCATGGCGTGGACCCGCACCGGCCTTGCCCATGCCGCCGGTGTTTCCGCTACCGTGATCGATGGTCTTCATACGGCTGGCGTGTTTGAGCAGGTGATGATCCCGCCGCGTCCCATCGTGGCTGCGCCGGATATCAATTATGCCAAAGCGGTTCTTTCCAGCGATCAGGCCGAAGCTGCCGACAGGCTCGTGGAAGCAGTATCGAGCAAGGACTTTTCGGTCACTCTGCTTGATGGCGTCACCGGCTCGGGCAAGACCGAAGTCTATTTCGAAGCGCTTGCCAAGGCGATCGAGCAGGGCAAGCAGGTGCTGATCCTTTTGCCGGAAATCGCGCTGACGCAGCAATTCCTCGATCGATTCCATGATCGGTTCGGCACGAAGCCTGCAGAGTGGCATTCAGATCTTGCCCCCAAAATGCGTGAGCGTGTCTGGCGGCAGGTGATGGAAGGACAGGTCCGCGTCGTTGCCGGGGCGCGGTCAGCGCTATTTCTGCCATTCAATGATCTTGGCCTGATCATCGTCGATGAAGAACATGACTCTGCCTACAAGCAAGAGGACAGAGTATTTTACAATGCCCGCGACATGGCCGTGGTGCGTGGGCATATCGGCAATTTTCCCGTGATTCTTGCCTCGGCAACACCGTCAATTGAAAGTCAGGTCAATGCGATGCAGGGCAAATATACCCGCATACGTCTGACCGGGCGTTATGCCGAGGCGGCGATGCCTAATCTACGCGCCATCGACATGCGAAAATCGCCGCCGCGTCCGGGCGGGTTTCTGTCGCCCGCAGTGGTCGAGGCGGTCAATCAAACATTACAGCGCAAAGAGCAGTCGCTGCTCTTTCTCAATAGGCGCGGTTACGCACCTCTAACCCTTTGCAGGGTTTGCGGCCATCGTTTCCAATGTCCCTGTTGCTCCAGTTGGCTTGTCGAGCACAGGTTTCGCGGGCAGCTAGTCTGCCATCAATGCGGACATCATGAACCCAAGCCGGACGCATGTCCTTCCTGCGGGACGCTCGACCATCTTGTCGCCTGCGGGCCAGGGGTCGAGCGTATCGCGGAAGAAGCCGAAAAGACGTTTCCCGATGCACGGATTATCGTGCTGTCATCGGATTTGATGGGCGTGAAGCGCCTGCGGCTGGAGCTTGATGCCATTGCGCGCGGCGAGGCCGATATTGTGATCGGCACGCAGCTTGTCGCCAAGGGGCATAATTTCCCCAATATGACGCTGGTCGGGGTGGTCGATGCCGATCTCGGATTGGCCAATGGCGACCCGCGTGCTGCGGAACGTACTTTCCAACTCCTCAATCAGGTGACAGGCCGTGCCGGAAGAACGGGTAAGAAAAGTACCGGCCTGTTGCAAACCTATCAGCCTGATCATCCTGTGATGCGCGCGATCGTTTCGGGCGATGCGCAGGCTTTCTATGATCGGGAAATAGAAGAGCGGGAACGCTCTGGCCTTCCGCCGTTCGGACGGCTTGGAGCATTGATTATCTCCGCAGCCACAAGGCCGGAGGCAGAGGCGCATGCGCGCGCCCTGCGCCGCGCCGCGCCCACATCACAACAGATCAATGTTCTGGGCCCGGCAGAAGCGCCGTTGGCGCTGGTGCGGGGCCGTCATCGCTTCCGGTTGCTTATCCACGGCACACGCAAAGCGGACATTCAGGGCTTTATCCGCGCTATGCTCAGCGCCGGACCAAAAGAAAGAGGGTCGATTAGGGTGCAGGTTGATATTGATCCGCAGAGTTTCCTATAAAACCCGTCATGGAGGGCTGCAAATGGCGCTCTGCACTCCGGTGCTCATGTACCCAAAAGTACATTCCGCTCCGTGGTTCGAAAATCACCATTTTCGCCGCCCCATGACAAGTTTAAGCGCGGCGCTATAAGAGGGGCTGTTAGAGCATCGGACCGAAAGTGGAATTCCGGTTTTCGGATAATCCGATGCTATACAAAACTATAGATCGCCATCTTGCGTCCGTGAGGACGTCCGGTGATCTATAAGCGGTCGAGTTGTTTGTTTAGAAAAGGGTGCAAGAAATGGAATTTTACTGGCCAGCAAGTCAGGGGGAGTGGATGGCCTGGTTATCTGCGGCCATCACTGTGGCGTTCGGTATCATCCTGTTTTTTGCGCCGCGCATAGCCTTGAAAGTTTTGCGCCTCCAAACTGTTCCCGCGCATCCGGAAGCTCTTTCGGCGGTTCGTGGCCCGCTTGCCGGTTTTTATCTCGGCCTTGGCCTCTCCGCGCTGATTTTCTCGCAGCCCTTTTTGTGGATCGCTTTGGGCGTATCCTGGGGAATTACGCTTTTCGGTCGCCTGATCTCGATGATGTCAGATCGTGGCAATACGATTTACAACTGGGTAATGGTCATTATTGAACTGGCCCTTGCCGCAGGTCCATTGCTCTTTGCTTTCGGCTTTATCGCATAGTCAGAAAGGCCAGAGTGGAATAGTTGACTCAAGATTATCCAGAGTTCAGGCAATTCTGATCGCCATTTTACCGGATTCCCGTGTTGCGAGTCCGGTATTCCTATGCTAGACGGCAATCAAATCTCGTCAGGGATGGCCTTCGGGTCATGTTCTGAGGTTAAAAAAATCAATAATGCCAAAGATTTGACCCGAAATCCCTTCAGGTCGCCCGATTTTTGGCCAAAACGCAGAGAGCTTGTCGTTCGTGGCAGAAACTTCGTCGCTCATTTCCGGTGTTGCCCAGCGCTATGCGGGTTCATTGTTTGATCTCGCACTGGAGGCAAACTCCGTTGCGCAGGTAGAGAAAGATCTCGGCAGGTTCGAGGCTCTTATCGATGGCAGTCCTGAACTGAAGCGTTTGATCGTTAGCCCGGTTTTCTCGTCAGGCGATCAGGTCAAGGCGATCTCCGCCATTCTGACCAAGGCCAAGATTAGCGGTCTCGTCAATAATTTCCTGCGTCTTGTCGCGCAGAACCGGCGCCTTTTCTCGGTGCCTGCCATGATCCAGTCATTCCGCCAGATCGCAACCGCCCATCGCGGTGAAGTTGCGGCGGACGTTACTTCCGCGCATGCCTTGACGGCGGCGCAGCAGACAGAATTGAAGGCCACGCTGAAAAGCGTCGCCGGCAAGGACGTGACAATCAATGTCACCATTGATCCGTCGATCCTTGGAGGTCTCATCGTCAAGTTGGGGTCCCGCCAGATCGACACTTCGCTTCGCACAAAACTTTCTTCGCTTAAGCTTGCACTGAAAGAGGTCGGCTGATGGACATCCGCGCCGCGGAAATTTCCGCAATCCTTAAAGATCAAATCAAGAATTTCGGCCAGGAGGCAGAAGTCTCCGAGGTTGGTCAGGTTCTGTCCGTCGGTGACGGTATTGCCCGCGTTTACGGTCTGGACAATGTTCAGGCCGGTGAAATGGTGGAGTTTCCTGACGGAACTCGCGGCATGGCCCTGAACCTTGAAAGCGACAATGTTGGTGTCGTTATTTTCGGTTCCGACCGTGACATCAAGGAAGGTGATACGGTCAAGCGCACAGGCGCGATCGTTGACGTTCCTGTCGGCAAGGAATTGCTCGGTCGCGTTGTTGACGCTCTGGGTAATCCAATCGACGGCAAGGGCCCAATCAAAGCCACTCAGCGTTCACGCGTTGACGTCAAGGCTCCTGGTATCATCCCACGCAAGTCGGTGCATGAGCCAATGTCGACCGGCCTCAAGGCTATCGATGCTCTGATCCCGGTTGGCCGTGGACAGCGCGAATTGGTCATCGGCGATCGCCAGACCGGCAAGACTGCAATCATTCTCGACACATTCCTTAACCAGAAGCCAGCGCATGATGCGGGCGACGAGAACCAGAAGCTGTATTGCGTTTATGTCGCTATCGGCCAGAAGCGTTCAACTGTTGCCCAGTTTGTGAAGATCCTTGAAGAGCGCGGCGCGCTTGAATATTCGATCATCGTTGCTGCAACTGCTTCTGATCCTGCACCAATGCAGTATCTGGCACCATTTGCCGGTTGCGCCATGGGTGAATATTTCCGTGATAACGGCATGCACGCTTTGATCGCCTATGACGATCTTTCCAAGCAGGCTGTTGCTTATCGCCAGATGTCGCTTTTGCTGCGTCGTCCTCCGGGCCGTGAAGCCTATCCAGGCGACGTTTTCTATCTGCATTCCCGTTTGCTAGAGCGTTCGGCGAAGCTCAACGACGAAAATGGCGCAGGTTCCCTGACCGCCCTTCCAGTCATCGAAACGCAGGCTAATGACGTGTCGGCCTATATTCCGACCAACGTGATTTCGATCACCGACGGTCAGATCTTCCTCGAAACCAACCTGTTCTATCAGGGTATCCGTCCAGCTGTTAACGTTGGTCTGTCGGTTTCCCGCGTTGGTTCTGCTGCGCAGATCAAGGCGATGAAGCAGGTAGCGGGTTCGATCAAGGGCGAGCTTTCGCAGTATCGTGAAATGGCTGCTTTCGCGCAGTTCGGTTCCGATCTCGATGCATCGACACAGCGCTTGCTTAATCGCGGCGCGCGTCTGACCGAGCTTTTGAAGCAGCCACAATTCTCGCCGCTCAAGACGGAAGAACAGGTTGCTGTGATTTTCGCCGGTGTTAACGGCTATCTCGACAAGCTTGCTGTCAATCAGGTCAGCAAGTTTGAACAGGGCCTGCTGACATGGCTGCGCACGGAACATAAGGATGTTCTGAGCACAATCGCATCAGAAAAGCAGATCAGCGACGACACCAAGGGCAAGCTTAAGGCAGCAGTTGATGCCTTTGCCAAGTCCTTCGCTTAACCACTGACGGGATGAACGGATGCCTTCGTTAAAGGATCTGAGAAACCGGATCGCCTCGGTCAAGGCGACGCAGAAAATCACCAAGGCGATGCAGATGGTCGCCGCGGCGAAGCTGCGTCGTGCGCAGGAAGCTGCGGAAGCCGCGCGCCCTTACTCGCAGCGTATGGCTGCGGTTTTGGCGAATATTGCTTCCAATGTGGATGGTGATGATGCCCCGGTACTGATGAGTGGAACCGGCAAGGACGATGTGCACCTGTTGATTGTCTGCACATCGGAACGCGGACTTTGCGGCGGTTTCAACTCGCAGATTGCGCGTTTGGCCCGTGACCATACCCGCCGCTTGCTTGCTGACGGCAAGACGGTGAAAATCATCACCGTTGGCAAGAAGGGCGCGGACATTCTGCGCCGCGATCTTGGCAAGCTTATCATCGATCACGTTAATCTGCGTGAAGTGAAGCAGGTTGGTTTCACCAATGCTGACGAGATCGGTCACAAGATCATCGGACTTTACAATGAAGGCGCTTTTGATGTCGCTACATTGTTCTATTCCGAGTTCAAGTCTGTGATTTCGCAGATTCCAACTGCACAGCAGCTGATTCCGGCCAGCGCCATTGGCGATGCCGAACCGGAAACCGCGGGCGATGCAGTCTATGAATATGAACCGGATCCGGCTGCCATTCTCGGCGACCTGATCCCACGCAATATTTCTGTCCAGGTTTTCCGCGCTCTCCTTGAAAACGCGGCATCGGAACAGGGTGCGCGTATGTCCGCCATGGACAACGCAACCCGCAACGCCGGTGACATGATCAACAAGCTGACAATGTCGTATAACCGCCAGCGTCAGGCCCAGATCACCAAAGAACTGATTGAAATCATTTCGGGCGCGGAAGCGCTCTAATCGCGAAGGTAAGGATCGATGGCAAAAGCAGCGACCCCGAAAACACCCGCAGCCGCAAAAGCAGCTGCACCCAAGGCAGCCGCTAAGCCAGCAGCGGCGAAGGCAGCTCCAAAGGCTGAAGCCAAGGCTGCACCTGCCGCCAAGGCAGCAGCAACGAAAGCTCCTGCAGCAAAGTCTGCCAAGGCGCCTTCGGCACCGAAGACTGCCCTGAAGGCAACCGGCGTTGTCGGTCGTGTCAGCCAGGTCATCGGCGCTGTGGTTGACGTTGCCTTTGATGGCGGCGTTCTGCCAAAGATCCTCAACGCGCTGGAAACCGACAATCTCGGCAATCGCCTGGTTCTGGAAGTTGCTCAGCACCTTGGTGAGAACACAGTTCGCACGATCGCCATGGACTCGACAGAAGGTCTGGTTCGCGGTCAGGTCGTATATGATACGGGTTCTGCGATCATGGTTCCGGTTGGACCTGAAACGCTTGGTCGTATCATGAACGTTATCGGTGAGCCGGTTGACGAAGCTGGCCCGATCAAGACAACTTTGACCCGCGCTATTCACCAGCCAGCGCCTGAATATGTTGATCAGTCAACAGAAGCTCAGATTCTGGTCACAGGCATCAAGGTTATCGATCTTCTCGCGCCTTATGCTCGTGGTGGTAAGATTGGTCTGTTCGGCGGTGCCGGCGTGGGCAAGACCGTTTTGATCATGGAATTGATCAACAACGTCGCCAAGGCGCATGGTGGTTACTCGGTATTTGCCGGTGTGGGTGAACGTACCCGCGAAGGTAACGATCTCTATCACGAAATGATCGAGTCCGGCGTGAACAAGGCTGGTGGCGGCGAAGGTTCCAAGGCCGCACTTGTTTACGGTCAGATGAATGAGCCACCAGGGGCACGTGCTCGTGTTGCTCTCTCCGGTCTGACAGTTGCGGAGCATTTCCGCGATGAAGGCCAGGACGTTCTGTTCTTCGTGGATAATATTTTCCGCTTCACGCAGGCTGGTTCGGAATTGTCGGCTTTGCTCGGACGCATTCCTTCTGCTGTGGGTTATCAGCCAACGCTGGCAACCGACATGGGTCAGATGCAGGAACGCATCACCACGACGCATAAGGGTTCGATCACTTCGGTTCAGGCCATTTACGTGCCCGCCGACGATTTGACCGATCCGGCGCCTGCGACATCCTTCGCGCATCTTGATGCGACGACAAACTTGAACCGTGCGATTTCCGAGAAGGGTATTTACCCGGCTGTGGATCCGCTCGACTCGACATCGCGCATGCTTGATCCGCTGATCGTTGGTGAAGAGCACTACCAGATTGCCCGTCAGGTGCAGTCAATTCTGCAGCGCTACAAGTCGCTTCAGGACATCATCGCCATTCTCGGCATGGACGAGCTTTCGGAAGAAGACAAGATTGCTGTGGCACGCGCCCGCAAGATCGAACGCTTCCTGTCGCAGCCGTTCTTCGTTGCTGAAATCTTCACCGGTTCGCCGGGCAAGCTGGTCGATCTGGCCGACACCATCAAGGGCTTCAAAGGCCTTTGCAATGGCGATTATGATCACCTGCCGGAAGCAGCATTCTACATGGTTGGCTCGATCGACGAGGCAATCGAAAAGGCACAGCGTCTGGCAGCAGAAGCAGCCTAATTCGGAAATGATGGCGGGCTACGGCCCGCCCTTTTCTATCTAATTTGGCAATTTCTATTGGGAAACCTGTTCCCGCGTTTTGCAATTGCTTGAACTGATCGGGTCTAAAGCAATACCAGCAAAAATGTGAAACGGTTTTGCGTCCGGAGTTGCGTAGGAACAAAGGCTTAGAGTGCAGTTTTGATCCATCAAGACGTCAAGCGCTCTAAATCACAGGAATTGAGTGGATATCATGGCTGAAGCCTTCCAGTTTGAACTCGTCTCGCCAGAACGCCTGCTTCTTTCGGAGCAGGTCATTGAAGTCGTTGTTCCGGGCACGGAAGGCTATATGACCGTCCTGGCTCATCATGCTCCATTGATGGCAACGATCAAGCCAGGCGTCGTCACAGTAAAGACACCTGATGGAAAGCCCGACAGCTATGTTGTTTTCGGCGGCTTTGTTGATGTGACGCCAGATGGCTGCATTCTTCTCGCGGAATCGGCGGTACACGTCACCGATATAAAGGCTGATGAACTGCAAAACCGCATCAAGGACGCCAAGGAAGACTTCGAAGATGCGACTACACGCGAAGAGAAGTCGCGTGCGGAAGATCTGCTCGGTCAGTTGACAACATTGCAGGAAGCCATCAAGGCAGCTTGAGTACTTCAGCATGAGCTATGATGATGAAGCGGGCATTGGCCCGCTTTTTTATTATGCTTTTTCGCGAGCCACGATGTCGCGAATCTACAGTGCCGTATTGCGTTTCTTGAAGCGTCTGGTGTTCGCCTTGGGTTGTGCGATAGGTACTGTCCGGCTCGCAGCCAATCACTTTGTCAGGCGGCATCTGACGATGAATAAACATCGACTTCGCCACTTGCGCGTGAATTGTCGCGCCATACGAGAGAAAGAACGGTTTCCTATTTAGACCGGAAAAGTCTTTAGCCTGGGTTTGCCGCCAAATGCTTGAACGCGGCGACAACCTCTTCATAGACGGCGCGCTTAAATGGAACGATCAAATCAGGCAATTGCGCCATTGGCTTCCATGCCCATTCGTCAAATTCGGGGGTATGTCCGCCGGGCGGCGGGTTGATGGCGATCTCGCTTTCGTCGCCTTCAAAGCGATAGGCAAACCACTTTTGTGTCTGGCCGCGATATTTGCCCTTAAGAGCAACACCCATCAGATGCGGTGGCAGATCATAATTGATCCAGTTTGGCGCTTCGGCGAGCAAAGATACGGACTTCATGCCGGTTTCTTCGTAGAGTTCGCGCAGCGCTGCCGGTTGCGAAGCTTCACCTGGATCAATGCCGCCTTGCGGCATTTGCCAAAGCTGGGTCTGCCCATCCATCTCGTCATTGGGTATGACGATACGATGACCGGCCCAGACAAGTCCTTCCTTGTTGAGCACCATGATGCCGACACAGGGGCGATAGGGCAGGGATTGTGGATCGACAGGCTTTTTGTTCTTGCTCATGCGGATGCTCCAGTGCGCGCGTTCGAGGAGTGCTAGCCCTTTTGCGGATCGCGGACAAGCGCCGATATGGGGACGATTTCTATGCCACGCGCCTTGGCTTCATTCGCCCATGCGGCGACTGCTTCAACAGTTACATCGAACGCCGAGCCAGTCGCAATCGCGGTGCCTTTGGCGCGTGCAATGCGTTCCAGTTCATCCAGTTTCTTCAGGATGCCGCCGCGCTCCTGCGTTGCATCAATTAACAAGTCTGCGGCAGCGTAGGGCGTGCCTTGCTGTGTGGCAATTGCATCTGCTTGGCTGCGGGCCGAGGTGCCGTCATCCAGATAAAGCAAGCCACGGCGGGTAATCTCCTGCATGACAGGTGTCATTGCCGCAGCCTCCGACGTGAAACGCGCGCCCATATAGTTCATGACGCCCGTGTAGTTGGTAATGCGTCCCATTGTCTTGTGCAGGTTCTCAATCGTGGCGGCGGGTTGTGCATCCACGGTCAGTGTATTGCGGCCGGGGTTTACCCGCGGATAGTCGAAAGGCTCCAGAGCCAATTGCAACAATATTTCGTGGCCTTCCTGACGGCCTGCCTGCATCCAGCGGCCAAGGCTATTGCCTTCAGGCGAGAAGGCCAAAGTTATTTCGGGCGGCAAGACACGGATAGCATTTTGAGAGCCGGTCTGAGACAGGCCCAAACCGCCGATAATAATCGCCACACGCGCACCGCGCGCGCCTGACCACGGTCTTGCATAGGCATCAAGCGGACGACGCCCGTCTGGTGCAATGATCGGAAGCGGCCCTTGCGGGGACTGCTCGAGCAAATCCGGTTCTGGCAGATGCGCGGTTCGAGGGTCTTGGGCGCGTCGTGCCGGGTCACCAACGACAATGACCTTTGGTCCGCCCGCAACCTCATTGGCTATATTGCCTGGCAACTGGTTGGAGATTGTTGTTTTCGGCAGGGTAGGTGAAATCGGCTCGGGAGCAGGAGCTTGCGTGGCAATGGGGATAGCTGGTTTTGCTTCAGGCCGCCGGAAGCCTTGATGGCTGGTATAGGAAATTACGGATGACGCAACCAGCATGAGCGTAAAAACAGTCGAGGGCAGTATCCATGACCCTGCCGTTTTATTGCCCGCTCTGACGTTCGGCCCTTTGCCGGTTCGCCCCAGCGGCCTGTTCAATTCTGAATTCACGCTTATTGGCCGGAAAAAGGGAGGAAGTGCTGGCAGCAAATGCTGCGATAAGGGAGGAAAGCGGCCGGGCTAATCAAGGAAGCCCGGTCGCTTTTATCATATTAGTTGGGAACACCCTTTTTGGGGTCAGCAGGAAATGCTGCATTGGCCTGTTCGCCGCGTAACAACTTCATTGCCTGTATGAGCTGCAGGTCGTCCTTTGCTTCCGGTGGAACATAGGGAATGGAACCGGAACCTTCTGCATCTTCCTGAGCGCCCTTGATATGGCCCTTCAGGCTTGATTCGCTCATTGGCTCAACCTTGCCTTTCAGCTCTTCCGGCAATGGCTGCTCAACGGTAATGTCCGGTATGATGCCCTTGCCCTGAATGGATTTGCCGGCAGGTGTGTAATAGAGCGCTGTTGTAAGGCGCAGCGCGCCATTCTCGCCAAGCGGGATAATCGTCTGGACCGAGCCCTTGCCGAACGAGCGCGTGCCAAGAATCGTACCACGGCGATGATCCTGCAAGGCACCGGCAACGATCTCGGATGCACTGGCGGAGCCGCCATTGATAAGCACGATCAGCGGTTTGCCATCAGTCAAATCCCCTGCACGGGCATCAAACCGGGTGATGTCCTGGGGATCACGGCCACGAGTCGAGACAACCTCACCCTTATCGAGGAAAGCATCCGAAACGGCGACCGCCTGATCGAGAAGACCGCCCGGATTCAGGCGAAGATCAAGAACAAAGCCTTTGAGCTTGTCCTTGGGGATCTTGCTCTGGATATCTTTGATGGCCTTTTGCAGATCGTCAAATGTCTGCTCGGTGAATGAAATCACCCGAACATAGCCAACATCATTCTCAACGCGAGATTTGACAGCCTGGACCTTAACCACGTCGCGAATGATCGTCAGCACGATCGGCTTGTCGGCACCCTGACGGATAAGCGTAAGTTCAATAGGGGTTTTAATCTCACCGCGCATCTTGTCGACAGCGTCGGTGAGCGTCAGTCCACGAACTTCAACGCCATCGATCTTTGAAATGTAATCGCCGGCAAGAACGCCTGCTTTTGCGGCTGGCGTGTCATCAATCGGCGCGATGACCTTGACCAGTTCGTTTTCCATGGTGACTTCGATGCCAAGACCGCCAAATTCACCCTTGGTCTGAACACGCATATCCTGCGCCTGTTCAGCATTCATGTAGGATGAGTGCGGATCAAGCGAGGTCAGCATGCCATTAATGGCATTCTCGACTAGCTTCTTGTCATCCGGCGGCGTGACGTACTGGGCGCGGACACGCTCGAATATATCACCAAAAATTGATAGCTGTTTATAGGTGTCGTTGCCCGCAGCCTCTGCAGCGGTAGTGGGCAGGGCACCCTGCACAACAACCATTGCCGTAGCGCCCATCAGTGCTCCAGCCATGAGAAGCGATAGTCTACGTATCATTTGCGGTCCTTCCAGCAAGTCGATCCGCCCACCATGGAGCGGGATTAACAGGTTTTGTATCTTTCCGGAACTCAATGTAAAGCATTGGAGCTCCATTTCCCATCGGTACAGGTGCACTGCTCGCAATAAGTTGTTCGTTCATTACACCGACCGGCTCTCCTGCCAGAACAAACTGGTTCTGCGAGACATTGATTCTGGACATTCCCGCCAAAACGACATGATAGCCATTGCCGGCGTCAAGTATCAAGAGTTGACCATAAGATCGGAATGCGCCCGCATAAAGGACAACGGCATCCGCCGGAGCTGTTATTGTCGCTCCGGGGCTGGTTTCCAGCGTGTCTCCCTGAAGAGCGCCGCCAAGACCGTCATTATCGCCAAAGTGCTTAACGAGTTTGCCCGCCGCCGGCATGGCAAGCCGGCCTCGCAAGGAAGCAAAATTTTCCTGCGCAACCAGGCGGTTCTGATTTGCTGCAAATTCTTCGGCCCGTTTGCGGCTGGCTTCCAGCCTCTGCTGCTCTTCGCTGCTGGCCTCGGTGGCGGCTTTTTGCACCTCCGCCATATCTTTTTCCATAGAGGCGATAAGACCTTGCAGCGAAGTGGCGCGCTTGGCCAAATTCTCTGCCCGCTGTTTTTCAGCGGCAAGAGTTGCCTCAGAGGTTGTTTGCAGCTTTTGCTTTTCAGCCAGCAGCAGGTCGAGCCGTTTCTTTTCCTCTGCCTGACTGGACAGCGCCGCGGTCAACCGGGCCTGCTCTTCTGAGATCGACGTCTTGATCCTGGTCAATTCTTTCAGATCAGCGATCAAGACTTCCGTCTGTTGGCGCATTTCAGGAACAACGGCGCCCAAAAGGACAGCGCTGCGCACAGATGCCAGAGCATCATCAGGGCGTACCAGCAGGGCTGGAGGCGGGCTTAGGCCCATTCTTTGCAAGGCGGCGAGAACTTCGGCCAAGGCGCCCCGGCGCTGCCGCAAGACCAGCCTTACGCCGTCCTCGCGCTCACGCAGACCGGTGAGCCGGTCCGTAAAGCTGGTTATATCTTCGCTAAGTTTTTTTTCCGTTTTCGCCGCCTGAATAAGAGCGGCCGTAATTGTCGTCTGGTCTTTTTTCAAACCCGATATTTCTTTATCGAGCGAAGCGACCTTGTCGGCCGAGAGCGATATTTGACTGGTCAGATCCTGAAGCTCTTTTGCGGTTTCCGCACGTTTTGCCTCGATTGAAGATTGCTCGGCTGGAGTGATCGCCGTCTGGGCACGGGTAGCTGGACTGAAAGCCATGGCGCAGGCAAGAATAACCGCTCCGGAAATGTTTTTCCCCGAACCGATAAACGCTCTGGTTAGCTCAACTTTCATTACCTGTCCGGAATCAAGATGTTGTTTGAACCACTCTAGAAAGCTCCGCCTAATGAAGCATTAACCATGATGGGTTCGTATCGATAGCCCTTTATCTACTAGCAATCGGGATGGCGGAATTGCGGCGTTAAATAACGAGCCACATAGTTGCACGGCGAAAGGCCTGATTTTGTCCAATTAGAAGGGATGGAAATCGTTTCGACGTATCTATACATAGCAAATTATCGTATCGAGTGTGAACTGGTTCTGCCGCCAGCACTCTGCCGGTATTGTTTAATGGTTTCCCGATATGATCGAACTCACAATCATTGTTCCTGTATATAATGAAGCTGGCAATATTGGTTTGCTTGTCAAAGAGATCAGCGCCGTCATGGCCGATGGTCCGGCCCATGAAATCATTATCGTTGACGACGGTTCGACGGATGAATCAGCGAGCGAAGCCTTGCGCGCGGACGGCAAGGTTCGCGTGCTGCGGCACGAAAAGCGTGCTGGCAAATCGCGCGCGTTGCTCAGCGGTTTTCAAGCCGCGAATGGTCGGTGGATTGCCACGCTGGATGGTGACGGCCAGAATGATCCTGCCGATATAAAGAAACTGTGGAGCCGTATAGAAGCATCACCCCCTGTGCTTTTTGCAGGTGTGCGCAAGCGTCGGAACGATGGTTTGATCAAACTTCTCACTTCTCGCTTTGCCAATTTCGTTCGCAAGCGTCTTCTGAAGGATGATTGCCGGGATGCGGGATGCGGTTTCAAAATCCTGCCGGCTGCCGCTGCGCGGCATTTTCCTTATTTTGATAATATGCATCGATTTATCCCGGCGCTGTCACGACGCGCCGGGATGCCTGTTGTCGAGGTCGATATAGAAGATCGGCCAAGGCTGGCTGGCGTTTCGAAATATGGTTTCTTTGATCGGGCCGCTGTTGCTTTTCTCGATACGGTTGGCGTGTTCTGGCTTATCCGCCGTTATTCTGATCCGGTACAGGTGACGGAGATGAAAAGCGCTGAAAGCTGAAAGTTCGCAACTCTCCGCTGAAGTTTCTGACTGGTGCGGTAACACGGGTAACCGGGCTCGCGGGTAAAGCATTGGCGGGTAATTGAGCGAGAAGATTTTCGGCCGGGGCATCATTACCCTGCCAGACAAGCACGACATCGCTGGCTGTACCCCGCTCGGGCGGCCAATGCAGGAGAACAGAGATATTGGCTGCATCATCCTGACGATTTGAGATGACTGTCGCCGGAGCCGGATTTTGACCGCGAATGGCGCTGCTGATCGCATCAAAAGGAAATGTGAATCGCGGCGTCCCAAAAAGCGCTACGCCGGCAAAGCCTAGCGGGGCGAGCACGAACATGCAGGCCGCCAGAATCAAGAGGTTGCGTGCTCCAAGAACTTGCGGGAAACGCAATGCGAGCAAGATCGCCGTTGGCGCCAGAATGGGTGCCATGTAACGCTGGGCTACCGAGTGATAATCGGCCAGCAATACCAGCAGTGCGAAAGCGCCCAGACCAATCAATATTGTGCGCAAGAGCAGTTTCCACACGTCTTCATCGCCGTCGGCTGCCGGCCGCGGGTGATCCCGGGTTCTGCCGATGACATATACGGCAAAAGCCCATCCGGACCAAAGCGCAGCGGAAACAATGAGGCTGAGAAACCCATCCAGACCTATATGGGGCAGGTCGATCACATTGAGATAATCTACGGGTTGATTCAACTTTACCATACGCCCTGCCGTTGCAGTGAGCGGGGCATTTAGTGAGGCAATAGCAACCGGAGCGAACGCCGCCACGAAGATCAGGATTGATATCCAGATTCGCCGGTTAAAAAGCTGGCGGCGGATAGATGATGTCAGGACCGCGGCGACCAAGAAGCTGATCAGAAATATAAAGAAATTATACTTGGCCAGTGCACCTATGGCAGCCCAAAGCCCGAACCACGCATAAGCAACGTTGCCTGCACCGGATCTCAGCAGCGCCAGAGAGTGAATTATTCCAATCGCGGCGACGAGAACAAGAACGGTGTGCGCCGTCGTTTGTATCGACATCCATACGATTTGCGGCAGAAACGCCGAAGCTATAAGTGCCAATACGCCCGCCCGGTCCCCCGCCAGACGTCTTGCTGAATCAAATACCAGCCAATGATAAAGACCGAGCAATGATAGGCGCACAAGCGCAAGCGACAGCACCCAATTCCAACCTGTCAGCTCAAGCGCCAGCCGAACCAGCCAATTGTACAGCGGAGGGTGTGAATTGCCATATATCCATGAAAAATCGACAGCGCCGACAAACTGGGCTTCATCAATTTCCATGAAGCGGGATAGTAACAGGCGCACGGCCAGAAGAAGGATAATGTAAACTGCGATTGTGCGAGGCGCGCGGCGCGCAAACCACGCCCAATTTATTTCCGGCCCGTCAAGTGAGGCCAAGTTGAATTTCCGCCAAGTCACTCCCAAACCCCACCGCTTGCTTATTGGGGTGGACTACTACGATAGATGGACAGGTGCAATCCCGCCTCGCGATCAAGTTGAATTTAAGTGTAGGTGGCTACCAAAAAGCCGCCAGTTTTACTGGCGGCTTTACTCGATTCAGGCCCGTCGTATGATACTTGCTATCAGCGACACAACAAGCAGAGCCAAGAACACATAGAATATAATCTGCGCAATACCTGCAGAAGCGCCTGCAATTCCGCCGAAACCCAAAGCACCCGCGACAAGCGCGATGATCAGAAAAATTACTGCATAATAAAGCATTGTCATCTCCCTTTATTGTTGAATCAGAAACGAAACAGAGTTCGTTTGGTTCCCGCAATATTCAGGGAGATTGTTTGCTTTCCTATGCTTTTGCCTTACTGCTTTCTTTGAAGAACAAAGCTTGAGTGATAAGCGCCTTTACCATGTCCGGATTAAATGGCTTGGTAACAAGAAAGGTTGGTTCGGGACGCTCGCCCGTGAGCAGCCGTTCTGGAAACGCAGTGATGAAGATTACGGGGACAGCGTCCTGGCTGAGGATGTCGTTGACAGCATCAATGCCCGAGCTGCCATCTGCCAACTGAATATCCGCCAATATCATGCTCGGTTGCGTCTCGGCATATAGCTTCAACGCTTCATCTTTGGTGCGGGCAATGCCTACGACCTTATGGCCCAGGCTTTCCACCATGTGCTCAATATCCATAGCGATCAAAGGTTCATCTTCGATGATAAGAATATCTGTTGCGATCTGCCTGGAGATGCCGACGGACGCCTCATCAAGAAGTGCGTAGAGTTCATCATCGGAAACGTCGAGAATTTCCATCGTTTCGGATTGGCTGAACCCTTCAAGGCTTATAAGCAAAAATGCCTGACGCGCCTTCGGGGCAATCGAGGTCAGATTTGCGGCGGCGTGTTTTTCCCAGCCATATTCCGACTGCATCTCCAAAGGCCGGACATTGACCGAGTTGAAGTGCTTGACCAGCAATTTGTACAGACCAACCCGGTCCGATCCCGCGTCGGGGAACAGGGAAACGTCGGTTATCAAAATTTCGAGCGTCGCTGCTACGTAAGCATCGCCTGAAGACTGCGAGCCAGTGATGGCACGGGCGAAGCGGCGGAGATAAGGCAGGTGGGGGGCTATCCGGGTGGATAATGACATTCGTGAGCGTTCCTGTTCAGGCGATATTGATCAGAATAGAAAGAGAGTTCCGTCCTACAACACTTATCCAAAAAAAAAGTTCCCCCGCTCGGAACTTTTTCTGCATTCAGACATTATCGGCATTAATGTGCCTATAGACATCGCGTCGACATATCAGCAAAGATTTAGCAATGAACGCAAAAATGAAAACATCCCCTGCGCCCGCCAAGGCGCGTGTTCTTCGCCGCGATGCAAAAAATGCTGAAACGGAAATTGGTTTAAAGCTCAGGGCGCTATATGCGTCAGTACAAGAAGAAGAGATACCGGCGCGGTTTCTCGATCTTCTTGAAAAGCTCGACGAGGCTGAACGCCTGCATTCGCGATCC
Organism: Phyllobacterium sp. CCNWLW183; assembly: GCF_037203775.1. Classification (NCBI taxonomy): domain Bacteria; kingdom Pseudomonadati; phylum Pseudomonadota; class Alphaproteobacteria; order Hyphomicrobiales; family Phyllobacteriaceae; genus Phyllobacterium; species Phyllobacterium sp. CCNWLW183. The sequence goes on along the minus strand of NZ_JBBCBN010000002.1, from coordinate 70,185 downwards.
TCGAAGTAAGCGGGCCCTTGAATGGTACATGAATCGAAGGACTTCAAAAGAAATCTGATTGCCTCGTTGCCTAAATTGCGAGCCTTCGCGGTTTCGTTGATCGGCAACCCTGACAGAGCAGACGATCTCGTTCAGGACACGATTATGAAGGCGTGGGCCAAGCAGGATTCGTTTGAGCTTGGCACCAACATCAAGGCGTGGCTTTTCACAATCCTGCGTAATGAGTTCTATAGTCAGATGCGCAAACGCGGTCGAGAAGTGCAGGATTCAGACGGGATTTTCACGGAACAATTATCGGTTCACCCTGCGCAATACGGGTCCTTGGATCTGCAGGATTTCCGAAAGGCTTTGGAAAAACTTCCCGATGATCAACGCGAAGCAATCATTCTGGTTGGAGCCTCTGGGTTTTCCTATGAGGAAGCCGCTGAAATCTGCGGATGTGCCGTCGGAACGATCAAAAGCCGCGTCAGCCGTGCCCGAACCCGGCTGCAGGAACTTCTGGAAATTGAGGGGGAGGTCGACTACGGCCCGGACGCGATCGCTACACAGGTTACTTCAAACAAGTTCGCCTGATGAATTGCCTTTGCTCGACGATTGATCGTTTGCAGAGCCACTGAGCGAAGCGACTGCCCGTATAATCTGGCTTCTGCCGTAGGGTTTTCCCACAACAGGGGTACCTGCGAATTCGGCAATACCACTCAGATCGGCATCATAGGCGCTGGTGAACAGGAGAGGTATGTCACGCGTCCGAAGCAATGAGGCGGCTTTAAGGGAGGACACACCACGGGCTTCTACTTCAAGTATTGCGAGATCGCATATTTGACCGCTATTTATCCAGCTCATCAATTGGTCGATCGTAGAAACAACATGAACAGATTTGGCGCCGCACTCTTCTGCGATTCGCTCAAGTTCCAATCCTATCAAATATTCGTCTTCGAGCACCAAAAGGCGTTTGCCAGCCAATTCCATATTCCAATACTCCAATTTGGAGTTGGTTATGGGGCTGGCTTGACAGTTCTGTCATTTAACAAAGACATATCAATTGCGAAGAAAGCTCATATGAATTTTTGAAGGCATGCTAGGGTCCGGACCCTAGCTTGCGCCCAACAAAAACCGGACAAACAATGAAAAATAATGGAGCATCGACGGTAAGACAGTATCCTTGCGAAAGGTGCCCTTTACAAAATTATCCGCATTTCCAGCAGCACGAAAAAGACGAAGTCGAGTTTCTGTCCGGGTTCAAGATGGGCGAGCTGGTTGCCGATGTCGGCACGACCGTACTTGGCGAGGGCAGAAGCAGCGCGCATCTCTTCACCGTCCTTTCCGGCTGGGCGTTCCGGTATAAAACTCTCGAAGATGGCCGCCGGCAAATTCTGAATTATGTGTTGCCGGGCGACCTGATTGGCCTGCAAGGCTCGTTGATGAAAGAAATGCAACATTCAGTCGAGGCGTTATCGCCCTTGGTGATGTGCATGTTTCAGCGAGACAAACTGCCAGCCCTGTTTCAAAGTTATCCAACAATCGCCTACGACATTACCTGGTTAGCCTCACGCGAGGAGCAGATGCTTGATGAGATATTGCTAAGCGTTGGCCGCCGGTCGGCGCTCGAACGGGCAGCCTATCTTTTCGCATTCATATATCAGCGCGCCAAATCGGTCGGAATGGTGAAAAACAACACGCTGATGGTGCCGCTTCGCCAGCAGCATGTTGCCGATACTTTGGGTCTATCAATTGTTCACACGAATAAGACCTTGAAGAAACTTGCAGCCAAAGGCGCTTTGCGTTGGCTTGATCGGGGTTGTGAAGTCATTGATCATCAAATTCTTCTGGATATTGCCAAATGGCAGGGGCTACCGCCTGCACCCCGGCCTTATATCTAAGGGTACCTCCATTTCAGAGTGTGGCGGCACCGGTTTCAGGCTTCTCCGCGTTTAATTGATCCAGAGCAAGTTCAATATCACGCAGATCCCTGGTGACTCCATCATCGGGGTCCATCCCGCCCTCAGTGGCCGCTCTCTGCAGTCCGCGGGCTTCCGACAGAAGTTCTTCCAACTTTGCAATTTTTTGGACTTTGCTAAGGCCCGCGTCCGATAGAATGTCGTTTGCGTTGAGCATTTTGTCCTCCTTGTAATGGCAGATTAAAAACGAATGGGGTGATTAAATGTTCCCTGTGAGGAACAATGCCAACGTGGCGGCGTTGAAGTCGTTGGATATATAACTTAGTGAAGTAGGGGCGCCTTTCAGACGGGCTGTCACGTGGGATATGAAGTTGACCGACACTTCCGAGAGTAATTTTCTGTTCCTGGCGGAATCGTCGCGTCGTGAGGTTCTTTCTACGCTCCGGCCTATAGGCAAAGATGATAGCGATCTGGACAATCTAACGGAGCTGGCATTATCGATTTTCAATGTTGATGGGGCGCGCTTGTCTCTGGTGGACAGCGATCAAAGCCACGTTTTGTCTTTTTGCGGGCTCTTAGGTAATATCGATATATGGACGCTCGAGGCGCATTCAATTGCTGCATCGGAACCATGTTTCGTTGTTCCGGATGCTTCCGGGGATGTGCGGTTTGCTGAAACCAGCGCGGTCGTACAGGCACCGCGCATAAGGTTTCTGGCTATTGCGCCAATTCATGTAGCAAATGAGCGTGTCGGCACTCTAAGCATTCTGTCGCTCAAGCCGCATTCCGAATTTACCCATGAGCAGCAACAAAAATTGATACAACTGGCCCGTCTGGCGGGATCGCTTATGGAGTTGAAGCGCAACTCCCGCCTTGATGAAACCGCTGTCAAAAAACTGCACCTCGAAGAAGATCGCAATGCCATGGCGCTGGAGGTGGGAAACGTCGGCAGTTGGGTTTGGGATTTGAAAACCGGAATCTTTACCGGCAATAAGATGGCTTATTCCATGCTGGGCTTGAGCGAAGACAGCCCCGTTACAGGCGAGGACGTTTTCCGGGCAATGCATCCGGATGATTTTCCAATGATGAAGTCGTCAATCACCCGCGCTCTGGCACATGACCAGGATTATGCGGGAGAATTCCGCGCCGCCTCTTCAGGCCAATGGCTACTGGGTCGAGGACGAATCTTTGAACGCGATGAATCAGGCCGCCCTACTGTTGCTGTCGGTGTAAACATCAACATAACCGCGACAAAAAATGCTGCCGAGAAAACACGGCTCTTGCTTCGTGAGCTCAATCATCGCGTCAAGAATACTTTGGCCATGCTGCAATCACTGGCACGCCAGACCTTAAATCGGACAGCTGACCCGGCCGAATTCATGGAAGCCTTCTCAGGTCGGTTGCGCGCCATTTCTGAAGCGCACACGCTTTTGTCCGACCGCGAATGGAGTGGAATCAACCTCGTCGATTTGATCACGAGACAGGTTGAACCCTATGCGATCTACGATGCCGGTCAAATGGTGCTGGTTGGCGAAGATGTCATCCTGCCGCCTGATCACGCCTTGGGTCTGGGTATTGCCCTGCATGAGCTTGCGACGAACGCGGCCAAGCATGGTGCGTTCTCAGTGGCTGGGGGCCAGGTGCGCATCTCTTGGGAGATTGAGCAGGGACTGGACGGATCACGCGTGATTATTCACTGGATAGAAGCGGGCGGGCCGCCCGTAGCCACACCTGCGACACGTGGACTGGGCGAGCGTCTCATTGAGCGGAGCCTTGATAAGGTGATATCGAGCAGCGTCAGGTTAAGTTACTCGGAAAGCGGCATGGAGGCGATTATCTCCATGCCCATCAAGGATAATTCAGTCCCTGAGTTCCTCTGATACATTGCTGCGGCGCCGTTGCCGTGTTTTGGGTTTTTTCCCGAGCATCGACAGACCGCCAAAAGCAAGCACGGGTAGCGCCAGCATCAGCAAGCCACGTGAACGCAGGAGCATTGGTGCAGCAGCGATGGCAGCGACAGTCAATAGGGCTGTTGTGTCGGTTTTTGCCCGGTCACGCTGGCGTTTTCGAATGATGGCGTCGGATATTTTCATGATGATATACAAGATGATCGCCACAGCGATTGCGCCGCCGCCAATATAAAGGGCAGCCCGCAATTCACCGAAACGATCCGACAAGGCAATATAGGCTGCGACCAGCAAAAAGACGGCACCGATGGCGCCGAATATTCCGATAATGCTCAGGAATATTGCGCTTCGCTTGACGCGACTGACGGTCAGGCCAATCTCACCGGCGGCGAGACTGGTCAAAAAAGGAGTTAGCAGTTTCAGCATGATCAGCGACGTGACATCAAAGCGAGAAGAAAGCCGACTCCAGCTGCCACTGCTATAGATGTCAGCGGTTTGTCGCGGATAGTTTCGGCCAACTGATCTTCAATGTCCAAAGCTTGCGATTTCAGTTCTTCGAACACTTCCTCGCCGCGCACCCTGGCTGTTTCAAAGGAATTTGCAGCATTGGCGCGCGCATCCTTGGTCGAATTTTTACCGATTTTTGCAAGCGTTGCAGCAATATTTGCAATATCCTCCTTCAGCGCCGCGACCTGCGCCTGCAAATCAGGGTTGGTTTCGGTGGCATCATCGACTGCTTTTTTAATTTTCGAGGAAACTGTGGCCATACGATAACTCCTTGGAAAATAGATGCATATGATTTCGAAACGTTGCTCGAAACTATTTGTTCCATGCGAAACCGGCCACCGCAAGCGGCGATGACCGGGCCGTTATCGCAAAGCAACTGCTTTTATTATTCGGCAGTGCCCCGTAACAGAATTTTCTCGCTGTCGGCCTTATAGGCTTCTGGGGTGTAAGCGGGCTGCGCCTCCAGTTCTTTTTTTGTGAAGGGCGTGAAAACCGAGATTTTGCCGCTGTCATCGGCAAGCAAATCGAGATTTTCAATGGAGACGGCGATAGGTTTTTTGCCCAGGCCCAGAAATCCTCCCACATCCACTACAAAGGCCTCGATTTGACCGTCCGGTGTCATCAGCGCGTCACCAACACTTCCAAGTGTTTCGTCTTCCGGTCCATAAACCGCCGAGCCGATCAGCTTATCGGCGCTCATTGCACTTGAAGGCACCGCTTTCAGGGCGCTGCGAAGTTTAGCGGGTGACTTTTTTATGTCTTGTTCCGTCGCGTTGATGGCTGGTTCAGGCGCCTTGGCGGGATCCGAGGCGCCATCTGTCAGCAATACGGAGCGGTCATAGGCAGGAGCTTTTTCCAGCTCTTCTTTGCTCGCGGCGATTACCAACCACCGTTTATTATCCGGCTTTTCCGCCCATGAAAGCTGATCGAGACTTACCGCCACTTCTTTCTGGCCGACGCCGAGAAATCCGCCCACAGCAATGACGGCACTTTCAGCGCGCCCTTCAGGATTGAGCACAACATCTTTGATCTCGCCAATGGAAGCCGCATCGTCATTCGAACTATTATAGACCGTCTGACCGATAAGACCGGCGGTCAATACCTGCCCTGGGGCCGCTACAAGATATCGATCCTGTGCGGGTGCTGCCACGATTGGTTGGCCAAATATGTCGGAGCCATCCTGTGCTGCTGCCGTGATAGTGAGAGCCACCACTATGGCAGAACTGGAGATAAGTCGTTTTAACATTCATGTTCCTTTGCACCGGAAGGGAAAACACCAGCCCATGGGGAGCTGGTGTTTTTGTAAATGACTGAATTTGAATGGTTTTATGAAAGATAGCCCATCAGCCAAAGAATAATGATTATTGGAAGCGGCAGGCCGATAAGCCAAAGTAAAGCGCCACGCATCATGGGTTTAATCTCCTTTTCGTTTATATCAGATACGGCCCATCAGCAGCAGAACCAGTAATATTACCAGAACGATGCCAAGAAGACCGGAAGGGCCATAACCCCAATTGCGTGCATGGGGCCAAGTGGGAAACACGCCAATCAATGCAAGGATGAGGATGACGACAAGAATTGTTGTTAGCGACATGTTCAAACCCTCCGATTTATTCTTCGGATAATAAACACCGCGACAGCGAATTTCGTTCCAAACCTTTGCAGTTAAAGATGAAACGCCGATGCCGATGCAACCAATTTGCTCAGGCGGCGTTGGAGTGGCGGGATTTAATGGAGAGGTGCGTTCTATGCATTTTGGATTAGGGGTATTTCATGCCTTCTGAAGATTTCAGCGGGCGGTCGCCGCGTGCCGTGGAGCGCGTGACGAGAAAGTCTGTCTCTTCACCAGCAATTGTTGGAGTGGATACCCGAGCGCAGTTTCCACCAATTATCGTCGCCATAGCTATTGTTGCAGCGCTTTATCTGGCCAGTGATGTCTTTGTGCCATTGGCATTGGCATTGCTTCTGACATTTGCTCTTTCGCCGCTGGTAACGCGGTTGCATCGTAACGGCATACCAAAAGCCGCGGCTGTCATCAGCGTGGTTGTCACGGCCTTTATGGTGATTGCCATATTTGTCGGAATTGTCGTGAGCCAGCTAACGGTTTTGGCGCAGAACCTGCCAAGCTATCAGTATAATATCGAAACAAAGATCCGGACGATCAAGGATGCTCAATCTGGTAACAGCATCTTCGACCGCGGCGCCCGCATGTTCAAAAAATTCAGTGAAGAGATCGGGCGATCGGATGAAGTGGAGCGTTTTCCCGTCGACAATGGCCCTGACAGTCGGGACCAGGCACGCAAACCACCGGAAAATGTCGAAGTACAAAATCAGGAAATCGGCACTCCACTGAAAGCACAAGATCCGAACAAGCCTGTGCCCGTCGAAATCCGTTATCCTCCGCCTGATCCGCTGAGCCTTTTGCAGACATTTGCCGGACCGTTGATTCAGCCATTGGCAACCATCGGTATCGTGATTGTCGTGGTTATCTTCATGCTCATGCGCCGGGAAGATTTGCGGGATCGCTTCATAAAGCTGGTCGGAGCAAGTGATATTCACCGAACGACGACAGCACTGCACGATGCCGGCAAACGTGTGGGGCAATATTTGCTGATGCAGCTTATCATCAATATCAGTTTTGGCGTGCCGATTGGGATCGGGCTATGGCTGATAGGTATTCCCAATCCGATGTTGTGGGGCATGCTGGCAATTGTCTTGCGGTTTGTGCCCTATATCGGTCCCATTATGGCGGCGTTTTTCCCCTTAATGCTATCGCTTGCCGTTGATCCGGGATGGATGCTGCTGGTCTGGACCGCAGCCCTTTTCATCGTGCTTGAGCTGATCAGCAATAATATTATGGAGCCATTGCTCTATGGGTCGAAGACGGGCCTTTCGCCCGTTGCCATTCTCATGGCGGCAATCGTGTGGACATGGATTTGGGGACCTATCGGTCTTATTCTTTCGACACCGTTGACCGTGTGTCTTGTGGTCCTCGGCAGGCATGTGCCGAAGTTTGAGTTTCTAGATGTGCTGCTTGGCAACGAGCCTGTGCTTTTGCCACCACAGCAATTGTATCAACGATTGCTGTCGGGGGATCCCGATGAGGCAACAGAGAAAGCGGAGGAATACCTCCAGTCAAACTCCATCGTTGATTATTATTCCTCTGTGGCCGTTCCTGCACTTCTGTTAGCCGAACATGATCGCGGGCGCGGGGTGCTGGATGCTCCCAGACGCAATCGCGTTGCGCAAAGCATGGTGTTTCTCGTTGAAAACCTGTCTGATTATCATGAAATTCTCGAAGAAGAGATCAAGGTAGATGAGCAAGCCAAAACCGCCAAGGCAAAGACTAAAAAGGTAGAACCGACCAAACCAAAGACCATTATATCGGCTGGCGGACGCGGCAATCTGGACGACGCTGCCGCTGTTATTATGGGTGATATCCTTGAGCGCAATGATTGTGAGGTTGACGACATCACCCATGACGAGCTCGAGGCTGCGAATATCGCCAAACTCGAACTTGCCGGTGTGAGCGCTATCTGCATCAGCTACCTTAACACCTCATCCATTGCCCATGCGCGATATTTGATACGGCGGATCAGGCGGCGGAACGCACGAATAAAAATCATAATCGGTTTTTGGGGCGAGGATGCCGAAAATGTGGACGCTGCAAAGATTGTCGGCTCCACACGGAACTGCATTTTTGCCTCTTCGATCGAGGATGCGATCGGCGAACTATGTTCCTGAGCTGTCGTTTTATGTATTTCTTTTTCGGGACGGATTTCAGCGGAACCAAGATATAGCTGCAGCGTTTCTCACAAGCTGATCGAGCCTTTGATCGGTAACATAAGACCCGGTGCCTGTTCCCCCGTGGGCGCCGGGTCGTTCGTTATTCGAATATTTTATCTATTTATATCAATAGCTTAATTGATTTTCTCTGGGAACAATCCTGCGTGATGCCCGTTTAGTGATGTAGTTGAAAAAGCTTTCAGGGAGTATCCAATGGGTAGTACTAGCGACAAGATTTCCGGCGCGGCCAACAAGATGGCCGGTAATGTAAAACAGGCAGCCGGCAAGGCCACTGGTTCCAAGAAGATGGAGGCTGAGGGAAAGGCGCAAGAGCTGAAAGGCGATGTGCAGTCAGCCAAGGGTAAGGCAAAAGACGCCGTTAAGAAGGTCGTCGACAAGGCTTGATAATCCAAGAATGTAAAAAGTTTAACCGGTCCGCTTTTGGGCCGGTTGCTTTTTGCGCCAGACTCTGCCGATGCTGTTTCAACACAAAAATAATCAAGGGAACCGTGGATGATATTACATGTAGGGTGCGAGCTAACATTTGAGTTCACGCAGGAAACACCCCTTGTAGCGATATTGAATGTCCATCATTCACGTTTTGACGATCTGGAAGGTATCGAAACTTTTCAGACAAACTTTGATTCAACGATCACAGGCTATCACGATCAATTCGGTAATTGGTGCAACCGCATTGTCGCCATGCCAGGCACCTTTATCTGTTCTACGAATGCTCTTGTGCGGGATAGCGGGTTGCCGGACCCTGTTGTGCTGGATGCTGTCCAACATCGCGTACAGGACCTGCCGGATGAAACGCTCGTATATCTCATGGGTAGCCGTTACTGCGAAACCGATCTGCTGAGTGACGAGGCCTGGCGCTTGTTTGGCAATACGCCGGAGGGATGGCAGAGGGTGCAGGCTGTCTGCGACTTTGTGCACAACCATATCACCTTTGGCTATGAGTTTTCCAATCCGACCCGCACAGCTTCGTCTGGCTATTATGAAGGGCGTGGTGTTTGCCGTGATTTTACCCATTTGGCCGTTGCATTTTGCCGGTGCCTGAACATTCCAACCCGCTACTGCACCGGCTATATCACCGATATCGGCGTGCCGCCGCCGCATGCCGAGATGGATTTTTGTGCCTGGATGGAAGTTTATCTTGGCGGTGCCTGGCACGCATTTGATCCGCGCAACAATAAGCCTCGTATCGGCCGGATAAAGGTAGCGCATGGCCGAGACGCGGCAGACGTGCCTTTGACCAATATTTTTGGCCCGAATTTGCTGACGAAGTTCAAGGTATGGGCGAAGGAAGCCCGCTGATCGCCGGACGTCCTCATGGACTCAACATGGCGATCTATCCTTTTATTTTAGCATCTGATTATTCGAACACCGGAATCTCACTTTTCGGTCCGATGCTTTAATACGCAACCTTATCGCTATCTAATTGTTTTACTGGATCGACGGGCAATAATTCCAGGAGCACAAAATGAGTCAGCGAGCTATTGATTTCGTTAATAACTGGATTGAAGCTAATATCGATACCAACAAGCCAGTTGATATGGAGCATCACGATCGTCGCCCTCAGCGTCTCGCGGAACGTTGTGCTGCCGATGCCGAGGCTGCGGGTATCACCGAAGCCGAGATCAAGGATGGTTTGGGTGATCTCGAAGTATGCATGATTGCCGCGGTCGACAGGGTTGCACTGGCTAAATCTGAGAAATAGGTCCGATCAGCGTTCTATGCGTGTGGAAAGGATGATTGACGACATCGTTCTTTCGACGCCTTCCAATGCGCCGATTTCGTCGAGCAACCTGTCCAGTTCCTGGATTGATGGGGCCTCAACAATAACAATCATATCGAACTGCCCGCTAACCGAATGCAGGGTTCTGACCCATGGTATTTTGCGCAACGAAGCTTCGACCCGTACAGCAAATTTGGGCAAGGCAGTGACCAGCACATGCGCCTTGACCAAATTCTGCTGATATTCCGGCGATAGCTGGACGCTGTATCCGCGGATCATTCCCCGATTTTCGAGCCGTTCGATGCGGCTCTGCACTGTGGTGCGTGACAGCCCGAGCTTACGCGCAAGGTCGGCTGTGGAGGCCCGGGCATTTTCCCGGAGCAGGGAAAGCAGGGCATGATCAGCTTGTGTCAGCATAATGACAAATCCACTCGGCATATTAGTTAAACTTAAGAGTTATATCGTCAGTATATACACTGCATTTCGCCGAGCAATATGAGAAAATTCCGAAAGGTTTATGCATATTCAGGGGAATCACATGAAAGAGATCGTCGTTGTAGGGGCAGGTAAAATCGGAGGAACGATTGCCAATTTGCTGAGCGAGACAGGGGAATATCACGTAACTGTCGTTGATCGCGCGCAGACGCAATTGGATGCACTTGAAGTTTCAGCGCATGTGGCTACCAGCTGTATTGAAATTGCTGAAGCGGGCGTGCTTGAAAAAGTGCTGGACGGCAAGTTCGCTGTTCTGAGCGCGGCACCGTACCATCTGACCACACGCATCGCTGAAGCCGCTGCCAAATCCGGCGTCCACTATCTCGATCTGACGGAAGACGTTGCCAGCACGCGCATTGTCAAGCAATTGGCGACAACAGCAAAGACTGCGTTCATTCCGCAATGTGGTCTCGCGCCCGGGTTTATCTCCATCGTTGCCAATGACCTGGCCAAGCGCTTCGATACGCTAGAAAGCGTTCGCATGCGCGTTGGCGCGCTGCCGCAATATCCATCCAACGCGCTCAACTATAATCTTACCTGGTCGACGGATGGCGTGATCAATGAATATTGCGAGCCATGTGAAGCGATTGTCGACGGTGAACTGACCGAAGTTCCACCGCTTGAAGAGCGCGAAGAATTTTCGCTCGATGGCGTAACCTACGAGGCATTCAACACATCGGGCGGACTTGGCACATTGTGCGAGAGTCTCTTGGGCAAGGTGCGTACGCTCAATTATCGTACGATCCGCTATCCCGGCCATGCCGCCATCATGAAGGCGTTGCTGAACGATCTCGGACTGCGCGATCGCCGGGATGTTTTCAAGGACATTCTTGAAAACGCCCTGCCATCAACCACGCAGGACGTGGTTGTGATCTTCGTAACGGTCAGCGGCCGCAAGAAGGGTCGCCTGTTGCAGGAAACTTATGCAAACAAGGTCTATAGCGGCCATATCGGATCGCAGCTTTATAGCGGTATCCAGATCACCACAGCATCGGCCATTTGCGCTGTTGTGGACATGCTTGCGAAGGGTGACCTGCCACAGCAGGGCTTCATCAAACAGGAAGACATCGCACTTGATGCATTTCTGGCTAACCGTTTCGGCAAGGCCTATGCCCAGACCGAGACTGCCGGGCGTCTCGTTGCCTAATAGTATTTGAGATCAAATAGATCGCCACCGCCTTCGCGGTGGCGATTGAATTGCGTGGTTTAACTATGCCCACTCGCCATTGCGCATAACGGGAACAGTCGAGCCATCCTTATGGATGCCATCCACATCGATTTCTCCAGACCCAATCATCCAGTCGATATGAATAAGGCTCTTATTTCCGCCCTTTGATGCTATCTCCTCCGGACTCAACGTTCCGCCATTGATGAAGCATTTCGAGTAGCATTGACCGAGTGCTATATGGCTTGCAGCATTTTCATCGAACAGCGTGTTGAAGAACAGCAGACCTGAAGCAGAAATCGGCGAAGAATGCGGGACAAGCGCCACTTCACCGAGGCGGCGGGCACCTTCATCCGTACCGAGAATTTTATTGAATACTTCCTCGCCGCGTGTCGCCTTGGCTTCGACGATCTTTCCAGCTTCAAAGCGAACCTGAATATTTTCGATCAAAGTACCCTGATATGACAATGGTTTGGTGCTGGATACGTGACCGTCAACCCGAAGAGCATGCGGGGTGGTGAATACTTCTTCGGTCGGAATATTCGGATTGCAGGTGATGCCATTCTTGGCCCTTGAAGCGCCACCTTGCCATTCATGTTCATCGGCCAGCCCTACGGTCAGATCTGTGCCGGGGCCTTTGAAGTTTAGGGAAGCAAAGTTCAGGCCGTTCAGCCACTCCCTGCGCTTGAGCAATGCGGCATTGTGGTCGCGCCAGGCGCTGACCGGATCATCAATATCCACACGGGAAGCAGAGAAAATGGCATCGGCAAGCATTATGACAGCCGTATCGGGTTCCTGATCGGGAAAAACCTGCTTAGCCCAAGAGGGGTTTGGATAGGAGACGATGTTCCAGTTAACGTCGAAGCCAGTGATTTTTTCCAGCGCTGGTTGATAGGCTTTCGATTGCGCCCTGTTCGCCCGCGCGACTTTCTCGGGATCTTCTGCCGATAACAACATGGGATTATCGCCAGAAATGGCGAGGCGCGCCGTATTGGCAGAAAACGCTTTTGCCATCCCTTCGTAAAGCCAGCCTGCGGAACGGTCGAAACTATCCTCTGGCGCATTGCGATAACGCATCAGCGTTGTTTCTTCGTCATTGTAAAAGGTTGTGACCAATCCCGCGCCTGCCTTATAGGCATGCTCAGTGATGCGGCGAACAAGAGGAAGGGCGGCAAGCGGTGCTGTGATCAAAAGGTCCTGTCCCGGCTGCAATTGCAAACCGATTTTCACGGCAACCTCGCCCAGCCGATCGAGTTTGACTGGGTCGATGGAAGGGATCTTTTGAGATGAATTCATAATATACCCATGCGGTTAAAAAGTTTGCGTCAACATAAAGCGGGTTTACCGCCCTCTTCAAGTCGGTAATGTGGATTTATTCAGCCCACACGCCGGACTGATTTCTCAGGCATTTTGTTTGAGAAAATTGGCAAACCGGGATTCAAAATCCGGATGCCACCGCGAAAGCGGCGGACGGTTTTGGATAATATCATTTGCTGCCCAGAGAATTCGCTTCTCGTCCAAAGCGCGAGTAACGTCATTATCCGGGCACAGAATGTAAAAGTCGCCAGCCGCCACGCTCTCCAGCATGAAATCAACTGTCTGTTCCGGTGTCCACGCGCCAGCGGGTTTCTCAACACGGTCGCCCTTTGTAAGGGCCGTATAAACAAAGCCCGGAATGAACAGATGTGCGGTTACGTGACAGTCTTTCATGTTACGTAACTCGTGTTGCAACGCCTCCGTAAAGGTCTTTACCCCTGATTTGGAAACGTTATAGGCGGGGTCACCCGGTGGAGTGGTTATGCCTTGTTTCGATCCTGTGTTGATAATCAAACCCGGTGTCTGACGCTTGATCATTGACGGGCCGAATATCTGACAGCCGTGAACCACGGCCATCAAATTGGTTGCAATAATGCGATCCCAATTGCTGCCGTCGAAGACGCTGCTTCCAGGTTGGATGCCGGCATTGTTCATTAAAATGTCGGTCTGGCCGAATTTTTCATCGACAATCTGTTTCAAATTCCGCAGATCATCGGGGCGTGTCACGTCTGTAGCAACTGCGATGACGGCATCCGGATGAGCTGGCTGCAAATCTGCAACTTCCCGACACGCCTGCTCCAACCTCTTTCCGCCCAGATCGGCAATGGCAACCTTCATCCCCAAACCGGCAAAACGCTTTGCCGCCGCCAGACCGATACCCGAGGCCCCTCCAGTAATTACGGCAACACAGGACGGGGATAAAGCGGGATGGTTCATGACAGTCGTCCTCAAATGCGTTGCGAAATGAAGGAGCTTTTCAAGGCGTTGAACTTACGAGGCCATCAGCCGAAATTGGGCACACGCAGATAATGAGGAAGCGGGGTTATTTGTTCCTTGGGCAGGCGGCTTTCTGGCGACACCCGCGTCTCAGGCTTGATAACTGCCTTTGCAGATTTCAGACGCCGGGCCTCAATGATTTCTCTTTCCGAACTCTCTCCCATTGAAAGTGCTTTCAAAAGGATCATTCGCGCTTCGTCGACTATCGACGACTGATTTTCATTGAGGGCGATGTCGAGTATAACGCGCCGGAAATCTGTAAGCTCGATCGGTTTTCCTGCGGCTGCGCGCTGCCGTGCAGCATTCTCTTTATCGATCAGAGCATAAAGTTTTTCTCGCAGATCGGCTCCCACATTTTCATACTGCATGGCGATATCGGGAGCTACCGCGGCCAGTTTTTGCTTCTGCCGTTCGCGGTGCCGTCTCTGTCGTTCTGCGTTGCTCAGTGCCATGTATGAATGTCTACGCCGTTAACAAACGAATCACTTACCCCACCTGTGATAGGCCTGCATGCCGTAACGGGCAAGATTCAGGAGGTGTTACGCACAAATCTGTTGCCCAATAAAGTGTGGTTAAATGTTACGTAACGTTTGAAAACATTGAATTTTTTGCTGAAAATTTATGCTGAACAAATTGTTAGGAACCTTGCTCGTATTCTTGCTCACGAATCAATGCAAACGCGGCAAATGCCGTCCGGGAATAAGCGAGCATGCAAAAAGTTAACCCTGCTACGAATTGCCAGATAATCCCTTTTCCGATGACGAAGAGACTAGCTACGGTTCGCGAAGTTGCGGCCACGCTGAAGGAAAAAAACGGTCGCCAAGCTGAAGCCTATCGAAACAAGGTCGCTGATGGCCTGTTCGAACATCTGGCTCGGATCGGCCTTTCCGAAGACGAGCAGGATGAAGAAGTTGGGGCGTTTTTCAGCGCGGTGGAGCTGGAAATGTTCCAGATGTACGATCCAAGCGGCATTTATGGAGACCGCTCCGTTTATTGACAAGGTGCGCCCGTCCCAAGGCGCTATACAATTTGCTTTTGGCCTTGCAATACATGAAAATGCTGCATGACAAGCGAACAGAGATGCTATGTGCACACCGACAAGAAAAGCGACGGCAAATGGTATTATGTCGTCGTTATCGATGGTGAGACAGGTGCCTTGATGGGGCCGCACGATACCGAAGACCAAGCTCTCGCTGCTGGCCAGAAAGATCTGGAAAATCTTAGTATCAACGATGATGAATAGCCCGTTTGCACCCGGGCGAGCATTCCAAACTCGCCGGGCTCTATCTGTCAGCCAATGCTGTTAATTTGGGCTTGTGGAAAGCTTGTCGAAATCCTCATCCAGCCGTTTAAGCGCTGTGGTTACGACGCGCCGTCTGTCTGCGACCCAAGCTTCTTGCGAGGCGATTTTTTCTTTGG
The DNA here is from genome assembly GCF_037203775.1 of Phyllobacterium sp. CCNWLW183. Classification (NCBI taxonomy): domain Bacteria; kingdom Pseudomonadati; phylum Pseudomonadota; class Alphaproteobacteria; order Hyphomicrobiales; family Phyllobacteriaceae; genus Phyllobacterium; species Phyllobacterium sp. CCNWLW183. The sequence goes on along the minus strand of NZ_JBBCBN010000002.1, from coordinate 54,954 downwards.
CCGTTTTGATCATCCGCGCCATTTCCTTGGGCTGCGGCCCGCCGCTAGTGGCTCGATTCCTAACGATTGCGACTGGGTCGAGCGTTGCTCGAAACTCTTCCTCGTTCATAGGGAGCTGGTCTGAAAAGCTCGATCCCTTGACAGCTTCCTTGTAGATTCGCTGCGCATCGGCATAGGGGAAGTCGAGTGGCTTGATATTTTGTGATTTGGCAAAATCCACGATCTCGGACGCAAAGTGATGCCCGACGCGGAAAGGCAGTTTATATTTGCGCATCAAAACATCCGCGAGTTCTTGCGAAGCAGTCCAGTCGCTGTTCAGCTCTTCAAGGGAACGGTTCGGGTCGATCACGAGTGAGCCGATTATTTTTTCCCAGCCTTCCAGCGCTTTGATCGCGCTTTCGACAATTTCTGTGTTGGCATCCTCGTCTTTTGCATCCGGCATGCCGGGCGTAATGTTGTGCGCCTGGATAATGGGTCCCATAGCCAATGTCACTGCCGTGGAAGCAGCTTGCCTTGTGGAGTTGAGAATTCCAGGATTGCGCTTCTGGGGCATCGCGCTGGACACATATGTGTTGCCTCCCCCTGTTTGCAGCAATATCCACGGGCGGGGCTGCGCATATTGCGTCATGATATCTTCAATGAACTGTCCGGTATGGAGTGCGATACTCGTAACGATCGCTCCGACTTCGACCGGTTCATCTACCGGGGATATTTGTGAGGCGTCATATGCATTGTCAACGACGCCACTGAAGCCGAGATAATCCGCCATTCGAGTTCGATTGAGTGGCCAGCTTGTGCCGTTCAGTACAGTGGTTCCCATCGGGCTTCTGTCAACACGGGCATAGGCTTCCCTGATACGCTGAGCATCTCGCTCCAGACCTGCTGCATGGCCAAGCAGGTAGTGTCCGAAACTATTGGGTTGCGCCGCGACGCCGTTGGTATAGTTGGGTACGATCGTATCGACATGGCGCTCTGCAAGATCAACGAGGGCGCTTGTTGTTTTATCCAGCTGATGTGCAAGTCTTAGTAGATCATCCCGCATGATGGCGGCCCTGTAGGTCGAATGCATATCCTGGCTCGAACGCCCGGCATGGATTAACGTGACCTCCGGGCCTGCTGCTTCAATGAGCAAAGGCTCAAATGAGATTACGGTTGAGGGCCGCTTTGCTCCAGGTTGAGCCCCATCTGCAAGGACCTTCTTCAGCCCGGCGGCGATCTTTGGCGTGAGGTCTTTGTCGAGCAATCCTTCGTCGGAATTGATAATGATCGTCGCCTTGTTGATCATGCCCAACCAGAAGAATTCGTCCCTCGGTGGTTGTTCTGCAGCGATTGCAACGCCGCTATGAACACTTGCAACCAATGTAAGTGCATAAAGAAGTGTTTTCATGATGCCTCCCAACGCCTGCGGCGACACCAAAGGAAATGGCACACCGCAGGACTTTTATTACATGGACAAGAGATCAAACTGAATAATCAGTTTGCCAAGACCAGTGCTTCTTCTTCGGCCAGTTCGCCGTTAAGCGCCTGGGCCAGTTTGTCTTTGTCGAGCTCGCCTTCCCAACGCGCTACGACAATCGTTGCAACGGCATTGCCAACAAGGTTGGTCAAGGCACGGCATTCTGACATGAAGCGATCAATACCCAGGATTAGCGCCATGCCCGCAACGGGAACCGCCGGCACAACAGAAAGCGTCGCCGCAAGGGTAATAAAGCCGGCACCGGTTATACCGGCAGCGCCTTTGGAACTCAGCATGGCGACAAGCAAAAGCAGAATTTGATCCGACATGCTCAAATGGATGTTTGTTGCTTGAGCAATGAACAGGGCGGCCAGGGTCATATAAATGTTTGTGCCGTCCAGATTGAAAGAATAGCCGGTCGGGATAACGAGGCCGACCACAGACTTCTTGCAACCCGCCTTTTCCATCTTGGCCATAAGGGTTGGCAGCGCTGCTTCCGAAGAGCTGGTACCAAGCACCAGCAAGAGCTCTTCCTTGATGTAGCGGATCAGAGCCAAAATGGAAAAACCATTATACCAGGCAACCGCGCCGAGAATGACAAGCACGAACAGGAGTGATGTCAAATAGAATGTGCCGATCAACATGATCAAATTGGCGACAGACCCGATGCCATATTTCCCGATGGTGAACGCCATTGCTCCGAATGCGCCAATGGGGGCTGCCTTCATCAAGATGGCAACGAGTTTGAAGATCGGTGCCGAAAGCGTCAAAAGAAAGTTGGTGACCGGCTCGGCTTTCTCACCGACCATGGCGAGCGAAAGACCAAACAGCACCGAGAAGAAAAGCACCTGCAGAATATCGCCGGATGCGAAAGCGCCGACGATCGTGGTCGGAATGATATTGTTCAGGAATCCAATGATGCTCTGCTCATGCGCCTGCTGCGTGTAGGTTGCAACCGCTTTTGGATCAAGCGAGGTAGGATCAATGTTCATGCCTGCACCGGGTTGAACAACATTGGCAACGACCAGTCCGACGATCAGGGCAAGCGTCGAAAACGTCAGAAAGTAGATCATGGCCTTGCCAGCAACGCGGCCGACTTTCTTAAGATCGCTCATCCCGGCAATGCCGGTGGATACGGTCAGAAAAATGACAGGGGCGATGATCATTTTTACCAGCTTGATGAAAGCATCGCCAAGCGGTTTCATACTGGTTCCAAGGTCAGGATAATAATGCCCAAGCGCGATGCCGATGGCGATTGCGACAAGTACCTGAAAATATAAATGGCTATAGATCGGAGCCTTTTTTGATAGCTGCAGGCCAGCATTGGCCGTGGTTAGTGTCACCGGACTCATGACTTCCTCCATGATGCGAGCCTCGTCTGACAGGACCAACCTGCTAGCCTCCCAGGCTCAATTACAGACGGACCGGCCGTCTGCAGCCATGGAATGCAAATGGCGTGCCAGTTATTTTTAATTCTATAACTATTTGAAATTAATGCATTTTTTTATTCATAAGCTTCGACTCCGCCTCAAATTGTGTGGTATGCCGCACAGATTCATTGTATTTTGTGCGGATATATGCACACCTATGTTCATGGATGATCATCCACAAAAGGCCTCTGAAATCCTCACCTCGACAGCGCGATCTGGTTGGGCCAGCAAGGCTGTTCTAACCACCTTTGCTGTAATCATAATTTTTGTGGCGCTTTTCGTGGCGGGCAATATTGGCCGCGAACGCGGGTATCAGATCGTGATGGACCGTGCGAAAAGCACAGCTGAATTAAATGCAGTTCTCCTGCGCACCGTGCTCGAAAAGCAAAGAGCGGTCCCTTTTGTCCTGTCCCAAGACAGGGATGTTATGAGTGCGCTTTCCACTCGCAGCGAGAGCCAGCTCCAACGTCTCAATCATAAATTTGAAAGCCTTATCGGTGGCACCGGATCTGCTGTAATTTACCTGCTTGATGCAAATGGACTGGCAATCGCTGCGAGCAACTGGAACGAGCCGATCAGTTTCGTCGGAACCAATTACAGTTTTCGGCCCTATTACACACGCGCCATCAGAAATGGCAGCGCAGAACATTACGCCCTTGGCACTGTCAGCAAGCGGCCGGGACTTTATATTTCAAAGCGCATTGATAGCCCGGCTGGACCACTAGGCGTCATTGTTGTCAAACTGGAGTTTGATGAAATCGAAGCGGACTGGCGCCGCAACAGCGATCCGACCTTGGTGGTTGATCAACGCGGTATCGTGCTGGTCACAAGCTTTCCCGACTGGCGTTTTATGACAGAAAGTGTCATCCCCGCCGAGCGAATGGGGCCGCTTCGCGAGAGCCTGCAATTTGGCGGCGCGCCATTGGAGCCGCTGGATATTTCTCCGCCCATGCCAACGGTGCAGCCGGATATTGTTCAAGCCAGGTTGCCGGGCGCCCCGTCCCGAAGAGAATTCGTACGGGTTCAAACCTCGGTTCCGACCACGAGTTGGAAATTGCAATCATTGACGCCTGCCGCACCAACGGTGACCGAGTCTGTCCGTACCGCTCAGTTGATTACACTGCTCTTTCTTGCTCCCTTGCTGGGTCTCACTGCTTTTATTCTTCGCCGGCGCGGGCTGGCATTGCGCCGGGCGCAGGAACAGGAAGTGGCGAGGGTTGAACTTGAGCGCCGTGTTGCTGCCCGCACTGCGGATTTGAGTGCGGCGCATGCCGAGCTGGTCATGCAGGCGGAAGAACGTCAAAAGACGGAAACAAAACTCCAGTCTGTCCAATTGGAACTTGTGCAGGCGAACCGCCTGGCCATTCTAGGTCAGGTGACCGCAGGTGTCGCGCACGAGATTAACCAGCCTGTGGCAGCCATTCGATCCTATGCTGATAATGCGGCAACGTTTTTGGGGCGCAATCAGGTCGATTCCGCCAAAGACAATTTGAAGACTATTGCCGGGCTGACGGAACGCATCGGAAGTATCACCGACGAACTCAGGACCTTTTCCCGCAAAGGCACGGGAGATTCTGGGCCTGTCAGTGTCAGTGATATCATCGAAGGTGCAATGCTGCTTCTCGGAAGCAGATTTCGCCAGCGTGCCGGACAAATCCTGACTGAAATGCCCCCTCCCGAAGTGAAGGTCTATGGCAACCGCATCCGCCTCGAACAAGTTCTGATCAATCTCATGCAAAATGCGCTTGAAGCGACGGAAGGTGGACCCGCCAGCAAGATCAGCGTGCGCTGTTCCGTTGACCAAGAGGAACTGCGATTGATTGTTGCTGATAATGGTCCTGGAATACCCGCTTCAATCATGCAGATGCTCTTTACACCCTTCAACACGTCCAAGGATCGGGGCCTGGGGCTTGGTCTGGTGATCTGCCATGACATTGTTGCGGAGTATGGGGGGCGCATCGAGGTTGAAAGCAGCTCTACCGGGACCGAGTTTACCGTGCATCTGAAAAAGGTGGTCTGACCATGGATTCAAATCAAATTGCCTTTGTTGAAGATGATGACGCCCTGCGTGCTGCAAATTGCCAGACGCTTGAACTGGCAGGCTTCAACGTGCAGCCATTTCCCAATGCAATGCTCGCTTTGCGATTCCTGACGCCGGACTTTCCGGGTGTTGTCGTGACCGATGTGAGGATGCCTCACATTGACGGGCTTGAATTGTTTCGCCGTTTGCGTGAAATGGACTCCGATCTGCCCGTCATCCTTATAACCGGACATGGTGATATCGATATGGCTGTCGAGGCGATCCATAAGGGCGCCTATGATTTTATCGCCAAGCCCTATCCAGCCGATCGCCTTGTGCAAAGCATAATGCGAGCATTGGAGAAACGCCGGCTCGTCATGGAGAACCGCGAATTGCGTTTGGCGGTGGAAAACACCAATGAATCACTGCCGCTGATCGGTCAAACGCCCGTTATGCAAAACCTTCGAAAGACCCTGCGCCATGTGGCAGGTGCCGATGTCGACGTATTGATCGCCGGTGAAACAGGGACGGGGAAAGAGGTTGTTGCCGGACTTTTGCATGAATGGAGCAGGCGCAAACAGGGGAACTTCGTTGCGCTGAACTGCGGGGCTTTGCCGGAAACAGTCATAGAAAGCGAATTGTTTGGCCACGAAGCCGGAGCTTTCACGGGGGCTCAAAAGAAGCGTGTTGGCCGCATCGAGCACTCTAGCGGCGGAACCTTGTTTCTCGATGAGATTGAGAGCATGCCTCTTTCAACGCAGGTAAAACTTCTACGCGTTTTGGAAAGCCGGGAAATTACACCGCTTGGCACCAACGAACACCGGCCCGTCGATTTGCGCGTGGTGGCCGCGGCCAAGGTTGACCTTGGGAGCGCCGACCAGCGCGTCAATTTTCGCGAGGATTTGTTCTACAGGCTCAATGTCGTGACTGTTTCAATTCCTCCGCTGCGTGAGCGGCGCGATGATATCATGCTTCTGTTTACCCATTTTCTGCATCGCGCTTCGGCAAGATTCAAAACAGATGTGCCAGAGATCACAGCCGCGCAGCGCTCCTATCTCATGCAGCATGACTGGCCCGGAAATGTGCGCGAGCTGGTGCATTTTGCCGAACGTGCTGCACTTGGTCTTGATGGTATTGAAACAACAAAATCAGATGTTGAAAGCGACGGTTCGAGTTTGCCGCAAGCCATGGAACGATATGAGGCGCGGCTTATCCAGCAAGCATTGGCAGCAAATGGCGGGGATGTGCGCTCCACGATCCAGGCGCTCGGTATCCCGCGCAAAACCTTCTACGACAAGCTGCAGCGTCACGGGATTGACCGATCCGACTACGTCTCAGGCAAGTGATAAGCGAGCTCTCTGAACGCGCCTGCTGGCGCAATGTAAATGGCGGAGAGGGAGGGATTTGAACCCCCGATGGAGTTGCCCCCATGCCGCATTTCGAGTGCGGTGCTTTCAACCACTCAGCCACCTCTCCGCATATCGGATCCACGTAAAGACCCGTATTTTTAGTGCTGCGATGCCCCAAAGGGCTTGGCTTGAGCGTGCGACGCGCTAGATAGCGGGCAAAGCGCGCAGATACAAGAGCAATTTTGCGTTAAATTTCTTGACTCCGCCTCGCTCCTGATCTTATAAGCGCCCAACGACTGGCGTGGGGGATTCTCCGCGCCGTTTGTTTTTGAATTCGGGTGCCTTCGTTCTTATGGATAAAAGTGCCTTTCGATCAATCTGTCACGACTGACAAAAAGACGGTTATTGCCGGGAAACTGGCAGAAAACCGAACCGAACGCCGAAAGGGCACAAAATGTTCGCAGTCATCAAGACCGGTGGTAAGCAGTATCGCGTTGCCGCCAATGACCTACTCAAGGTCGAAAAAGTTTCCGGCAATGCCGGCGATATCGTACAGTTCGCAGAAGTTCTGATGGTTGGCGTCGGTGCTGACGCAACAATCGGCGCTCCTGTAGTCAGCGGCGCGCTGGTCACAGCCGAAGTCGTTGAACAGGGCCGCGCACGCAAGGTTATTGCCTTCAAGAAGCGCCGTCGCCAGAATTCGAAGCGTACACGCGGTCATCGTCAGGAATTGACAACGATCCGTATCGCTGAGATTCTTACCGGTGGTGCCAAGCCTTCGAAGACTGCCGCTGAAAAGCCGGCCAACAAGAAGCCTGCAAAGGCTGAAGTTGCTGCTGCTGACGCGACAGAGACCAAAGCCGCCCCAAAGGCCAAAGCTGCGCCCAAGAAGGCTGCTGCCAAGGCTGAGAAGCCCGCTTCGGGCGAATAAGAACAGGTTTAAAGGAGCAATCCCATGGCACACAAAAAAGCTGGTGGTTCGTCACGCAACGGTCGTGATTCAGAATCAAAGCGCCTTGGCGTAAAGAAGTTCGGCGGCGAGCGCGTGCTTGCTGGCAACATTCTCGTTCGTCAACGCGGCACCAAATGGCACCCCGGTGTCAATGTTGGTCTTGGTAAGGACCATACTCTGTTTGCGCTTGAAGCAGGCACAGTTTCTTTCCGTACCAAAGCCAACGGCCGTAGCTTCGTGTCGATCGTCACCCCGATCGCCGAAGCAGCAGAATAGCCGGTCATGCTTGAAGCACCGGCGTCCCATCGGACCCGGTGAAAAAATGGCAACCGCCAAAAGATCAAAGGGAGATGGGGCACTACCCGTCTCCCTTTTCGTATCTGGAGGAATGAAAAATGGTTGCTGATATACTTGAAGAAGAAGATGAACGGCTGGATCTGATAGACTGTCCGGTTCTCGTTACGGACCGCCTTATCTTGCGGGCGCCTCATATTGAGGACGTGGACGCAATTGCCAATCTTGCCGATAATCTGCGCGTGGCAGAAATGCTGTCACGCATGCCGCACCCCTACACGAAAGCCCATGCGGTTGATTTCGTGCGCCGCGCCAATGCGGGCGAGATTGGCAAATGCGTCTATGCCATTACCCTTGCTCAAAATGGAACCTTCGTTGGTTGTTGCGGAATCAATTATCGACGTGGCGCCGGCAAGGATGAACTGGAAATAGGCTACTGGCTTGGTGAGCCGCATTGGGGCAAGGGTTATGCGACCGAAGCTGCTCATGCGCTGGTGGATCTGGTGTTCCGCGCAACGCAGGTCGAAAAGCTTTACGCTTCGTGCCGTGTGTCGAACATTGCATCGCGCCGGGTGCTCTATAAGAGCGGATTCCAGTATACGAATACGGGTATGATGGATTCCATCAATGCGGGCAATGTTCCAGTGGAGCGCTATATGCTCGACAGACGTACCTGGATTGGTCTTCGGAGTTGGACTTCCTAACGCCCTGGATGAAGTAAGATGGTGCTGGAGGTATTTTCGACCTCCAGCGCTGACAATAAAAACTCAACGCGCTAGTTTCCGAATGCTCAAACTGACGGGAACTGGCCAGTTTTATTCTCGCTGGAATTGCTGTATTGCCTGCAAGCGACACAAAAGGACTGAATTTCCATGAAGTTTCTCGATCAGGCGAAAGTCTATATCCGCTCCGGCGACGGTGGTGCCGGTTCGGTATCTTTTCGCCGTGAAAAATTCCTGGAATTTGGTGGTCCTGATGGCGGGGATGGAGGTCGCGGTGGCGATGTATGGGCCGAAGCCGTCGATGGCTTGAATACATTGATCGACTATCGCTATCAGCAGCATTTCAAGGCCAAGACAGGCATGCACGGCATGGGCCGGGACATGACCGGCGGCAAGGGCGCGGATGTCGTTTTGAAAGTGCCGGTCGGTACGCAGATTTTCGAAAATGACAATGAAACGCTGATCGTCGATTTCACGGTGGTGGGGCAGCGCTATCGTCTGGCCAAGGGCGGTAATGGCGGCTTTGGCAATGCGCATTTCAAAACCTCGACCAATCAGGCTCCACGACGTGCCAATCCCGGTCTAGAGGGTGAGGAGCGTAATCTTTGGCTTCGTCTGAAATTGATTGCGGATGCCGGACTTCTTGGAAAGCCCAATGCCGGTAAGTCGACATTTCTTGCCAGTGTCACGGCTGCCAAGCCCAAGATCGCTGACTATCCATTTACGACGCTTCATCCCAATTTGGGGGTCGCGCGTGTTGACGCTCGCGAGTTTGTTATTGCCGATATTCCCGGTTTGATCGAAGGCGCTCATGAAGGCGTAGGGATCGGCGACCGGTTCCTTGGTCACGTGGAGAGGACACGTGTCCTTTTGCACCTGGTCTCAGCTCAGGAAGAAAATGTTGCCGAGGCCTACAAGACTGTGCGCAATGAATTGAAAGCTTATGGCGGAGGACTGGCGGAAAAGCTGGAAATCGTTGCCTTGAGCCAAATCGATACATTGGACGCCGCAGCACGCAAAAAGAAGATTGCCGCGCTGAAGAAAGCATCCGGTGTTGAGCCGATGCTCTTGTCTTCAGTCAGCCGCGAGGGCGTCGAGCAAGTCTTGCGGGCATTGTCAGCGATTATTCTTGAATCGCGAAAATCAGAAGCGCCTGTAGAGGTCGATAACCGCTACAAATATTGAGTATCGCAATGTCTGTGAAATCCACACAACACCGCAGTGATAATGAGCATGGCGCAGCAAGCGCTTCGCCAACGCTGCGGAACTATCGGCGTATTGTTGTGAAAATCGGTTCGGCATTGCTTGTCGACCGGACCAGCGGATTGAAGAGGCAGTGGCTGGAAAGCCTGGGTGCGGATGTTGCCGCGCTTGCCGCTTCAGGCGTGGAAGTGATGATCGTCTCATCGGGTGCCATCGCTCTTGGACGGAATGTGCTGGGTTTGCCAAAAGGCGCGTTGCGGCTGGAAGAAAGTCAAGCCGCCGCAGCAGCCGGACAGATCGAACTTGCCAAGGCCTATGCCGAGGTCCTGAGTGGTCACAGTTTGCGGGCAGGGCAAATCCTTCTTACGCTAGCTGATACGGAAGAGCGGCGCCGCTATCTTAATGCACGTGCGACTCTCAGCACATTGTTACGATTGAAGGCCGTGCCTGTGATCAATGAGAATGACACGGTTGCCACAACGGAAATCCGTTATGGCGACAATGACCGGCTTGCGGCGCGTGTTGCAACGATGATGAGCGCAGATTTGCTGATCCTGCTTTCGGATATTGATGGGCTCTATACGGCTCCGCCGCATCAGAACCCTGACGCGCAATTCATACCAATGGTTGAGGCGATTACGCCCGATATCGAAGCCATGGCGGGAGCCGCAGCTTCTGAATATTCGCGTGGCGGCATGAAAACCAAGCTTGATGCGGGCAAGATTGCAAATGCTGCGGGCACGGCGATGATCATCGCTTCGGGCACGCGGTTGAACCCGCTTGCGGCCATTGACGGTGGCGAACGCTCGACTTTATTCCGGGCAAGCACTTCACCGGTAAATGCCTGGAAAACATGGATTTCCGGCAATCTGGAACCATCAGGCCGACTGGTGATCGACGATGGGGCTCTGGTGGCATTGAAATCAGGCAAATCGCTGCTGTCGGCAGGGGTTCGCGAGGTTTACGGACAATTCATGCGCGGTGATACTGTTGCCGTCGTGGGGCCCGATGGCAAAGAGGCGGCACGGGGGCTGATTGCCTATGATGCGGCAGATGCCGTAAAAATTGCTGGCCGCAAGACGAGCGAGATTGCGGAAATATTGGGTTATGATGCCCGCTCAGCGATGATACACCGCGATGATCTGGTGGTGCGCGCAGCAAAACAGCTTGCTGTTGCGAAGGAGTAGAACATGTTGACACGTACAGGTGCAAACACTCCAGAGGCTGAAGCCATAGTTGAATTGATGGCAGAGACAGGCCGCAAGGCACGAGCGGCCGCGCGTCCATTGGCTATAGCATCGCCGGAAGTCAAAACGGCTGCGCTCTTGGCAATGGCGGATTGCATTGAACGCCGCAAAGCGGAAATTCTTCAAGCCAACGAGCAGGATATGACCAATGGCGCAGCTGCGGGAATGACGCCTGCGCTGCTTGACCGGCTCAAGCTTGATGACAAACGGATCAGTGGTATCGCCGACAGTATCCGTGTCATTGCCGACTTGGCTGATCCTGTCGGTCAGGTTATTGCAGAGTGGGACCGCCCGAATGGTTTGCATATCGAGCGTGTCCGTACTCCGCTCGGCGTTATCGGCGTCATCTATGAAAGCAGACCGAATGTTACAGCGGATGCTGGAGCGCTGTGTTTAAAGTCCGGCAATGCCGTAATATTGCGTGGCGGCTCGGATTCAGTGCATTCCTCACGGGCGATCCATGCAGCCCTTTCAGAGGGGTTGGAGATGACGGGTTTGCCGCCAGACGCAATCCAACTCGTATCGACAACCGATCGTAGCGCCGTTGGAGAGATGCTCAAAGGGCTTGATGGCAATCTCGACGTGATCATCCCACGTGGCGGAAAGAGCCTTGTTGCAAGAGTGCAGGCAGAGGCACGTGTTCCGGTTTTTGCGCATCTGGAGGGGCTCTGCCACGTCTATATTGATGGATCGGCCGACCTTAATCTGGCGCGCAAGATTGTTGTGAATGCTAAAATGCGCCGGACAGGCGTTTGCGGATCCGCGGAGACGCTTCTGGTCGACCGGCTTATTGCACCGACTTATCTCACGCCGCTATTGAATGATCTTGTTGAAGCGGGCTGCGAAATTCGCGGAGACGAGCAGGTGACCAAGCTTTACGGCAAAGCGAAAGTTGCGACGGAAGCGGATTGGTCAACTGAATATCTGGATGCGATCATTTCCGTGAAACTGGTCGATGGTATTGAGGGTGCGCTGGATCATATAAATCGCTATTCATCGCATCACACGGAAGCGGTCATCGCCGAAGATGAAAGTGTCGTGGAGCGGTTCTTCAATGAAATCGACTCAGCGATTCTGTTGCACAATGCATCGACGCAATTTGCCGATGGCGGTGAGTTCGGCATGGGTGCAGAAATCGGTATCGCCACCGGCAAGATGCATGCGCGGGGTCCTGTTGGAGTTGAACAACTGACTTCATTCAAATATCTCGTCCGCGGCACGGGTCAGATACGTCCGTGATATTTACACCGGCGAGTATCCCCGGCATTAGCGATGCGCATCTGCGTATGCCATTTGTTGAAAAGGGTATGGCTGTCGGCTTGTTCGGTGGATCGTTCAATCCCCCGCATGCGGGTCACGCGCTTGTTGCAGAAATCGCGATGCGCAAGCTCAAACTCGATCAGCTCTGGTGGATTGTCACGCCGGGAAATCCCCTGAAGGACAAGCGGGAACTAGCGCCGCTCTCCGATCGCCTGGAAAAATGTGAAGCGTTGATTCATGATCCCCGGGTGAAGGTCACGGCATTTGAAGCGGCTCACCACATTCGTTACACGGCGGATACGCTGGCTTTGATAAAACTGCGGAATCCCGGCGTGCATTTCGTATGGATAATGGGTGCGGATAGTCTGGCGGACTTTCATCATTGGCAGCGATGGCAGCAAATTGCCACGACATTTCCGATTGCCGTTATTGATCGCCCCGGATCAACGCTGGCATTTCTGTCGTCGCGCATGGCCAAGACATTTGATTACGCCCGTATCGACGAGGATGATGCGCCCATTCTCGCGCGAGCTCAAGCGCCGGCGTGGACGTTCATTCATGGGCCAAGGTCATTGCTTTCATCCACTGAAATACGCAATGGGAATATGAAAACAGGCGGCTAAAAGAACCTGTTGCGGGTTAGATCAAGATGACGTCTTGAAACTGCCATGCGACTCTGCCTATCTTATACGTGTGCAGTGAGTTTAGTAGCTGCGGCGCGTTGTTCTTAAAGGGAAAGGAATTACACTGAGAACAGCAATTCAAAAGAAGGAAGCTTTGGCTCCTTCAACGGCAGAGATCAGCGGTATCAATACCGTCGCTCGCGCCCTCAAATCAGTGCTTGATAGTCTCGATGACTCCAAGGCTGAACAAATTGTCCCCATCGACCTTCGCGGCAAATCTGTCATCGCTGACCATATGGTCATTGCGTCCGGACGTTCGCATCGCCATGTCACGGCGGTTGCGGATCAGCTCCTTCGGACTCTGAAAGAGAACGGATATGGCAATAATGCCAAGGTTGAAGGTCTTACCAGCGGTGATTGGGTGCTGATCGACACGGGCGATATCATCATCCATATTTTCCGCCCCGAAGTGCGGGAGTTCTACAACATCGAAAAGATGTGGCAGGCTCCGGAACTTGACGGTGAAACCGTACACTAGCGCCGAATAGCTCTGGTGTTTTTTTAGCCGGCGAAAGGTCCGGTTGAGCAGGTTTAGGTCTGCCGGACTGGAGTATCATGCGTATCAGTGTGTTTGCCGTGGGCCGCATGAAGTCCGGTCCGGAACGTGAGCTGGCGGACCGCTATCTCGACCGGTTCAAAAAGACAGGCGCTTCATTGGGCCTCGAATTTTCGTCTGTGACGGAAATAGTGGAAAGCCGTGCGCAGCAGGCAGACCTGCGAAAACAAGAAGAGTCCGCCCAGCTATTGAAAGCTCTTGATGCTGGTGGTGTGTTGGTGCTTCTCGACGAACGCGGAAAAACCATGGCGTCTGATGTATTTGCATCCAGCATCGCCAAATTTCGCGATGAAGGGAAACGGCAGCTGCTGTTGGCGATTGGCGGGCCGGATGGTCATGATGCTGCGTTGAGGGAGCGTGCGGACCTCGTTCTCGCGCTTGGTGCCATGACTTGGCCGCACCAAATCGTCCGTATTCTTGTCGCCGAACAACTTTATCGGGCCACAACAATACTTTCAGGTCACCCGTATCACCGCGTTTAGACGCGAGATTTCGAGTAAAAACATTACAAATAAGTAATTCAGCCATCATTCATCTGAGCACTTTATAATAGGCGCTCTTGATCATTACAAAAATATAATGATCTCAAAGCTTTTCGAACGAACCACTCTTGTCCATTTCTTGATAGTATCAATCGAGGTGGAGTGCTTCATCTGCGAAGAAGGTGGAATGGGTCGATGACTAAAATTGCCAAGGTGACCGGTCATGAGAAGCCAACGCTGGAAGACTCAAACGTAACGTTTATCCCAGGCGCGGTTCCTCCAGGACGCAAGAAAAAGCACTCGCGTCTTTGGCTGTGGTTGCCTGTCGCTATCCTTGCAACAGGCGCCGGTTACTATGCATGGACGTCTTACAGTGCTTCCACATCAACAACCGCTGTGATCACCCAACCCGTTGTGAGAGCCGACATCGAGAACGCAGTCACTGCTGTTGGCACGCTGGATTCGATTAAGTCCGTCGATGCTGGTGCGCAGGTTTCTGGTCAGTTGAAAGCTCTGCATGTCGAAATCGGTGACAAGGTAACCCAGAATGAACTGATTGGTGAGATTGATCCGGCAACCATTCAAAACCGGATTGAGATCGATCAGGCGGAGCTTGCCAACCTACAAGCGCAACTCGTGTCAAAAAAGGCTCAGCTTGTGCTGAAACAGGCAAATATCGAACGGCAGCGTAACTTGGTGGCAACCCGCTCAGTCTCGCAATCGACGCTCGATCAGGCCGTTGCTGATCTGGCGACGGCGGAGGCTGATGTGAATGCGCTCGAAGCGCAAATCCGAAAGCAACAGGCGACCCTGGACGGTGATCAGGTCGATCTTGGCTATACCAAGATCTATGCGCCAATGGCTGGAACCATCGCAGCCGTGCCGGTCAAGGAAGGGCAGACGCTAAACGCTAGCCAGACAGCGCCGACTATTGTGACAATCGCCGATCTCTCTACGATGACGGTCAAGGCACAGGTTTCAGAAGCCGATGTCAGCAAACTCAAGCTGGGAATGGACGCATATTTCACGCTGCTCGGGCAACCGGGCAAACGATATACCGGCAAGCTTCGCCAGATACAGCCTACGCCTGACATTGAAAACAACGTCGTGCTTTACTATGCGCTATTCGACGTACCCAATATTGATGGCGACCTTATGATTTCAATGAGCGCACAGGTCTTCTTCCTGCAATCAGCGGCGAAAGATGTGCTGGTGGTTCCGAGCTCGGCAATTCGCATGAAAAAAAGTTCCGGCGCGGCTGCGGATGACAAACGCCAGTTCGAAGTCAGTGTTGTCGATGCCTCTGGAAAAACATCCACACGCGATGTTGAGGTTGGCATTCGCAATCGCGTGAATGTGGAGATCAAGAGCGGCCTGAAGGAAGGCGATCTTGTTGTTGTCGGTCAGGCAAGCGATTCCACCAATGCCGCAAACGGTTCCGGCAATCGCTCGCAGCGCGGCCAACGCATGCCACGGATGTTCTAGATATGACAGCGCTCATATCGCTCAAGGATATCAGCAAAACCTACTATAATGGCGACCTTTCAGTCGAGGTTCTGCATGGCATCTCACTCGATATAGAGGCGGGTGAGTTCGTTGCCATTATCGGGCAGTCCGGGTCGGGCAAATCAACGCTGATGAATATTCTGGGCTGTTTGGATCAGCCGACCAGTGGCAGTTATCAGCTGGATGGAGAGAGTGTTTCAGGGTTTGAGCCAGATGAACTGGCCGGATTGCGGCGACGAACCTTTGGCTTCGTTTTCCAAAGCTATAATTTGATTCCCACTGCCAGTGCGCAAGAAAACGTTGAGGTGCCCGCAGTCTATGCCGGTGCTTCGGCACAAGACCGGCACGATAGGGCGGAAGCGCTGCTGAACACACTCAACCTGGGTGATCGGTTGGATCACAGGCCGAACCAACTGTCCGGTGGACAGCAGCAGCGCGTTTCGATTGCACGGGCTTTGATGAATGGCGGGAGGATCATTCTGGCAGATGAGCCAACCGGCGCTTTGGATAGCCAAAGTGGTGAAGAAGTCATGGCGCTGTTGCGAAAAATGAACGAGAGCGGCCACACGATTATTGTTATTACCCATTCGCGAGAAGTGGCCGAGCAGGCGGATCGTTTAATCGAACTGCGTGACGGACACGTCGTCTCTGATCGTACCAAAAAAGGACGCAGCAATCCTGAAGCGGCTTTTGGTTTGAAGCAGAAGGCGGTTGATGGGGTTGCCGCGATCGCAGACGTATCCGAAGCAATCAAGATGGCGGTTCGCGCTTTGCGCGCAAATCTGTTTCGCACAATTCTCACCCTGCTGGGCATTGTGATCGGAGTCGGCTCAGTGGTGGCAATGCTGGCGATTGGCACGGGGGCCCAAAACTCGGTTCTGGACCGCATTTCATCAATGGGTTCAAACCTGCTGGTTGTGCGACCGAACATGGCGAATTTTCGCGGGGGGCAGGGCGGCAGCATTGTAACGCTGGTTCCGGCCGATGCCGATGCAATTCTGGACGTTCCAAATGTGTCATTCGCCGTTCCTGAAATGACCAGTACAGTGACTGTTCGTTATGGGAATGTTGATTATCAGACCTCAGCCAATGGGACAGTTCCGCAATTTACCGATGCCAAATCATGGAAAGTCGGAGCGGGGGAGTTCATCAATCAACAGGATATGACCAATTATGCGCCGGTGGCCGTACTTGGCCAAACGGTCGCCAAGACGCTCTTTCCGGACGGTGAAAGCCCGCTCGGAAAATATGTCCTCGTCAGCAAAATCCCTTTCCAGATAATTGGTGTCATGAGTGAAATGGGAGCAGGGCCGGGCGGAAATGATCAGGATGATACGATTATCGTGCCGCTGACGACGGGTAGCACGCGGCTATTCGGCCAACGGAATGTGCGCTCTATCACTGTGCAGGTTAAAGATGGGTCGCTCATAGACGCCACGCAAACGACTATCCAGCAATTGCTGGATGAGCGGCACAAAAAGCAGGACACGCAAATTACCAATATGGCTTCAATTCGTGAGGCTGTGACAGAGACTTCGAATACGCTGAAATTGTTTCTTGGCGCCGTGGCGGCCATTTCGCTTCTGGTAGGCGGAATTGGCGTGATGAACATCATGCTCGTCAGCGTCAGTGAGCGGACGCGCGAGATTGGGGTGCGTATGGCTACGGGCGCGCGACAGCGCGATATTCTGCTGCAGTTCATCATAGAGGCGCTGGTCGTTTCGGCGGTAGGCGGAGCCATTGGCGTTGTAGCGGGTCTTGGCACAGGAGTTCTGGCAAAGCTGATGGGCGCGCCCATCAGCTTCACCGTTGGGCCAGTTGCGCTGGCCTTTGCCTGTTCGTTTCTAACGGGTCTGGTCTTTGGTTATCTGCCGGCCAGAAACGCCTCCAAGCTACAGCCGGCGGTTGCCTTGAGTTCAGAATAGATCAGGAAAAGCGGCTCGCTTCACTGTGAACCAGATCGGAAATAAAACCTGATACTGCGGTTATGCGGCGAAGCGTACGCACTGACTCGTGATAGGAAAGCCAATAGGAGCGGCGGATTTTGCGTTCTGGCATAATGGCTACCAGTTCCTCATGCTCGCGCGCGATAAAAGTATGAAGAATGCCGATCCCAGCGCCAGCCTTGACCGCTTCGACCTGCCCCAAAGCACTCGATATCTCAAAACCGGGGTGCCATTCGCGGGTAATTTCCGGCGCATAATTCAGTGACTGGCTGATCACCAGATCATCGACATAGCCGACCAGTCGGTGCTGGGGTAGTTCTTCGATTGATTGGGGTGCGGGATGAGCGGCTAGATAAGCGCGGCTGGCATAGAGGCACAGACTGTAATCGACGAGTTTTCTTGCGACCAGACGACCCTGGTCGGGACGGTCCACGGTAATTGCAATATCGGCTTCCCGCCGTGACAGTGAGAAAGAACGTGGAACCGGAACAAGCTGAATCTTGAGATCCGGATAATTCGCCGTTAGCCGGGCAAGCCGCGGTGCCAGGAAAGTTACGCCAAATCCGTCCGGCGCGCCGATGCGAACTGAACCGGATATGGCCACGTCAGCATCTCCGAGGGAAGAGCGCGCAGCCAGCATTTCCGCTTCCATACGCTCGCCTGAAAGAAGAAACTCTTCTCCCGCGCGCGTCAGTTCGCAACCATTTGTGCGTCTGGTCAGCAGCTTGGTGTTGAGCGCTGTCTCCAGAGCCGTTAGTCGCCTTGCTACCGTCGCGTGGTTGACGCCCAGCCTTTTCGCTGCGCCGAGTATCTGGCCTGAACGTGCTACGCTCAGGAAAATGCGGACATCATCCCAGTTCATCAACCACCTCCTAATGTATCTTACATTGTTTTTTGCACAACGGATGCGCTTTTGCACGTCTTGCATTTAACATTTTGAAGCGCCTATGATGCCGCATACGAAGATCATCAAAGGGAGGTTGCTCGCAATGCGCGAAGTTGGACATTTTATCGGTGGCAAGCATGTCGCTGGCACAAGCGGTCGCACGACCGAAATTTTTCAGCCCATGGATGGTACAATTCAGGGAACGGTTGCGCTGGCCACTCCGGCCGAAGTACGCGTAGCCGTCGAAAACGCCAAAGCAGCTCAGCCTGCATGGGCAGCAACCAATCCGCAGCGCCGCGTTCGTGTCATGCGCAAGTTTCTTGAACTTGTTGAAGCGGAATACGACTCATTGGCTGAACTCCTTGCCCGCGAACATGGCAAGACCATCCCTGATGCCAAAGGCGATATCCAGCGCGGTCTGGAAGTTGTTGAAGTTTGCCTGGGTGCGGCTCACATGCTCAAGGGCGAATTTTCCGACAGTGCAGGCACGGGCATTGATGTATATTCGATGCGTCAACCGCTTGGCGTCGTTGCAGGCATAACACCCTTCAACTTCCCGGCGATGATCCCGCTGTGGAAAGCTGGCCCCGCCATTGTCTCGGGTAACGCGTTCGTCCTGAAGCCTTCAGAGCGTGATCCCGGCGTGCCAATGCGCCTTGCCGAACTCTTTATCGAAGCTGGATTGCCCGCAGGCATTTTCAACGTTGTCAATGGCGACAAGGAAGCCGTGGACACGCTGCTCGACGACCCGGACATCAAGGCAGTTGGCTTTGTCGGATCCACGCCGATTGCTCAATATATTTACAGCCGTGCCACGGCAAATGGTAAGCGTGCACAGTGCTTCGGCGGCGCCAAGAACCATATGATCATCATGCCCGATGCTGATATGGATCAGACAGTGGATGCGCTGATCGGTGCGGGTTATGGCTCGGCTGGCGAGCGCTGCATGGCGATTTCGGTTGCGGTTCCAGTAGGCAAGGAAACAGCAGACCGTCTCGTTGCAAAGCTTATTCCACGCGTTGAGGCTCTGAAGGTCGGGCCGTCTACTGACCTGACGGCAGATTACGGTCCAGTTGTAACGAAACAGGCGCTTGAGCGTATCCAGGGCTATGTTGATCTCGGCGTGAAAGAAGGCGCGAACCTCGTCGTTGATGGGCGCGGCTTCAAGATGCAGGGTTATGAAAATGGCTACTATATGGGTGGCTGCCTCTTCGACAATGTGACGCCTGACATGCGCATCTACAAGGAGGAAATCTTTGGGCCGGTGCTCGGTATTGTCCGCGCCGACACTTACGAAGATGCACTTCGTCTGCCTAACGAGCATGAATATGGCAATGGCGTCGCTATCTTCACCCGCGATGGCGATGCGGCGCGTGATTTTGCATCACGTGTGCAAGTCGGCATGGTCGGTATTAATGTGCCGATCCCGGTTCCAATTGCCTATTATACATTCGGTGGCTGGAAAGGTTCAGGCTTTGGTGATTTGAACCAGCATGGTCCGGACGCATTCCGGTTCTATACCAAGACAAAGACGGTCACATCTCGTTGGCCTTCGGGCGTCAAGGATGGCGCGGAATTTGTTATTCCAACAATGAATTAAGCTGTTCTGCTGGAATAGTATCAAGCCGCCTGCAATTTTGCCGGCGGCTTTTTTTTATGGTGCAAGTACCCTGAGATGTTCGATCAGCTTGCTTGCCGCATCTTCGGCACGTTCCGGATTGCGGTTGATGATCGCTTCAATCAGCGCTTTATGCGCTGCGACTGACTGTTGCAGTCCGCCGGGTCGTTGCAGGCGAAACCAGAAACGCCGGCTATGGGTTTGCAAGGGCGAGGCAAGGCGGGCTGCAAATGGATTTCCAGCGGCCTGACCCAATACAGTGTCGAACGTCTTATCGGCTGTCAAAAACCCGGCAACATCCTCCGAACTCACCGCTTTGCTCATCGCATCGGAGGCTTCTCTTAACCTGCGGTGATGCAACTGCGCACCAAATTGCGCTGCACCGCGTGCCAACACGCGTTCTATCCCTTCACGGGCATCGAGAACTTTGGAAAAATCCTGCGGATTCAGTTCGGCAATTGCTATCCCTGAGCGGGGTCTGATTTCCATCAACCCTTCCCATGCAAGCTTCTGCACCGCTTCCCGAACAGGTGTGCGCCCCATTCCCGTTATATCGGTTAGCGCACGTTCATTGACGATCGCGCCGGGCTCAAGGCTGAGCTTGACGATCATTTCTTCAATCTGCCGGTACGCCAGTTCTGCGAGGCTTTCACCTGATTGGACGGGTGTATGTGCAGTGGTTTGAAACATGTTCAAGGATCTTTCAATGAAACGATTGACAGTAATGCATCCTACAGATATATTTCTGATATATCAACAAGGAGTTCGATCATGTGGTCAGGTGTTCTTCCCGCAGTTACCAGCAAATTCACCGATGATGATAGGCTTGATCAGGGCGAAATGGAACGTTGCTTCTCCCTGTTGATGGAGGCTGGCTGCGATGGTCTGATTGTTGCCGGTTCGCTTGGCGAAGGCCCTATGCTTAGCCATGATGAAAAACTTGAAGTTCTGAAAATAGCGCAAGGTGTAGCCAAGGGTAAGCCGGTTCTACTCACAATCAATGAGGCCGCGACCCGCGACGGGGCAGCTCTTGCAAAACGCGCTGCCAAGGCAGGTGCAGACGGGTTGATGCTTGTTCCAAGCCCCATCTATCATACCGACCCGGAAGAGACGGTCACCACATTGAAAGCCGTTGCGGCTGCGGGCGATCTTCCAGTGATGATTTATTCAAATCGTATCGCCTATCGCGTCGACGTTACCAGCGCGATCTTGTCCGAGCTTGCTTCGGATGATCATTTTGTTGCGATCAAAGAGTCATCAGACGACATTCGCCGCACGACGGACATTATCAATGAGTTCGGCACACGTTTCGATCTGTTCACGGGTGTCGATAATCTTGCTTTTGAGGCATTGACTGCTGGTGCTGTTGGCTGGGTTGCAGGTCTCGTAACGGCCTTCCCGAAAGAAACAGTAGCCATCTACAAGCTTGTGCTCGCGGGGCGTTACGCTGAGGCGCTGGAAATCTATCGTTGGTTCCGCCCGCTTCTGGATCTCGATGTTTCAACCTATCTTGTGCAGAATATCAAGCTGGCAGAAGTGCTGGAGATTGGAACGAATGATCGTGTACGCTTGCCGCGTCAACCTCTGCGCGGAGAACGCCGAGCATCCGTTGAAAAGACAGTGAGAGATGCAATAGCTTCACGTCCAGCGTTGCCGTCGCTTTGAGTTTCGTGTCACTTTATTGATCATGCCAAGAGACAATATCGATATTCTGATTATCGGCGCCGGTATTGTCGGTGTAGCGACAGCAGCTATTCTTGCAGAGAGTGGTCGCAAAGTACTCGTCGTCGACCGTCAGGGTATTTGCGAAGGAACAAGCTCCGGCAATGCCGGAGCTTTGGCTTTTTCGGATATATTGCCGATGGCCTCGAAGGGCGTGCTTGCAAAAGTCCCTGGCTGGCTTATGGACCCGCTTGGTCCATTTACTATCCGCCCGTCATACCTCCCAAAACTTTTGCCCTGGTTGTATCGATTCTGGCGGGCCAGCAGCGCCGACATGCTTGAGCATACAGTACGGGCGCAAGGGGCGATGATGCGTCTCGCTGAGCCTGAAATGCTCGGGCTGATGCAGCGCGCCGGTCTCGGCCGGATGATCCGTGAAGATGGTTCATTGGAGCTTTACGAGAGTGAAGATGAACTGAATGCGTCGTTATCCGGATGGAATGCGAGACGCGCTGCCGGGATTGCCTTTGAGCATTTGCGGGGCAGTCAGTTGCGAGAGTGTCAGCCGGGCCTTTCCCCCCGGTTCATTGCCGGAACGTTTGTGCCTGGGTGGAAGACCGTCAGCGACCCAAAACATGTCGGTGAAGGTCTGTGGAATTATGCGCAGCGGAATGGTGCGATTTTTTACCAAGGGGAAGTTGCCTCAATAAGTGCAGGAGAGCAGGGCGCAATTGCGCATTTTGCCGATGGGCGCACAATCAATGCTGCCAAGATCGTGGTTGCTGCAGGAGCCTGGTCACATCATCTGGCCCAAAATCTTGGTGATCGGATTCCGCTGGAAACGGAGCGTGGGTACAATACGACGCTGCCCGTTGGCGCCTTCGATCTGAAACGGCAATTGATCTTTTCCGGGCATGGGTTTGTGGTTACTCCGCTGGAAACAGGTGTGCGTGTTGGCGGTGCTGTGGAGCTGGGCGGCTTGAAATTGCCACCCAATTACAAGCGCGCTGAAATCATGTTGAGTAAAGCTGAGCAATTCATGCCGGGATTGCAATCAAAGGGTGGGCGTCAATGGATGGGATACCGGCCTTCGACGCCAGATTCACTTCCTGTTATAGGTACTTCCCGATTGACGGATGATGTTCTCTACGCTTTTGGGCATGGCCATCTCGGACTTACCCAATCTGGGGTAACAGCCCGGCTGATCAGCGATCTGATTGGTGGTCATGCTTCCTCTATATCGATTGACCCTTACAGTCCCAAACGCTTCAGGAGTTAGCTCAGATGGCACGTCATTCATTCTTCTGTATAGATGGCCATACTTGCGGAAATCCAGTTCGGCTGGTGGCTGGCGGTGGCCCAAACCTGACGGGCGCATCAATGATGGAAAAGCGCGCGCATTTTCTCAGCGAATTTGACTGGATCAGAACCGGTTTGATGTTTGAGCCTCGCGGACACGACATGATGTCGGGCTCGATACTCTATCCTCCAACACGGGATGATTGCGATATCGCTATACTGTTTATCGAAACATCCGGATGCCTTCCCATGTGCGGTCACGGAACGATCGGGACCGTGACCATGGCGATCGAGCATGGACTGGTTACTCCAAAAGTGCCGGGTATTTTGCGGCTGGACACGCCAGCCGGGCTTGTCGTCGCCGAATATACACAAGAGGGGCAATATGTAACGAGCGTGCGAATCACCAACGTACCTGCCTTCCTTTATGAGGAGGGTTTGGAAGTCGAGTGTCCGGATCTGGGGACGCTCCTTGTCGATGTGGCTTATGGAGGAAACTTTTACGCTATCGTAGAACCTCAGGCCAATTATAGGGATATGGCTGATTACAGGGCGCTGGATCTGATCGGGTGGAGTCCTGTGTTGCGGGAGCGCTTGAATGAGCGTTACACATTCGTTCATCCGCAGAATCCCGGGATCAATACACTCAGCCACATCCTGTGGACCGGAGCCCCGATTCATCCGGAGGCTCATGCGCGGAATGCTGTTTTTTACGGCGACAAAGCGATTGATCGCTCACCCTGCGGCACGGGCACATCAGCGCGCATGGCGCAGCTTGCGGCCAAGGGAAAGCTCAAGCCGGGCGATGATTTTGTGCACGAATCGATCATAGGCTCATTGTTTCATGGGCGGGTTGAAGAGGCGGTGACAGTGGGAGAAAAGCCAGCGATTGTTCCGTCCGTGGCGGGATGGGCGCGCATGACCGGCTACAATACAATTTTTATAGATGACCGGGACCCGTTTGCCCACGGTTTTGTGGTGAAGTAACGCTTTTCGCTGCATTGCAAAATTATGGCTTAGGTGGTGATTTCTGCTAAAATGGACGGATACGCTGTAAAAAACGCCAAGGATTGGGGCAAATTTGGTGCAAAATTCTGGAGAATCTGTGCCAGCAAATATAAAGTGTGTGGCGGGTCGCAAAAAAGCATTTGCTTTCTGTATTGCACGCGCTAGGTGTAATAATGTTGGGGCAACAGTAACCGGATAAAAAAACCGGACAAGAAACTTCCCAATAAAACGAGGGGTATCGTTGCAATGGAGTATTTCATCCAGCAATCGATCAATGGGTTGACGCTTGGTTCAATTTACGGCCTGATCGCCATTGGTTACACGATGGTCTATGGGATCATCGGTATGATTAATTTCGCCCATGGCGATGTATTCATGCTTGGCGCCTTTATGGCGATGATTGTTTTTCTTGCATTAACAACATTTATCGGTGGCGTTCCGGTTGTGCTGGCGCTGTTATTGATGATGCTTGTCGCCATGCTGTTGACCGGCCTTTGGAGCTGGACAATCGAGCGATTGGCTTATCGGCCCTTGCGCGGTTCCTTCCGGCTGGCACCATTGATCACCGCTATCGGCATGTCGATTGCGCTGTCCAATTTTGTGCAGGTTACACAGGGCCCTCGCAACAAGCCAATTCCACCGCTGGTCAATGGCGGCATTATAATTCCTGGTACCGATATAAGCATTGCTTACAAGCAGATGGTGATCATCATTGTTACCGCAATCCTTTTGGTTGCCTTCTGGTACCTCGTTAACAAGACGACGCTAGGCAGAGCCCAGCGCTCCTGTGAGCAGGACCGCAAGATGGCCGCCTTGCTTGGCATTGACGTTGATAAAACAATTTCCATGACATTCGTGATGGGCGCGATGCTCGCAGCTGTCGCTGGTACGCTATACCTGATGTTCTATGGCGTTATTTCCTTCACGGATGGCTTTACGCCCGGTGTAAAGGCTTTTACGGCGGCTGTTCTTGGCGGTATCGGCTCTTTGCCGGGCGCGGTGATCGGCGGACTGCTGATTGGCCTGATTGAAGCTCTCTGGTCGGCCTATTTTTCTATCGACTACAAGGATGTTGCGGCATTCTCGATCCTGGCGATCGTTCTGATCTTCCTGCCGTCGGGTATTCTCGGCCGGCCCGAAGTCGAAAAGGTTTAAGCATATGGCCGATGTACAAACGTCTAACCCGGAATCTAATTTCGCCAAAGCGGTGAAAGAAGGACTGGTCGCTGCCGCCCTTGCCTTGGGATTGTTCCTTCTCATTGTCGGCTTTCGCACGGATCAGAATATTCGCAATGAGCTTGTGCTAAACCAGCGTTGGGGTCTGCTTGCGATATTTGTTCTGGTTGCTGGTGTCGGCCGGTTTCTGCTGACGGCATATGTCACGCCCTGGAATGCAGCACGCGCGCTGAGCAAGCGAACCGTTGCGGCAAAAGAGGCAAAAGAACAGTCTGCCTTTCGCAAGAGCTTTCCCAAAATCGGTCTTGCGCTGCTGTTTGTCTATCCATTTTTGGTGATCGGAACGCTTGCGCTCTATAATGGCTCGATGATGGGCGGACTGCAGGGCTCGCTCAAATATGTCGACAATTTCGGTATCCAGATTCTCATCTATGTCATGCTGGCATGGGGTCTGAACATTGTTATCGGACTGGCCGGGCTGCTGGATCTTGGCTATGTCGCCTTCTATGCGGTCGGGGCGTATTCCTACGCGTTGCTGTCGTCGCATTTTGGTCTGTCATTCTGGCTTCTCTTGCCCATGGCAGGTATCTTCGCTGCATTGTGGGGTATCGTGCTGGGCTTTCCGGTCCTGCGTCTGCGCGGCGACTATCTTGCCATCGTAACCCTGGCCTTCGGTGAAATCATTCGCCTTGTGCTGATCAACTGGACCGTCGTTACCAAGGGTACATTCGGTATTTCCGGTATCGCCAAGGCAACATTGTTCGGCATTCCGTTCACGCCCGGACCCGGCGGCTTCGCCAATTTGCTCGGCCTGCCCAATTCCGGCGTCTATTACAAAATATTCCTCTATTACCTGATCCTGCTTCTGGCACTTTTGACGGCCTGGGTGACCATACGCCTGCGCCGCATGCCGATCGGTCGCGCATGGGAAGCTTTGCGCGAGGACGAAATCGCCTGCCGCTCGCTCGGTATCAATACCACGACCACCAAGCTGACGGCCTTTGCCACAGGCGCGATGTTCGGCGGTTTTGCCGGATCGTTCTTCGCCGCGCGTCAGGGCTTTGTCAGCCCGGAAAGTTTCGTCTTCCTCGAATCTGCAATTATTCTTGCGATTGTGGTTCTGGGCGGCATGGGTTCGCTCGTCGGTATTGCGATTGCTGCTGCTGTCATGATCGGCGGTACGGAACTATTGCGCGAGCTTGAATTCCTCAAGCACATTTTCGGCAATGATTTTACGCCGGAGCTCTACCGCATGCTGTTGTTCGGTTTGGCCATGATTGTGGTCATGGTGTGGAAGCCGCGAGGTTTCGTGGGTAACCGTGAACCAAGTGCATTCCTGCACAAACGAAAACTGGTATCGAGCGAATTCACCAAAGAAGGGCACGGCTGATGGTTTCGGAAGTGCAAAAAAATAACAACGCAATTTTGCGTGTAGAGCGCCTGTCAATGAAGTTTGGTGGCCTGATCGCCATCAACGATCTGAACTTCGAGGCAAAGCGCGGTGCCATCACCGCACTGATCGGCCCCAACGGAGCAGGCAAGACAACGGTCTTCAACTGCATCACCGGCTTCTACAAGCCGACTGAAGGCATGTTGACCATGACCCGCCAGAATGGTGAGGAATATCTCCTTGAACGCATGGCGGATTTTGTCATCACCAAGAAGGCGAAAGTGGCGCGTACTTTCCAGAATATCCGGCTGTTTTCCGGCCTGACTGTTCTGGAGAATCTGCTCGTTGCCCAGCACAATCCTTTGATGCTGTCATCGGGCTATACGATACTCGGGTTGCTCGGCTTTCCGACCTACAAAAAGGCCGCGGCTGACGCGATTGAGAAAGCCAGGTTCTGGCTGGAAAAGATCAATCTTGTGGATCGAGCCGATGATCCTGCTGGCGATCTTCCCTATGGTGCGCAGCGCCGTCTGGAAATTGCGCGTGCCATGTGCACCGAACCGGAATTGCTTTGCCTTGATGAACCAGCTGCTGGCCTCAATGCACGTGAATCGGCCGAGCTTAACAAGCTTCTGCTCGACATTCGCGACGAGACAGGCACATCCATCCTTTTGATCGAGCACGATATGTCGGTTGTGATGGAAATTTCCGATCATGTCGTCGTGCTCGAATATGGCACCAAGATTTCTGACGGCACGCCGGATAGCGTGAAGAACGATCCAAAGGTTATCGCTGCCTATCTCGGCGTTGAAGACGAAGAAATCGTCGAGATGCTAGAACAAGCAGAAGCTGCTGGTGTTGACGACCTGACTGCTGCCGTCGATCTCATGTCGAGCGAAGCTATTCATGAATTGGAAGAAACCCATCCGGATGCGGCGGCTGTCAGCCTCGTTACCACGGGACCGGCTCGCCCGGCAAAACCCGCAGCAGCGAAAAAACAGTCTGTAGCCAAGCCGGCACGGACAACGGCGTCCACGGCGACGGGAACTTCAGAAGCCAAGCCAGCGGCGAAGAAAACGCCAGTGAAAGCTGCACCAGCCAAAGCTGAACCAGCAAAACCAGTTGCTACAAGGCCCGCTGCACCCAAGAAAGCCGCCCCCGCTGCGGCAGCACCAGCGGCTGCAAAAAAGCCTGCACCAAAGGCGCCAGCCAAAGCTGCGGCTTCGGCCTCACAGATCAAGGCAGGCGCGACAGCCAATGCGCTGGCGGCACCACGTGGCGGGAAAGCCGACAGATTGATCGATATCAAGGGCATTGGGCCGGTTAATGAGCGCAAGCTCAACGAGCACGGCATATTTCACTTCGATCAGATTGCTTCCTGGAAGAAAGCGGATGTTATTGCGGCCGAGGCCTATCTGGCATTTGACGGGCGCATTGCTCGCGAAGACTGGATTGGCCAAGCCAAGGCCATGGCCAAGGCAAGCCAAAAGAAACCGGCACCCAAGAAGAGCGGAGGAGCTGAATAATGGCGGAGAATAAAGCTCTTCTCAGCATCGAGAATGTCGAGACCTATTATGGCAATATCCGTGCGCTGAGCGGTGTGACCGTTCATGCGGATGCGGGTGAGATCGTCACGCTGATCGGCGCCAATGGCGCAGGCAAATCAACACTGATGATGACGATTTTCGGCATGCCCCGCGCGCGCTCGGGCCGCATCATGTTCGATGGCAAGGATATCACGCAGTTGCCGACGCATGAGATCGCAAGGCTGCGCATTGCACAATCTCCCGAAGGCAGACGGATTTTCCCACGCATGACCGTGCAGGAAAATCTGCAGATGGGTGCCAGCCTCGACAAGCTGGAATATTTCGACGAGGACGTGCGCAAGGTCTTCGACCTGTTTCCGCGTCTCAAGGAACGTATCAATCAACGTGGCGGAACGCTTTCGGGTGGTGAGCAGCAGATGCTCGCCATTGGCCGCGCGCTGATGGCCCGGCCCCGGCTGCTGCTGTTGGATGAACCTTCGCTTGGCTTGGCTCCCCTGATCATCAAGCATATTTTCGAGGCGATCAAGGAACTCAACAAGACAACCGGCCTGACCGTGTTTCTGGTCGAGCAGAATGCTTTTGGTGCGTTGAAGCTGGCCGATCGCGGTTATGTGATGGTCAACGGCATTGTCACGATGAGCGGCGCGAGCAAGGACCTTCTGGCCAATCCGGAAGTGCGGGCGGCCTATCTCGAAGGCGGGCGTCACTGACAAGACAAGACGGCTCAAAAGGGCCGCAAGGAGAACTTCGCCATGCAGGGCATATTATACGAAGAACCTTCCATCTGGCTGTTCATTCTGGTCACCTGCGTCATGGGTGGCTGGGCCGCATGGATGGCTGGACGGGCTTGCGCCAAGACGTGGCGGCCAATCGCTATCCTTGTCTTCTACATGCTGCTGCTGGGCGTCGGTGTACGCTTCATCCATTTTGCCCTTTTCGGCGGCACAATGGTCACGCTGCACTATTACATCATCGACACTATCGTTCTCATCATCATCGGAACACTGGGGTATAAGTACACAAGAACAAACCAGATGGTGAGGCAATATCACTGGCTCTACGAAAAAGTTTCTCCTTTCAATTGGAAGGAAAGAACAGGAGCCTGATCTATCCCGCTGATGCGAAATGAATCAGCGTGACAACCGCCGGAAAATCGGCAAATGTAGTCTTAAGCGATGCCAAAAATCGTCGCGAGGGGTTTGGTAAGTACCTAGAAAAATGGGAGTTTTCAAATGAAGAAGTCACTGTTTTCAGGCGTTGCATTCGCTGCGATGCTCGCTCTGAGCAGCAACGCCTATGCTGACCTTCTAATCGGTGTTGGTGGCCCAATGACCGGCCCGAATGCTGCATTTGGTGCGCAGCTACAGAAGGGCGCAGAGGCAGCCGTTGCGGCAATCAATGCCGCTGGCGGCGTAAATGGCGAGCAGATCAAGCTTTCGCTCGGCGATGACGTTTCCGATCCAAAGCAGGGTATTTCGGTTGCCAATAAATTTGTTGCAGACGGCGTGAAGTTTGTTGTCGGTCACTTCAACTCCGGCGTTTCAATCCCGGCTTCTGAAGTTTACGCGGAAAACGGCATTCTGGAAATCACACCAGCTGCGACCAACCCGGTATTCACTGAACGCGGTCTGTGGAACACATTCCGTACATGCGGCCGTGATGACCAGCAGGGCGTCGTTGCCGGCGGTTACATTGCCGAAAAGTTCAAGGATGCCAAAATCGCTGTCGTTCATGACAAGACACCATATGGCCAGGGTCTTGCTGACGAAACCAAGAAGACACTGAATGCAAAGGGTGTAACCGAAGCCCTTTATGAAGGTGTCAATGTTGGCGACAAGGATTTCTCCGCGCTTATCGCCAAGGCGAAACAAGCTGGTGTAACTGTTCTTTATTGGGGCGGTCTGCACACGGAAGCTGGTCTGATCATTCGCCAGCTCGCCGATCAGGGCCTGAAAGTTACATTCATTTCCGGTGACGGCATCGTATCGAACGAATTGGCTTCAATTGCTGGTGATGCAGTTGCAGGCACGTTGAATACGTTCGGTCCAGATCCAAGCAAGGATCCTGCAAACAAGGAACTCGTTGAGAAATTCCGCGCACAGGGCTTCGAACCAGAAGCTTACACGCTGTATTCCTACGCAGCGACGCAGGTTATTGCCGCAGCAGCAACACTTGCCAAGTCCAATGATCCTGAAACCGTCGCCAAGACGATGAAGGAAAAAGGGCCATTCAAGACTGTGCTCGGTGATATTGCTTTCGACGAAAAGGGCGATCCAAAGCTTCCAGGCTACGTCATGTACGAATGGAAGAAGGGCGAAGACGGCAAGTATACCTATACACAGCAGTAATTTTCCTGCCTTTGACATTAGCGAATGCCCGGTCTTGTACCGGGCATTTTGCTATTGGAAATTTCCTGTTCCTGTGATCAATATGTATTGTTTGCACTGCAGCAATCTTTCAGCCGTCTTAAAAACCTCAAATCAATTTTGATTTGCTTCTCGTCCGGAGTTTTCATTTTGCCCATCAAGAAAATCCTCGTCGCCAATCGATCAGAAATTGCCATCCGCGTATTCCGTGCGGCCAATGAGCTTGGCATGAAAACCGTGGCGATATGGGCGGAAGAGGACAAACTTGCCTTGCATCGATTCAAGGCTGATGAATCCTATCAGGTTGGTCGTGGTCCGCATCTGGCAAAGGATATGGGACCAATCGAGAGTTATCTGTCGATTGAAGAAATAATTCGGGTGGCGCGGCTGTCGGGTGCTGATGCAATCCACCCTGGCTACGGACTTTTGTCAGAAAGCCCGGAATTTGCTGATGCGTGCGCAGAAGCCGGCATAACATTTATCGGCCCAAAGCCTGAAACCATGCGCCGCCTTGGCAATAAGGTTGCTGCACGCAATCTGGCAATTGAAATTGGTGTCCCGGTTGTGCCTGCAACGGAACCTTTGCCGGATGACATGGATACCATCAAGGAGATGGCGGAGAAGATCGGCTATCCGGTGATGCTCAAAGCTTCTTGGGGCGGCGGCGGTCGCGGCATGCGGGCCATCTTCAAGCCGGAGGATATTGCCCGTGAAGTCACCGAAGGCAAACGCGAGGCCAAAGCAGCCTTTGGCAAAGACGAAGTTTATCTGGAAAAACTGGTCCAGCGCGCCAGACACGTTGAAGTACAGATATTGGGCGACACGCATGGAAATGCGGTTCATCTGTTCGAACGCGACTGCTCGATTCAGAGACGTAACCAGAAAGTGGTTGAACGTGCCCCAGCGCCTTATCTTAGTGAGGAACAGCGCAAGGAGATCGCCGATTACGGCCTGAAGATCGCCAAGGAGACGGCCTATATCGGTGCTGGAACCATCGAATTTCTGATGGATGCAGACACCAATGAATTCTATTTCATCGAAGTGAATCCGCGTATTCAGGTCGAACACACGGTTACTGAAGAAGTAACCGGTATTGATATTGTCAAAGCGCAGATCCGTATTCTTGAGGGCGCAACGATTGGTACGCCGGAATCCGGGGTTCCTGCCCAAAAAGATATCCGGCTAAATGGTCATGCCTTGCAATGCCGCATCACAACGGAAGATCCAGAGCAGAATTTCATCCCTGACTATGGCCGTATCACTGCCTATCGCGGGGCAACAGGCTTCGGCATACGTCTTGATGGTGGAACTGCCTATTCCGGCGCGGTCATCACACGCTTCTATGACCCGCTGCTCGAGAAGATCACCGCCTGGTCTCCAACCGCTGAGGAAACCATCCACCGCATGCATCGTGCCTTGCGGGAATTCCGCATTCGCGGTGTTGCAACGAACCTGACATTTCTAGAAGCAATCATTACCCACCCCAAGTTCACGGATAATACTTACACAACGAAGTTTATCGACACGACGCCAGAACTGTTTGAGCAAGTTAAACGTCAGGACCGTGCGACCAAACTTCTGACCTACCTTGCTGATGTGACTGTGAACGGCCATCCAGAAACCAAGGGACGGGCAGTCCCGCCTGCCGAGGCAGCATTGCCGCGCGTTCCATTTATCGAAACGCCTATTCCGGATGGGACAAAACAGCTTCTTGATCAGTTAGGGCCGAAAAAATTCGCGGAATGGATGCGCAACGAAAAACGCGTCTTGTTCACCGATACCACCATGCGCGACGGCCATCAGTCGTTGCTTGCTACACGTATGCGCACCTATGATATTGCGCGTGTTGCAGGCACTTATGCGCGCGCTCTGCCACAACTTTTCTCACTGGAATGTTGGGGCGGCGCGACGTTTGATGTGTCAATGCGGTTTTTGACGGAAGATCCTTGGGAGCGGCTGGCGGAAATCCGTGAGCAGGCGCCAAACATCCTGCTCCAGATGTTGCTGCGGGGAGCCAATGGGGTTGGCTATAAAAGTTACCCGGATAATGTTGTAAAGTATTTTGTCCAACAGGCCGCACGCGGTGGAATTGATGTATTCCGCGTTTTCGACAGTTTGAACTGGGTCGAAAACATGCGCGTGAGCATGGATGCAGTGCTGGAGGAGAACAAGCTTTGTGAGGCCGCGATCTGCTACACGGGCGATATTCTAAACTCCGCCCGACCGAAATATGATCTCAAATATTATGTTGATCTGGCACAGCAGGTGGAGAAGGCCGGAGCGCATATCATAGCGGTCAAGGACATGGCTGGTCTATTGAAGCCAGGCGCTGCCAAGGTGCTTTTCAAGGCTTTGCGAGAAGCTACGGACTTGCCATTACACTTCCATACCCATGACACGTCCGGCATTGCCGCGGCCACTGTTCTGGCGGCGGTGGATGCTGGCGTCGATGTGGTCGATGCCGCTATGGATGCGCTTTCAGGTAATACTTCGCAGCCTTGCCTTGGCTCCATTGTGGAAGCGCTGAAAGGAACGGAACGTGATCCCGGTCTTGATCCAGAATGGATTCGCCGGATTTCGTTCTATTGGGAAGCTGTGCGCACGCAATATGCCGCATTTGAGAGTGACTTGAAGGGGCCTGCCTCGGAAGTCTATCTGCACGAAATGCCGGGTGGCCAGTTTACCAATCTCAAAGAACAGGCCCGCTCGCTTGGCTTGGAAACGCGCTGGCACGAAGTCGCGCAAGCCTATGCGGACGTCAACCAGATGTTTGGCGATATCGTCAAAGTGACGCCGTCATCGAAGGTTGTTGGTGATATGGCTCTGATGATGGTGAGCCAGGATCTTTCGGTCGAAGACGTGAAGAATCCGGAGAAGGATATTTCTTTTCCCGACTCCGTTGTCTCGATGATGCGCGGTGATCTGGGCCAACCGCCACAAGGCTGGCCAAAGGAAATCCAGAAAAAGATATTGAAGGACGAGAAGCCTTTTACCGAGCGTCCCGGCGCGTTGCTGGCGGCTGCGGATCTTGCTGCGGAACGCAAGGAAATCGAAGAGAAGCTGGAGCGCAAAATCAGCGATCAGGAATTTGCATCCTATCTGATGTATCCCAAAGTGTTCACTGATTTTGCTGTGACGCACAATACATATGGTCCAACCAGCGTCTTGCCAACGCCTGTCTATTTTTATGGTCTGGGACAGGAAGAGGAAGTCTTTCTTACCATTGAACGTGGGAAGACCCTGGTTGTGCGCAATCAAGCCGTGGGCGAGACGGATGAAAAGGGCATGCGCACGGTCTTCTTTGAGATGAATGGCCAACCGCGGCGCGTCAAAGTTCCTGACAGAACCCACGGGGCTAGCGGTGCCGGCGTAAGACGTAAGGCAGAGCTTACCAATGAGAAGCATGTTGGCGCGCCAATGCCGGGCATTGTATCGACTGTTGGCGTCTCGGCAGGCCAGAAAGTTAATGCGGGTGACGTTCTTCTATCGATTGAAGCGATGAAGATGGAAACTGCACTGCGTGCGGAGCGTGACGGCGTGGTCGCAGAAGTGCTTGTTCGTTCAGGCGATCAAATCGATGCAAAGGACCTAATGATCGTCTATGAATGAGTCGGTTTGCGCAGAATTCATCTCAATTTTGTTCATATATGATCAAAAAGAGTGATTTGACAGGAAATTAAATCGATTTAAAAGTTCGGGCGACCGCAATTTTCGTATGGCAGTGAAATCAATGGATGCTTCTGTTTATCGCAAACGTGCCGTATATGGCCGTTGGGCTGTTGCCTGCGCGTTTTTCTTCAATGGTTTCCTCGTCGGCAGTTGGGCACCACAAATACCAGTATTCATGACGCGTTTGAATATTAGTGAATTTACGCTCGGTCTGATGATATTGATTTTCGGAGTTGGCGCGCTCGTTGCCATGCCTTGGTGCGGCTATCTGATAGGCAGGTTTGGTTCGCGTGCCGTGGTTAAAGGCTTTGCCTTCTTTTGTTCGTTTTCGCTTCTTCTGGTTGCCCTGGCGCCGAATCTCATCACCGCAGCACCGGCGCTCTTCCTTTTTGGTGCCGTCATTGGCGCCATGGATGTTGCGATGAATGCCAATGCAGTTGAGGTCGAAAAACAACTATCGCGTGCCGTCATGTCATCCTCGCATGGCTTTTGGAGTCTTGGCGGTTTTGCGGGAGGTGCTCTCGGCGGCTTCCTCATCGAAGCGCAGGGACATTTGATCCACGCAATTGTGGTGACGGCGATTGCAATTGTTCTGGGACTGGTGGCGTTCCGGCATATGATCACTGAAGATAAACCGGTCGTTCATGAAAAGCAGAAGCTCTCCTTCCCCACCAATCCGCTGATTTATCTTATTGGACTGATGGCCTTGTTCTCCATGGTCCCTGAGGGATCGGTTCTCGACTGGGCCGCCCTCTATCTGCAGCAGGAAAAAGGGGCGGATATAGCAACCGCCGGACTCGCATTCGCTGCATTCTCGGGCACAATGTCAATTATGAGGTTCCTTGGCGATGGCGTGCGTAACCGTTTTGGCGCTGTGAGAACCTTGCGCATCTCCGCTCTCATTGGCGCTTCCGGACTTTTGGTCGCGAGCATTGCACCGACGCCATGGATAGCAATTCTCGCCTTTGCATTTTCGGGCCTCGGCATTGCAAATATGGTACCGATCGCCTTTTCCGCCGCAGGCAATCAACCGGGCACATCATCCGGCATAGCGCTTAGCATGGTAACGCTGATGGGCTATTCGGGAATATTGGTAGCGCCTTCAGCGATCGGATTCGTCGGTGGACGCACAGGTTTCGGCCCTATCTATATGGTGCTTGCCGCGCTGCTCATTGTCGTTTTTCTGATGGCTAACCTTGCCGCTACCGCCGATCGGGCAAAGAATTAGAGCAAGTTTGTTTATGAAACCTCGCCAAAAACTGCTCTAGGCGGCTGGTTTTTTGCGCTGAATGAGGAAGTCGGTCACCCGTCTGCCAGGCTTCTTCTTCAAGCCAATATTCATTTCCGGCGCAAGTTCATCTGAAAGGTCGAGTGTTTCGTGTTCGCCGATTGCGTCGAAATGTTCTTCAAGCCAGTCTTCGGCCGCTGCCCGGCCAAGATCGCGAAGATATTCGAGAAAAGCCCATTCCGCGTTGATTTTGGATGAGGCCGAAAGGCCTGCCAATGCTTCGTCCGCATCAATCCTGTGCATGCGAATGTTGCGGTATTCTCCATGCTCGATTCTGCCCGCTTTGATCAGCGAGTTGACAAAGGCAATTGAGCGGAACTCCCGTAGAAGCGCGGCATTGAAGGTAATCTCGTCAATGCGATCGGTAATATCGCGGGCCGTCTGCGGTGTTCCTCTGCGCTCGATAGGATTGATCTGGATCAGGAGTACATCTTCACTGGCGCCGGAATAGAAAAACGGAAACAAGGCTGGGTTGCCACCATAACCACCATCCCAATAGGGTTGGCCGTCAATTTCCACAGCCTGGAAAATATAGGGAAGACATGCGGATGCCATGATGACATCGGCATTGAGCTCACTCTGTGAGAAAACCCGCAATCGTCCGCTTTCGACATTCGTCGCAGAAATGAAAAGCTTAAGCGCCGAACAGGCTTTCACCCGTTCGAAGTCTATTTCTTTCTCCACCAGATCGCGAAGCGGGTTCAGATTGAGCGGATTGTATTCATAAGGCGAGAACATCCGGGTGATATTCTCGAAAATATTGTAACCAATGCCGTTTTCGACAGACCAATTGCCGAAGAAGACATCCCATGGCGTGCGTTGCACAGGGCTGAAGCGCCCGCTACGACCAACCGCCCGCCAGAACTCGTGAAGCTTGGCCCGCGCGCCTTCGGGACCATTTTGTGACCATCCGTCGGCAAGTGCTACGGCATTCATGGCACCGGCGCTGGTGCCGGAGATGCCTTCGATAGTCAGCCGGCCGTCTTCAAGAATGCGATCAAGAACGCCCCAGGTGAAGGCCCCGTGAGAACCGCCACCCTGTAAGGCAACATTGATGGTTTTGGGCTTGGCCATTATGCAGCAGTCCAACCGCCATCGACAGATATAGATGTTCCTGTAATCTGTGCGGCGGCATCACTGGCCAGAAACACGACTGTAGCACCGATCTGGTCTACCGTCGCAAACTCCTTGGTTGCCTGTTTCTCAAGCATAACGTCGCGAATAACGGTTTCACGATCCATGTTATGCGCTTTCATTTGATCGGGAATCTGCGCTTCGACTAAAGGAGTAAGTACATAACCGGGGCAAATCGCATTGCTGGTGATATGCTGTTCAGCAACTTCGAGCGCGACAGTCTTGGTAAAGCCGATGACACCATGTTTGGCAGCAACATAGGCGGATTTGAAAGGCGAGGCACGCAGCCCGTGAGCGGATGCGATATTGATGATCCGGCCCCAGCCAGCCTTCTTCATATGGGGTAAGGCGGCGGCAGTGGTGTGGAAGGCAGATGTCAGATTGATCGCAATGATTGCATCCCATTTTTCAACGGGGAATTCATCGACCGGGGCAACAAACTGAATACCAGCATTATTTACCAGCACATCGACAGTGCCAAATTTCTCGGCTGATTTTTCGACCAGCGCGCGGCAGTCGGCTCCATTGGACATGTCGGCCTTGATATAAACAACACCAGTTGAGTATCTTTCAGCAAGTTCTTGGGCGAGTGCATGGTCTTCTGGCCGGTCGGTAAACGAATTTATCACGACATTATAACCCGCCGCCGCAAGCGCATGTGCTGCCCCAAGGCCAATGCCTGAATTCGAACCGGTAATAATAGCTGTCTTTTTGGCCATGATTTAAGCTTCCTGAACTGCAATAGGTTTCTGCGACCCGTGCGGGGAATATATTGCATTGCAGCAAAATTACTAGATTGCGATCATGAACACTTTGTCATGCGGTTTTTTTGCCAGCCATTGGGGCAATAGGCTAATGTTGCTTGGTGTTGACAAATGGCCGTGTCTGCGCCACCTGAACAGCATCTTTGGAGCTTGATGATGTCCGACTATATTTCGCAACCTTTTGCCCGGCGCTCGTCGATTGGTGTCGATGTGGGCGGCGTTATGGTTGGCGGCGGTGCCCCGGTTGTCGTTCAGTCCATGACAAACACCGATACAGCGGATGTGGATGGAACTGTTGCACAGGTTGCCGCGCTATCACGTGCGGGTTCGCAGATTGTGCGCATTACGGTAGATCGTGATGAATCCGCTGCGGCTGTTCCACGTATTCGGGAGAGACTCGATCGGCTTGGCTTGAATGTGCCACTTGTCGGGGATTTTCATTATATCGGGCATAAATTACTGGCCGATCATCCGGCGTGCGCCGAAGCATTGGCAAAATACCGGATCAATCCCGGAAATGTGGGCTTTAAAGATAAGAAAGATGCGCAATTCGGTGCCATTATCGAAATGGCAGTCCGCTATGACAAGCCTGTGCGTATTGGCGTTAATTGGGGATCGCTCGATCAGGAACTGCTCACAGTCCTGATGGATAAAAACAGTGAGGCAGGTTCGCCGCTGACAGCCGAAGCCGTTGTGCGCGAGGCGATTGTCCAGTCTGCCTTGATCTCATCGCAATTGGCGGAAGAAATTGGTTTGCCGCGCTCAAAAATCATTCTTTCGGCGAAGGTGAGCCAGGTCCAGGATTTGATTGCTGTCTACGCTGAGCTGGCACGCCGATGTGACCATGCATTGCATTTGGGGCTAACTGAAGCTGGGATGGGAACAAAGGGCATAGTGGCTTCATCAGCCGCCATGGGCATTCTCTTGCAGCAGGGTATTGGCGATACGATACGCATTTCATTGACACCCGAGCCTGGCGGAGACCGTACGCGGGAAGTACAGGTGGCGCAGGAACTGCTGCAAACCATGGGTTTTCGTCAGTTTATTCCCATCGTTGCTGCCTGTCCCGGCTGCGGCCGCACAACGTCAACAGTATTTCAGGAGCTGGCGCAGTCTATTCAAAGCGATATCCGGACAAACATGCCGATCTGGCGCGAGAAATATCCCGGCGTTGAATCTTTGAACGTGGCCGTCATGGGCTGCATCGTCAATGGTCCTGGCGAATCCAAAATGGCTGATATTGGAATATCGTTGCCCGGAACCGGTGAAACACCATCCGCACCAGTGTTTGTCGATGGCAAGAAAGTTGCGACACTACGTGGTGCAGGCATCGCTCAAGAATTCCAGAAAATGGTTGCAGATTATATCGAAAATCGATTTGGACAGAGCAGCCAGGCTGCCGAATAGCAAGGCTGCTAATTCTTCCGCTCGGCAATAAAGCGCGCCGCTTCCTTTAAAAGCCCGGCCTTCTCGCCGAAAGGTTCAAGCAAAAGCTGCGCTTGCTCGACAAGACCTGATAGCTGGCGCTTCGTCCATTCGATCCCATGAATGGAAACAAGTGTGGCTTTGCCGGCTGCCACATCCTTCCCTGTCGCCTTACCCATATTGCCAGCATCAGAAGTCACGTCCAGCAGGTCGTCGGCAAGTTGGAATGCCAGACCGATAGCAGAGCCATATTCGGCAAGGCGTTCGCGCTCGCGCTGGTCAGCATTGCCAATAATGGCACCCGCTTCACACGCAAACCTGATAAGGGCTCCCGTTTTCATTGCTTGAAGCCGAATGATACCCTGCTCATCAGGCTTCACTTTTTCAGCTTCCAAATCAAGCGTCTGACCGCCTGTCATGCCGCCAATTCCTGCGGAACGCGCCAGCTCTGTTATGAGCGAGAGGCGCGCCTGAGCGCTGATTTCGGTTGCCTCGCTTGCGACGAGTTCAAAGGCATAAGTCAGAAGGCTGTCACCCGCAAGTATCGCTGCGGCTTCATCAAATTTACGATGAACAGTGGGCTGTCCCCGGCGCAAATCATCATTGTCCATAGCAGGCAGATCGTCGTGAACGAGCGAATAGCTGTGGATGCATTCCAGCGCTGCTGCAACCCGCAAAGCCGCCGAATTGTCGGCGCCAAACAATGCTGCGCTTTCCATGACCAGAAAGGGCCGAAGCCGTTTTCCGCCGTTGAGAACCCCATGTCTCATTGCCGCGAGCAATCTTGGTGGCCGCGTAATCTCACCGCTCCGCGGACGGTCGGATAAGAGCTCTGACAGCAACATCTCCACAGATGCTGCCCGTTGCTGCAAACTTAGCTGAAAAAGTGAGAAATCATTATCGTGCATGGTTGCCCAATGACCAATAAATGGTCTTTTGGTCAAGCATGAGATAAATTTTCTGCTCAATTGGCAAATGCTATGCAGATTCTTGCAGAAAGAATTCCCTTCTTCTTCCCGATGCTCTATGTCCGTGGTGGCAATTCAAGCGGAAGGTCTACGTGGCAAGGGTTTTGGTCAGAAACAAGCGGGGCAGGGGATATCTTGTCGATCCGGGACGCTCGCCTTTAGGGCGCATCATGCGCTATGTGATTCTGATCGGCATTGTATTGGTGATGCTGCCTTTAATTCTGCTGTGTTTGTACAGATTGCCCTTTGTCCATCCGATTTCCACCTTGATGGTCAAGGACCTCGTGACGTTCTCCGGTTATGACCGTCAGTGGGTTTCCATTGACGATATATCGCCAACCCTCGTCAATTCAGTCATGATGTCCGAGGATGCCAAGTTCTGCTCGCATGCCGGTGTTGATTGGGACGCATTAAATTCGGTCGTGTCCGATACAATCGATGGGGAGCAAACGCGAGGCGCTTCTACCATTCCAATGCAAACTGCGAAAAACCTGTTCTTGTGGAACAGCCGCTCATTTATTCGCAAAGGGCTGGAAGTTCCGCTGGCAGTCATGACAGATCTGATACTGCCTAAACGGCGCTTGATGGAGATTTACCTCAATATTGCAGAGTGGGGGCCGGGGATTTACGGAATAGAGGCTGCGGCACAGCACCATTTCAATACCAGCGCCGCAAAACTATCTGCACGTCAGGCCGCCTATCTCGCGGTCACGCTTCCTAATCCTATTATGCGAAACCCGGCTAAACCTGGCCGTGGCTTGCAAATGCTGGCAAGGGTGAATGAGCGGCGCGCGCGGGCCGCAGGAGCCTATGTCGGATGCATCGGTTAGGCGCCAATAGCGGTCAAATGCCTCGTTTAACAGCTTCATGACAAAAAATATGAGACTCATGCTGGTCAAAAGCTCTTTGGCGGTGTATAGCCCAGCCGAACTTTCCGGATTTTTGTCCATTGTGACAGGCTCAGTTGGGCCAGTGCCGGATTTTGACTGATTACTGGAGCTGGAACAATGGCTGTACCTAAACGAAAAACTTCTCCGTCGAAGCGCGGCATGCGCCGTTCCGCTGACGCGTTGAAGGCACCGACTTACGTCGAAGACAAGAATTCAGGCGAACTGCGTCGCCCGCATCACGTCGATCTAAAGACCGGCATGTATCGTGGCCGTCAGGTTTTGACGCCTAAAGAAGGCTGATCTTTCCTTCGAAAGCATGCTAAAAGGACCGGCCATGTGCCGGTCCTTTTATTTTGGGGCCAGCGGCTTTTGTGGGAGATTGCTTCGTGATTTCAAATATACCGTTGATGATCGTGCCGCTCATTGTCTTCAATCTGGTTATTGCCGGATTGGCTGGCATTGGTGGCGCTGATCCTTGGGCTACCCAGCTTTATTCAATGCAGATGCTGTCAGGTGGCAATTGGGTCATGACGCTCGGAGACCTGATGATCGTTTTGTCGCTCGCGCTTCTGTTCTTTGAGATCATGAAGTCAACGCGCACGAGCAATGCCTCAGTTGTCGATCATCTGCTCTCTACATTTGTGTTTGTAGCTTTTCTCGTAGAGTTTTTGCTCGTGCCAAGCGCTTCGCACTCACTCTTCTTCATTCTCATGGCGATGGCGTTTTTTGATATTCTTGCGGGCTTCACCGTATCTCTTCGGTCAGCGGGCCGCGACGTGAATTTTCGCTAGAAGCGGCTACTTCAGCTCTATTTCAATGAAGGCGTATTCGCCTTCATTGGCGTTTACAACATCGTGTTCCACGCCCTCGGATCGAAAATAGGGAACGCCCTTCTTCATCTCGGCTATTGATTCTCCGTCTTTGGTGAGGAGTTTCACTTTTCCGTCCATCAATGGCACGACAACGTAGTCATGGCCATGACGATGCCAGCCGGTATTATCCCCAATGTCAAACCGATATTCGGTTACAATGACTTTTTCATTATCGATGAAAACGGTTGCTTTGGCTGACCCGGTCATTCTTCCTCCCGCACGTGCTTTGAAAATTATTTGTCGAGAGAATCCAGTTTGCGCTGCATCGCTGCGATCTGCTCTTTTAGTTCATTCAACCCGGATGTATCGGCCGGTTTCTCAGTGGCGGAACTTTCGTCCGCCTCAGCCGCATTCGTGGACTTGTTGAGCGGAAACGGGGTGAACATCTTCATCGCGTGCTGCAGCATCTCAGTGTTCCGGCGCACCTGCTCCTCGACCAGTTTAATCGGCGTGCTGACATTCATCATATCAATCGGCGACTTGCCAAAAGCGGTTGTCAGCTGTTCCCGCATGCGCTCCTGTTCCTTGGCAAAGGCAGACATGGATTGTTCGAGGAAAGTTGGAAGTACGACCTGCATCTGGTCGCCATAGTATGCAATCAGCTGGCGAAGAAAAGGGATGGGAAGCATGTTCTGCCCATCCTTGTTTTCCAATTCAAAAATGATCTGGGTCAGGACAGAATGAGTAATGTCCTCACCTGTCTTGGCGTCTTGAACCGTGAAATCCTCATTACGCTTAACCATGCCAGCCAGGTCCTCAAGCGTCACGTAAGTGCTTGTGCCGGTGTTGTAGAGACGTCGATTAGCGTATTTCTTGATGATGATTTCGCCGGTCTTCGCTGCCATTACTTAACTCCCCAAGCATATCCCATTGCCGAACTCACGCGCCAGCTTGACGGTAGAAATAAAGGATAGGGGCAAAGCGCATCATTTCAAAGTGTTTTGTGCACTGCATACAACCGGTTACACCCAAACTTATGCTGCACTGCGGGAAGGATAAATCTACTTCTAGCTGGATTGGGCCTTGTCAAATGTACGAAGGGAGGGAATTCTGTTCGGCAGAAGTATTTTGAATTGAGCATTAAAAAATGAGGAAACGTTTATGACCCAATCCATCGTTATCGCCAGTGCAGCGCGCACCCCGGTAGGCTCTTTCAATGGTGCATTTGCCAATGTGCCCGCGCATGAGCTGGGGGCAGCGGTTATCAAAGAGGTGCTCAGCCGCGCTGGGGTTGATGGTGCAGACGTGGATGAAGTGATCATGGGTCAGGTTCTTGGCGCGGGCGAAGGGCAAAATCCGGCGCGGCAGGCTGCGATGGAAGCAGGAATCCCGCAGGAGGCTACAGCTTGGGGGTTGAACCAGCTTTGTGGCTCCGGTTTGCGGGCTGTCGCCTTGGGCATGCAGCAAATCGCCACCGGCGATGCCAACATCATTGTCGCTGGCGGACAGGAATCCATGTCGATGGCGCCCCATTGCGCCCATTTGCGCGGAGGCGTCAAAATGGGCGACTTCAAGATGATCGACACCATGATCAAGGACGGTTTGACTGACGCGTTTCATGGCTATCACATGGGCATTACTGCGGAAAACATCGCCCGGAAATGGCAGTTGACGCGGGAGGAGCAGGATAATTTCGCCTTGGCCTCTCAACACAAGGCTGAGGCTGCGCAAAAAGCCGGACGATTCAAGGATGAAATCGTGCCCTTCACCATCAAGACCCGCAAGGGCGATGTGGTCGTTGCCGATGATGAGTATATTCGTCACGGCGCAACGCTGGAGTCGCTGTCGAAGCTGCGCCCGGCCTTCGATAAAGAGGGAACAGTCACCGCCGGTAATGCATCGGGGCTGAATGATGGCGCCGCGGCTGTTGTCCTCATGAGCGAGGACGAGGCAAAGCGCCGTGGCATCACGCCATTGGCGCGCATTGTTTCTTGGGCAACGGCAGGTGTTGATCCGGCCATTATGGGAACAGGGCCAATTCCGGCCTCACGCAAAGCACTGGAAAAGGCTGGCTGGAAGGCAGAAGACCTTGATCTTGTAGAAGCAAACGAAGCCTTTGCGGCCCAAGCCTGCGCGGTCAATAAGGATCTGGGTTTCAACCCGGATATCGTCAACGTCAATGGTGGGGCGATCGCTATAGGCCATCCAATTGGTGCCTCCGGTGCGCGCGTGTTGAATACATTGCTTTTTGAATTGAAGCGGCGCAACGGGACCAAGGGTCTTGCCACACTTTGCATTGGCGGCGGTATGGGCGTTGCTCTCTGCGTCGAACGCATCAAGGATTAAACCAAATTTTGCCGGCTCTGCGCTTAGCGGGGCCGGCGTTTCTGCGGTGCGTCGTGCACTTCACACTTGTGATTTATTGACTGCATTTACGAGAGATTATTTCAGGGAGGGGAAACATGACAAAAACAGCTATCGTAACCGGTGGTACGCGCGGTATTGGTGCTGCAATCAGCATCGCTTTGAAAGATGCAGGCTACAAAGTCGCAGCAAGCTATGCAGGCAATGATGAAGCGGCAAAAAAATTCAGTGATGAAACCGGTATAGCGACCTATAAATGGGATGTGTCGAGTTACGAAGAATGTACAGCCGGTATTGCCAAGGTGGAGGCCGATCTGGGACCCATTTCGGTGCTTGTAAATAACGCCGGTATCACGCGCGACGCTATGTTTCACAAGCTCACACCAGGGCAGTGGACGGATGTCATCAATACCAATCTGAATGGCCTGTTTAATATGACTCATCCGCTCTGGACGGGGATGAGAGACCGCAAATTTGGACGCATCATCAACATATCGTCGATCAACGGGCAAAAGGGTCAGGCTGGACAGGTCAATTATTCGGCTGCCAAGGCGGGCGATATAGGATTTACAAAGGCACTGGCACAAGAGGGTGCACGGGCTGGCATTACTGTCAATGCGATCTGTCCCGGTTACATCGGAACGGAAATGGTGCGTGCAATTGATGAAAAGGTTTTAAACGAGCGCATCATCCCGCAAATTCCGGTCGGTCGTCTTGGCGAGCCTGAAGAGGTGGCGCGCTGTGTCGTTTTCCTGGCCTCAGACGAATCCGGTTTCATAACCGGCTCAACGCTCTCAGCCAATGGCGGACAATATCTGAGCTAAGACCGTTTTTACTGCAAGCGCGCTGCCGGCTGGAGAATCCAGTCGGCAGAGGTGCTTGACTCTTGGTAAAAACTGATAATTCGCGGCGATGCGCAAAAGTTAATTTTTTTGCGCGATGTGGGCCTCCAACAAGTTGAGTGATTCAGCATGTAGTGATTATGCTTGGAAAAAATCTATATATCGCCGTGAACAAATCGGGAATATGAGCCTAAAGCTGATTCGTAGCCGATTCGTTCTGCTCGCGTTCTATTTCTTAACGGTATATTCCGTGAATCGATTAATGATTGTTTATCTGGATTGAGCCACTTACGTTCTGTAGATGCTGAGAATGCTGTTTGGATGAACGCCAAACTTTGGTTTGCTCATTTGGGCGGTACTGGATTGTAGTTGATGAACCTTATGCCCAAGACCGAACTGCCTCTCACACTGACTGGCCGCGATGTTACGGCAGTTTTGGGGCCCACAAACACTGGCAAGACTCATCTTGCGATTGAGCGCCTGCTCGCGCACCGATCCGGTATGATCGGTTTGCCGCTGCGGCTTTTGGCGCGCGAGGTTTATAATCGTGTCGTGGAGCGAGCAGGCATTGCCAATGTCGCGCTGATTACCGGCGAAGAAAAAATCAGTCCGCCTGGCGCCCGTTATTCAGTTTGCACCGTAGAGGCCATGCCGCGCCATACGGATATGGATTTTGTTGCCATTGACGAAGTTCAGCTTGCCAACGATCTTGAGCGTGGCC
Source organism: Phyllobacterium sp. CCNWLW183 (assembly GCF_037203775.1). Lineage (NCBI taxonomy): Bacteria > Pseudomonadati > Pseudomonadota > Alphaproteobacteria > Hyphomicrobiales > Phyllobacteriaceae > Phyllobacterium > Phyllobacterium sp. CCNWLW183. The sequence goes on along the minus strand of NZ_JBBCBN010000002.1, from coordinate 10,019 downwards.
ACATTTTCACGGATCGCATTCTGCATCTCCGCGGGCGTCAGGAAACAATCCTCCTGGGCGCTGCAACGATGCGTGGCATTCTAGAGAAGCTTTTGCCGGGCATATCCGTGGTTACACGGCCAAGATTGTCCAATCTCGCCTATTCCGGTTCGAAAAAGATTACCCGCCTGCCACCGCGCACGGCGATTGTGGCTTTCGCGGCGGAAGAAGTCTATTCAATCGCGGAATTGATCCGGCGGCAGAATGGTGGCGCTGCGGTGGTCATGGGAACGCTAAGCCCACGAACGAGAAACAAGCAGGTGGAGCTTTATCAGTCCGGGGATGTGGACTATCTGGTGGCAACCGATGCCATTGGCATGGGGCTCAATCTCGACGTGGACCACGTTGCGTTTGCACAGGACCGGAAATTTGATGGATATCAGTTCCGCGATCTTTCACCGGCAGAAATCGGTCAGATAGCCGGGCGAGCCGGACGCCATTTGCGTGACGGAACATTTGGCGTGACGGGCCATGTGTCAGGTTTCTCCGAAGCGCTTGTTCAACGTGTTGAATCCCATGCTTTCGATGCAGTGAAGATTTTGCAGTGGCGGAGTGCTCGTTTTGACTATTCCAGCCTCGATGCGCTGAAGCGCTCCATTGACACTCCGGCACCGATTGATGGTCTGACCAGAGCTCTTCCGGCGGTTGACCAGCAAGCTTTGGAGTTTCTTTCGCGTGATCCCGATATTGCTCCACTCGCAAATACGCCCGAACGTGTAGCACTTTTATGGGACGCCTGCGCCTTGCCGGATTATCGCAAGATTGCACCGGCGCAACACGCTGACATCATTGCGTCCGTATATACTGATCTTGTTGAAAAAGGTCATGTGAACGAAAATTATATGGCAGAAGAGGTTCGGCGGGCTGATTCCATTGATGGCGATATCGACGCTCTTTCGCGGCGTATAGCCCAGATCAGAACGTGGACATTTGTGTCTCATCGACCCGGTTGGCTGGCAGATCAGGCACATTGGCAAGAAAAGACGCGTGAAATTGAGGACAGATTATCCGATGCACTGCATGAACGGTTGACGAAACGCTTCGTAGACCGCAGGACAAGCGTGCTTATGAGGCGCCTGAGAGAGAATACAATGCTAGAAGCCGAAATTAGCCCTGCCGGGGACGTTGTTGTCGAGGGGCACCATGTTGGACGATTAGACGGGTTCCGTTTCACTGCGGATGCTCAAGATGATGGAGCGGACGCCAAGGCGATCAAAGCTGCAGCGCAAAAAGCGCTGGCGGCAGAGTTCGAAAATCGCGCTGAGCGGTTTTCGGCATCCGCCAATGGCGATTTTGCTTTGGCGTCAGATGGGACGCTGCGCTGGATCGGTGCGACTATTGCTTCCGTTGTATCCGGAGAGCAAGCGCTCAAGCCGCGCGCCGTATTGCTGGCTGATGAGCAGCTCACTGGCCCGGCTCGCGACAAGGTTGCCGCGCGGGTTGATCGCTTTCTCAACCACCATATAGACACGGTGTTAAAGCCGCTTGTTGATCTTGCCAATGCGGATGCGCTGGTTGGAATCACGAAAGGTCTTGCCTTCCGGCTGGTCGAAAACTTCGGTGTTTTGCAGCGCCGGGATGTTGCAGAAGAAGTTCGCGGGTTGGATCAGGACTCCCGAGCAGCCCTGCGCCGTCTCGGCGTGCGCTTCGGCGCGTATCACGTATTCTTGCCGGCTCTGCTGAAACCGGCCCCCGCCGGTCTCTTGACGCTGCTCTGGGCGCTCAAAGAAGATGCCAAGGACCGTCCCGGGTATGGCGACGTCGTTCAGGTATTGTCCGCAGGCAGAACCTCTGTGGTGACCGATGCAAGCTTTGATCCCGCATTCTATCGTCTGGCAGGATATAGATTGCTTGGTCGCAGAGCTGTCCGCATCGACATCCTTGAACGTCTGGCGGATCTCATCCGTCCTGCGCTGGCCTGGAAGCCCGGCACGGGCACTCGTCCCGATGGCGCCTATGACGGATCACGCTTTCTGGTAATCCCAGCCATGATGTCGATCCTCGGTGCAACTGCCGATGATATGGAGGAGATCCTCAAAAATCTTGGCTATCGTCAGGAGGCCGTTGAACCTGCGATTGTTGCTGCCAAATTGGCGGAGCTAGAAGCGGTCGCAAGTGCTGCACCAACGAAAGACACTGCAGTGCCTGCTGCAGAACCGGTTGGTCCAGGGTTTGCAAATGCACCAGTGGTGCAAGCTGTAGCCAAACCATCCCAGCCGACTGCTGAAACAGCAACGCCAGCGGTGCCGGAAGAAGCACCAAAGCCAATTCTCTTGTGGCGTCAGGCACGTTTCGATAATCGCAATAATCGTGGAAATCACGAGAAACGCGATCATCAGCGCGGTGGGCAAGCACGGAACGGCCAATCTGAGCAGAGAGCTGCCCAGCCCAACCGCCCGGCTGCGCCGCAGAATGAACGTGGTGAACGCAAGGAACATTTCCGGGGCAAAGGCAAGCCCGCAGGCAATGAGCGCTTTAAACAGGATGGCGCGAAACATGGCGGAAAACCACAGGGACAACATAAGGCTCCAACCAAGCGTCCCGAGCGTGAGGAACGTCCAGTTAAAATCGACATGGACTCGCCTTTTGCCAAGCTGCTCGCTTTGAAGGAACAAATGAAAAAATAAAATGATGGCAGAGGCCGATAACGAAGGAAAGAAAGGACGGCGCATTGATAAATGGCTGTTCTTTGCGCGGGTGGTAAAATCCCGCTCACTTGCGGCCAAGCTGGTATCCAGCGGGAATGTCCGTCTAAACAAAGTGAAAATTGATCAGCCATCGCAGAATGTCAAAGTAAGCGATGTGCTGACAATTTCCTTGGACCGTCGTGTCCTGGTTTATGAAGTTGTTGCGGGTGGAGAAAGGCGCGGGCCAGCTGAAGAAGCGAAGAAACTCTACAGGGATCTGTCTCCGCCGCCCATGCCGAAAGAAATTAGCCGTCTGGACGCTTTGCCAAAGCGTGATGCCGGCAGCGGCCGACCAACAAAAAGGGAGCGCCGGCAAGTTGATCGTTTGATGCAGGGCAAAAACGATGATTCCAACTCATAATGTCGCCGACGTTTAATCGAAATAAATTTGCTCGATTTTGACCTAAGTAGAGTACACTATACCGATAATACACCATTAGCCGGGAATGAATTGCTTGTTTGCGCTTGTTGAAGGTGCGAACAATGCGATCAAAGGCTCGCCGGTAAACCAACGCCCGCGTTCTGGTGCCGCAGTCTTGTTCTTACCTCTTGTCAGTTTGGCAGCAAATCGTTACCTCACGATTGTACCCCGCTGATCGTGGTGTCTTCTGGAGCCAGTAAATGACTTATGTTGTGACCGACAATTGCATCCGCTGCAAATATATGGATTGCGTTGAGGTCTGTCCGGTCGACTGTTTTTATGAAGGTGAAAACATGCTCGTCATTCACCCGGACGAATGTATTGACTGCGGTGTTTGTGAACCTGAATGTCCAGCGGAAGCCATCAAGCCGGACACTGAGCCAGGTTTGGACAGCTGGTTGCAGCTGAATGCCGAGTATTCCGAGAAGTGGCCGAATATCTCTACAAAGGGCGACGCCCCGTCGGATGCCAAGGAAATGGACGGTGTGGCAGGCAAATTCGAGAAATTCTTTTCTCCGGAGCCTGGCGAAGGCGATTAATAGCCTAGGAATCAGACTTGGCTAAACTGGAGTTGGTGCAATAAGCAAGGCTTTGAGCCCCATTTTTTGAGCAATTGCAGCAAAAATTTGATTCTACGCGGTTTTCATGTTATGGTGCTGAAATATGTTGATCATTGGACGTCAATTTCGTGGCGCTAAAGTATAAATCACCACTTGGCTAGATTTTTTTCGGACGCAACAGTTCAGGGTATGCTTGTTTGTCATTCAGCCCAACTGATCCGTCCGGATTGCTTTTGCGCGACACTATTGACGACCGACAAACCGGGTTCCGGTTTCCAGTGGTTGGTTTAACCGGTGCGTTTTGCCGGGCGCAGCAGGGAGTAATGAAGCGCATGACAGTAGTTCCGCAGAAAAAAGCCGCCCAGCGTATTGGATTTAAAACGGGCGAATTTATTGTATATCCGGCACACGGCGTTGGTCAAATTGTCAATATTGAAGAACAGGAAGTTGCGGGCCACAAGCTTGAACTGTTTGTTATTGATTTCCAGAAAGACAAGATGCGTCTGAAAGTGCCAGTTGCCAAAGCAACAGCCATCGGCATGCGGAAACTTTCTGAAACAGATTATGTAGAGCGCGCATTGAAGGTCGTCCAGGGACGGGCCCGTATCAAGCGCACCATGTGGTCTCGCCGCGCGCAGGAATATGATGCGAAAATCAATTCAGGCGATTTGATTTCGATTTCGGAAGTTGTGCGTGATCTATTCCGTGCCGACAATCAGCCGGAACAGTCTTATTCAGAACGCCAGCTTTACGAGGCAGCACTTGATCGCATGGCTCGTGAAATTTCTGCCGTCAACAAGATGTCAGAAACCGAAGCTGTCCGTCTTATCGAGGTAAATCTCGCTAAGGGTCCTAAGCGCGGTGCTAAGGCCGATGATGCTGAGGCAGAAGTTGAAGCAGATGTAGTTGCTGAAGACGAGCAGGAAGAGGCAGCATAAGAGCTGTCTTTCTCGCCAAAACACAGCCCGGCAGCGATGCCGGGCTTTTTATTATTCGCTGATAAGCTTCACCTTGTCGCCGACGGATACGGTTCCGCCGGGCGGCATGGCGTTGATCAGGCGAAAGAGGTCAAGCTTGCGGTCTGTACCCAGGATTTTACTTGAAAGTGATGAAAGAGTATCGCCGGGCTTTACTGTCACAACGCGGATGCGTAAAGGCTTTATGGCGGCTTTCTCTTCAGGCGTCAGGAGCTTGAAGCTCTGAACAACCGTTTGCGAGGCGGGTATTAGCGCTGAGCTTCGTGCTGGAGCCGCAGTCAGGAAGCGATAAATGCGATTACCGGCATTGATCACAAAAATATCAAACTCCCAGCGATCGGCCTTTGCCTTGGCGCTGGCCGCAGGCATGCCGTTAAAGGTCGTAGCGGTAACGCTGGCGTCGACAAGCCCGGTCACCCAGCCGCTGCGCATGTAGTCGGTCATTGACGGATTGCCGGATATTTGTGTCCCATCAAACCGGACGGCTACTTCTCCCGGGCCCGTCGCCATAACGGCATCGGCGCTGTTGTCGATGGTGAAGCCTTCAGGAACAGTGAAGCTCACGCCCAGAAGTGGATGGACGAAATTGCGGCCCCGCACATAGCCTTCTTCCGGCGTATCGCCATATAGGATGCCGTCTATACCCTGCAGGAACGATTCGCGGTCGGTCGTGCCAACGCCGGGGGCACCGATACGGCGGGCATGCCCACGCGCAAGTTCAATTCGCTGCGGTGCCGAGGGGTGGCTGGCAAGGAAATCGAGGCTGGCATCGGTAGCGCCGGACACGTTTCGGAAATCAGCATAGGAAGCCATGGATTGCAGGAAACGTGGCGCAGCAAATGGATCATAACCCGCTTCGCCAATCATCTTGATGCCGATCGCGTCGGCCTGAAGTTCCTGATTGCGTGAAAACTGCGCCATCCGCAGCTTGCCGCGGATCAAGGCTTCCTGTCCGGCTGTGTCGCCCTGCAGAACTTCCGATACGACGCGTCCGGCAATAACGGCTTCCTGTTCGCGCTGCTGGCGCTCTATACCGTGATTGGCGATTACGTGGCCCATTTCGTGAGCAATCACGGCGGACAGTTCCGCGCTGTCATTGGCAAGGGCGAGGAGGCCGCGGGTGACATAAAGATACCCGCCCGGCAAGGCAAAGGCATTGATGTTGGGCGAGTTGAGAATCGTTATGCGATAGGTGTGGGTCGGGTTGTCCGAAACCGTTGTCAGATTGCCAACGACTTTGGCGACCATGCGCTCCAGTTTTGCATCCTTATACTCGCCGCCATAGGTCGCGAGAATACGGGGATGCTGCTCAGCGCTAAGTTTGGCGAGTCGGTCGTTCTTATTAACATTGTCTACCGTGACCGGGTTCGATGACGGGCCAAGCGCCGCATCTTCCTTGCTAATATTCAGCACTTGGCAACCTGAGAGAAAGGCAAGCATCAGCATGAGCTGCGCCGGCTTTCTGCCCTGCTTAGCTGCTTGAAACCATCCTGTATTCAAGGGAGACGTGTGCGAACCCAGAATCATATCCTTTTTGTATTAAGTGCCAGGAGACTCGTATGTCTTTGTTCTTGCTAGCCCGATGTGCGGCCCGGAGCAAGAATTTCATTGTTTTCCTGACCGGGGCAAGGCGTCGAAAATATGTCAAAGACCAGACTCTTTGCTACCGAGGTAATTTCGCAACAGGGCAGGGCCATCGTCTGACAGCAGATCCTTGGCCGGGCCGGAAGCAGCAATGTGCCCATTATCAACGAAGAGCAGCGTCGATGCCAGCCGCAAAGCGTCGTCCGGATGATGCGTAACCATGATAATTGTCATTCCGGTTTCTTTTTGAAGATTCTCAATAAGTTCCAGCATTTCGTGACGCAAAGCAGGGCCAAGGGAAGCGAAAGCTTCATCCAGAAGCAATACGGGACGGTTGCGCACCAATGCGCGGGCGATTGCCACGCGCTGTCGTTCTCCCCCGGAAAGAGCCTCGGGCTTCCTTCCCTCTTTTCCGGCAAGCCCGACTTTCCGAATCGCTGCCTGAATTTCCACTTTGTCGACTTCATCAAGCCTCAAATCCGAACGGCGGCCCAATCCGACATTGGACATCACATCCAGATGGGAAAAAAGATTATTGTCCTGAAACACCATGGAGACTGGACGGAGCGATGGCGGAAGACTGGTGACGTCAACCTCATTGATTAGTACCGAGCCACCAACAGGCTTCTCGAACCCGGCGATGAGATTAAGCAGCGTCGATTTTCCCGATCCGCTCGGGCCGATGACGGCGGTTATTGTGGAGGCTTGAATGGACACATCAAAGTGCATTGCCATGTCCCCATAGTCGAAACGCACGGCGTTGAGACGAACAGAGACGCCATTTGTTTTTGCGGGCTTAGCCATTTGCACTGCTGTCCCTTTTGGCCAGTCGAATTGCGCCTCTATCGGCGATGATCATGAGAATGAGGCACAGCGCAGCAAGAATTAGTGCCAACCCGGCGGCGTCGGCGGTACGATAGCTTCCCATGCGTTGCAACAGCAAATAGGGCAGGGTCAGAACGGTGTCGTTGCCAAACAGGGCAATTGTTCCGAGATCACCAAGGGACAAAGCCATGGCAAAGGCAAAGGCTATGCCGAGCGGATGTTTTAAAATTGGCCAATCGATAATTCGGAGCCGGTTCCAACCCGCAATGCCCAATTGCTCGCACAGTCTGTTGTGGCGGCTTGCCGCTGTATCCCATGACGGTCGAAGAATCCGGAACGCAAAAGGGATGGCCATAGCGGCATTGACGCATATTACCATGAAGGGTGCGAGGCTGAATGGATCGACAAAGTGGTGGGAAAGAATGAACCATCCCGCACCAATGATGATAGGCGGCACTACCATGATCAAGCTCGCACCAAGATCAAGCGAGCGCTCAAATATTCCAGCTCTGGCGTAGCGCCGCCGGGTTGCCAAAAACTCCCGCGCAATCACCAGACTAAGCGAAATTATCAGTGAAAGTGCGGCCGCGATTGCGCCAAGAACAAGACTGGTGGCAATTGCGCGCCAGACGGCCGTTTCGGACAGTAGACGGGTAATATCTGCCGACAAGCCGGAAACGACAGTGCCTGCCATGGGCAAGGCTACGAACAGAAAACCGGATATAATCAGAGCAATGTTCCATAGTCTTTGCGGCAATGAAGGCATGTCGAAGCGGCGGGTCGTGATACGCAAGCTGAAGCCTTCTTCTGTCGGACGCCCAGCGAGTGATAGAAGGCCGAGCACGATAATTGTCAGGCAAAGCTGAAGAAGCGTCAAGGACACCGCTCTGGCTATATCAAAATCGAAGTGAAGCGACTGGTATATTGCAACTTCGAGTGTCGTGGCGCGAGGCCCTCCGCCGAGTGTCAGCACCACGGTGAATGAAGTAATGCACAGCATGAAGATCAAGCCAGCCACACCCGATATACTGCGTAAAATGACCGGCCATTCGATTAATTTGAACTGTGTCCAGTTGCTCATCCCCAGTTGTGAGGAGAGTTTCCAATAATCTTCGGGAATGGAATCCAGACCTGAGAGAATGAGCCGTGTCGCCAATGGCAAATTGAAAAATACATGGGCGAGAAGAATGCCCGTCAGCCCGTAAATATCGGGAACCAAATCAAGCCCCAGCCATCCGAGGATAGCAGCCAGCAAACTGTTTCGTCCGTAAATGCTGGTGACACCGAGCACGGCAACGAGCGCTGGCAGCGCCAGAGGCAAGGCAAACAGACGCAGGAGCATTGCGCGTCCCGGAAAGCTCTGCTGCGCATGCAATGCACGGGCAAGCGGGATGGCAAAGCCGACAGAAAGCACCATGGAAAGGAGCGCTTGAAGGATTGTGAAGCGTGCAATCCGCCAAATGTAGCTGTCAAAAGTAGCAAAGCCCTCCGTGCCTCCACGGAAAGATTCAATGGCGAGACTGAGGAGAGAGCCGCCCGCCAATATGCCCAGAAAGGCGAGAGCGAGGCCTCCCGCCAAGGGTTTCATCGAAGAGGCGGCCATCTGTGCTACTTGCTCATGGCTTCAAGCCACTCGTCGATCCAGGCTTTGCGATTTTTCGCCACTTCTTCAGATGTGAAAGTCAGTGTCTTTGCTGGCTTTACCAATGTGTCAAAGGCTGGATTGAGCGGATTTGAGGTTTTAGCTGCAGGATACATCCAATTGTTTTCGGGAATAGTATCCTGAAATGCCGTGCCGGTAACAAATGTCAAAAACTGCGCAGCAAGCGGGTTCTTGGCTCCGTTTACAGTTTGCGCTGCAACCTCGACCTGCAGGTAATGTCCTTCATCGAAGGATGCTGCCTTGTACCGATCGGTTTTGTCCGCGATCAGATGATAAGCGGGCGACGTAGTATAGGAAAGCACCATGGGCGCTTCACCTTTGGTAAAAAGCCCATAGGCTTCTGACCAGCCGGGCGTGACGGTTAAAACGCGATCCTTGAGTTTGGCCCAGGCTTCACTGGCCTTGTCCCCGTAAACTGATTTCATCCACAATACGAGACCAAGGCCCGGTGTAGACGTGCGAGGATCTTCAATAACGATCTTCTGCTTCGGATCGCCATCAACCAAATCCTTCAGACTAACCGGTGCGTCTTTGACTTTCTCTGTGTCATAAATGACAGCGAAGTAGCCATAATCATAGGGAACGAAAATGCTGTCCTTGAAGCCGCCAGGAATGTCGATAGCAGTTGTATCTATGCCATGCGGCGCAAAAAGTCCGGTTTGCTGAGCTTCAAAAGTCAGGTTCGTATCCAGACCGAGAACAATATCCGCCTTTGTCGATGCGCCTTCAAGCTTCAGACGGTTAAGCAGCGCAACGCCATCGGCGACTGCTACAAAGTCAACAGTACAGGTGCATTGCTTCTCAAAGGCTTCTTTGACTTTTGGCCCTGGCCCCCATTCAGAGGTAAAGCTTTCATAGGTGTAGACTGTCAGCTTGCCATCCGCATTTGCTGGGCTGGAAAGGCCAAATGCCAATGCGCTGGAAACAAGGGCAAATTTCATAAATTCGAGTGGCTGCATAGGCGCCTCCTAAAGTTGAATTTCAAAAGGATAGGTGCGCCGGCTTGTGAAGCCGCATCTAATCCCTCCGCCGGTACAAACCGGATCAGGTTCCGCGGGTTGACTGGATTGGTTCCAGTCTCTCAGCCTGTTGATGCAGGCACCCCGTTAGAGCAAGGCCAGATTAGTGACTGTGTCCTGCCAACGCAAGCGCCCATCGCCTAGCTGGTTGTTTTTGTTATGCCTTCCCCTTGCCACGCCCGCTTTTGCGTCTGGCTATTGAGATGGTGGGAAAGACGGGCGGTCATCGAAGCGCGTCTTTGTA
>NZ_JBBCBN010000019.1:0-2953 GCF_037203775.1 Phyllobacterium sp. CCNWLW183 | reverse complement strand
CTTTCTCAAAAAAATCCCCAAAATCTAACTTTTATAAAACAAATCCCAATCCCTGGGGATAACTCAACAAAATGTAGGGCAAAAAACAAGGGGCGCTGCCTGCGCAACGCCCCTTTAACATTCACATAGATCCTGCGACGAGGATCAGGCCAGCGTATAGGCGGTTTTCACCGTCGTATAAAACTCGGCAGCGTATTTGCCCTGCTCACGAGGGCCATAACTTGATCCCTTACGTCCGCCGAAAGGCACATGGAAATCAACACCGGCAGTGGGCAGGTTAACCATGACCATCCCAGCTTCCGCATTGCGTTTGAAATGAGTCGCATGCTTCAGGCTCGTCGTCGCAATGCCCGATGAGAGGCCAAAAGGCGTATCATTTGCTGTATGCAGCGCCTCTTCATAATCCTTGACGCGGATGACACTGGCGACAGGACCAAATATTTCTTCGCGAGAAATACGCATTTGATTCGTCGCTTCCGTAAACAAAGCGGGCTGCAGATAGAAGCCGGGATTATCCCGTGTCAGCCGTTCGCCGCCAAAAGCGAGCTTTGCACCCTCTTTTTGACCGATAGCAATATAATCTTCATCCTGCTTGAGCTGGCTCGCATCGACAACGGGGCCAATATGCGTCCCCGCCTTCAAAGCATCATCAACTATGATGGTTTTCAGTTTTTCCGAAACAGCAGCAACGAATCGATCATGGATGCCCTCGGTGACAATGATTCGAGAAGACGCTGTGCAACGCTGACCGGTTGAGAAAAACGCACTATTTACAGCGGCGTCGACCGCGACGTTAAGCTCGGCATCATCCAGAACAACAAATGGATTTTTACCGCCCATCTCCAACTGGAATTTGCGCATATGCTCAATTGATGCTGCAGCGACGCGTTTTCCCGTACCGACAGATCCGGTGAAAGTGATCGCATTGACATCGGCGCTGTCGAGAATTGTCTGCCCTACAACTGAACCCTTGCCCATGACAAGATTAAGCACACCCTTTGGTAGACCCGAACGATGGAGGATATCAACAATTGCCCAAGAGCAGCCCGGTACGAGATCCGCTGGCTTAAACACAACAGTATTTCCATAAGCCAAAGCAGGTGCAATCTTCCAGGCAGGAATCGCAATGGGGAAATTCCACGGGGTGATGATGCCGACAACGCCAACCGGTTCTCTCGTAATTTCAACACCGATATTCGGACGAGCACTTGGCAAAACTTCGCCTGCAAGCCGCAACACTTCTCCGGCAAAGAAGTCGAAGATTTGCGCTGCACGCAAAGTTTCACCAATCCCTTCGGCCAGTGTCTTGCCTTCTTCCCGAGAGAGCAATCGGCCAAGTTCATCCTTGCGGGCAGTGATCTCATCTGCAGTTTTGCGCAAGATTGCATGACGTTCGAGAATTCCAGAACGCGCCCAAGCAGGAAAGGCCGCTTTTGCAGCAGCAATGGCCCGTAACGTGTCCTCAGCCGTCGCTCTCGCATATTCCCCAACCACATCATTGGTGTTGGAAGGATTGATATTGGCAATGGCGTCGCCACCGGCCCATTCGCCGTCGATCAGATTTTGGTGCAATGTCATGATTGTGTTCTTTCATTCTGTTCAGTTGAATCAATACCATAGGAGACAGGCGTTTCAACGGTTAATCCAGAACATTTGGCTTTTCGGCCATATGGAGCTTGATTGGCCGGGTAGAATGCTGCGTAAAGGACTGCTAGTTAAGCTTATCGAGCACCCCGGAATATTCGTCCGCTCACAAGAAGCGAATAAGAGGAACGTCCACATGCCCTACTCATTGTTTAATCTTGAGGGGCGCCTCGCGCTCGTTACTGGGTCCAGTCAAGGTATCGGCTTCGCTTTGGCAAAAGGTCTCGCATCATATGGTGCGACCGTCGTCCTCAACGGCCGCAACCGGGAAAAACTTGCAGCAGCCGTCACCGAACTCAGTGCTGAGGGGTATAAGGCGCATACCTCGCATTTTGATGTAACCGATATTGGTGCGGTCAAGACGGGGATTGATAAGATCGAGGCCGAGATCGGTCCGATTGATATTCTCATCAATAATGCCGGTATGCAATTTCGTGCTCCCCTGGAGGATTTTCCGGATGATAAATGGCAGCAATTGCTGCAAACAAACATCTCGAGCGTTTTCTACGCAGGCCAGAGCGCTGCTCAACACATGATCAAGCGAGGCCGCGGCAAGATTATCAATATTGCTTCGGTTCAGAGTGAACTGGCCCGGCCATCCATAGCGCCATACACAGCAACGAAAGGCGCTGTTCGTAATTTGACGCGAGGCATGTGCACGGATTGGGCGAAATATGGTCTGCAAATCAACGCTATCGCACCCGGCTACTTCAAAACCCCATTGAATCAAGCATTGATCGATGATCCAGAGTTCTCCACTTGGCTGGAGAAACGGACCCCGGCAGGACGATGGGGAAATGTTGAAGAATTGGTTGGCGCTGCAATATTCTTGGCAAGTGATGCCTCGTCCTTTGTTAATGGGCAAGTCATCCATATCGATGGCGGGATTACAGCTTCAATATGATACGCATTATAGTAATGGGCGTGAGCGGTTCGGGAAAAACCTCTGTAGGAGTTGCGATCGCCGAAGCCTTAAAGCTTCCTTTTTTGGAAGGCGATACGCTTCATCCCGAACATAACGTCGAAAAAATGTCTTCCGGCATTCCATTGACGGATGATGACCGCTGGCCGTGGCTCGACAAAATTGGCATTGAACTAGCCAAAGCTGAAAATGGGCTTGTAGTGTCGTGCTCAGCTTTGAAAAAAAGCTATCGCGAACGTTTGAGAGAGAAAGCTGGCGGACCGCTTGCATTCATTTTCCTGGATGGCGAAGTCGAGGTTCTACGATCGCACATGGGTAAGCGCACGGGTCATTTTATGCCGGTTTCGATGTTGGACAGTCAGCTTTCAACGTTGGAATCGCCTGTTG